>NZ_DATNGK010000087.1:0-24033 GCF_035605935.1 Actinocrinis sp. | reverse complement strand
ATCCTCGACATCGCGGGCAGCCGCTTGGTGTCGGCGCAGATCGTGCCGGTGGCCTGAGCTGACCTGGACTGACGCGGTCTGGCGTGGCTCCGGCTCAACAACGCGGCCGGTGCGTCAGTGATGCAGCCCGGCGGCGTCCAGCGCGGCCTGCAGAGAGCTGATGTAGCCGTGCGAGGTGTACGTGGCGCCGGAGACGATCTGCACGTCAGCGCTCTGTTTCGCCAGCACCTCGCTGCGCAGCTTCGGCGCGGCGTAGGTCCCGCCCGCCCACGAGTGCGGGTTGTCGTGCGGCAGGGACAGAGCCTTGACATCGATGATCCGCCCGCCGGCGATCACCGCCTGCACCTGCACGATGCCGTGCGCCAACACGACCTGCGGGCCGGTGACCGTCACGGTGTCGTTCTTGCGAACCACACTTGCGGCGTACCCGGAACGCACTCCCTCCTTCATGCCGACAAGCGCCAGCATGGCGAGCACGGTGGCGGTGACGAAGACGACGGTTCGGCGCACGGTCCCGGATCCTCTTTCCTCGCGGACGGCGGCGCTGCCCGACCGCAGCGCCCGACGCCGGTGCACACGTGGATGAGGGCCTTGCCGCTCGCCTTGAACGGGAATCTTGACCGAGTCTTTGCCGTTGCCGCGCAACCTCGCCGGCCGCGCACGGGTGCTGGCGCCCGCGCTCAGGACTGGGGTATCGGCGCGTCGAAGTCGAGGCCGGAGATCAGTTCGCGGTGGTGCGGCAGCCAGCGGCGGCGGCGCACCTCGATCGCCATCTGCGGGCCCGGCACGATCAACACCGGACAGTGCGCCCGCCGCAGGCAGTCACGGCTGATCGACCGGGACCACAGCCCGTGCCAGCGGCCGGCCCCGTCGGTGCCCACGATCAGCACGTCATCGGGGTTGTGGGCGCGGCGGGCCAGCGTCTCGGCCACCGAGCCGATCAGCAGTTCGCGGTGCACGACCACGTCCGCGGGCATGCCGCCGAGGGCTTCTTCGAACGCGGCGTCGATCTCACTGGTTTCCGTTAGCGTTAACACGCTGACGACGCGCACCGCGTGCAGATCCGTACCGCGACGCCTGGCCTCAGCGACCGCGAAGCGCAGGGCGGCCAATCCGGGAATCGAGCGGTCGACACCCACGAAAACTCGCGGGACCGGACTGTGGTCCATCGCCGCTCTCCTTCCCGGCGCAAGCGGGCGCGCCTGCGGGCTCCCGGTTTCCACGGTACCTGCCGCCATACCTGATCGGGCCGCTTTCCCGGGATTCAGCGTTATGCGATCGCATGTGCAGCCGACCCTTGCGGCGGACTCGTCCAGGCGTGCGAGACCCGTCCCGATCCAGTGTCCGCCACCTCAGCCGCAAGCGCATCAGCGGGCGCCGCGGCGGCGGCGGATGTACACGGCGCGGTGGCAACAGGCAGACTGACGACCATGGACACCAGTGACCAGCTGCCGATGCTGACCCCGGCGGACATCGAGCGGCCGAGCCCGGCCCGCATCTACGACTACTGGCTGGGCGGCAGCAACAACTTCGCCGCCGACCGCGAGGTGGCGGAGCGGGCCGCGGCGGCGATGCCGACGCTGAAGGCGGCGATCTGGGCCAACCGGGCGTTCCTGCGCCGGGCGGTCAAGGCGCTGGTCACCGAGTATGGCGTGACGCAGTTCCTCGACCTGGGCTCGGGCGTGCCGACGGTCGGCAACGTGCACGAGATCGCGCAGGGCGCGGACCCGTCCTGCCGAGTGCTCTACGTGGACATCGATCCGGTAGCCGTCGCACACGGGCACTCGCTGCTGGAAGGCAACGCGCAAGCGTCGGTCATTCATGCGGACCTGCGGCACCCCGAGACAGTGCTGGAGCACCCGAGGACGGCGGAACTGATCGACTTCAGCAAGCCGGTGGCGGTGCTGATGATCGCGGTGCTGCACTTCATCCCGGACGAGGAGCAGCCGGGGCAGATCGTGCAGGCATACCGCGAGGTGCTCTCCCCCGGCAGCTTCCTGGCGCTCTCGCACGCGGCGCCGGACCTGGAGCACCCGACCGAGCAGGCGGGCATGATCGACGATTATCAGCGCTCGACGAGAGTTCGCTTCATCCACCGCACGCCCGAGCAGTTGCGGGCCTGGCTCGGCGATTTCGCCGTGCAGCCGCCGGGCATCGTGCAGGTCAACCAGTGGCGGCCGGAAGCCGAGAACGACCAGCACATTCTGCGCACCTACGGCCTGCTGGCGCGCAAGGAGAGCTGACGCCGCGGCGGCTGCTCGCGTTGCCGGGATGCGAGCCGCGGCGGCGCTGTGATCAGAGCCGCTGGAAGGCGGTGACCCAACCGTGCGTCCGCGGCGTGAATCCTAGGGATTCGTACACCCGGATCGCGCTCGCATTCTGCGAAAGGACGTTGAGGAACGCCCGCTCGCCGCGTTCGTTGATGCCCGCCACCACCGCGCATATCAACCGGGCCGCCAGGCCCTGCCCTCGGTACGCCGGATCGGTGCACACCGCGCTGACCTCGGTCCATCCGGGCGGATGCTGTCGTTCGCCGGCCATCGCGATGAGCGCGCCATCGCGCCGGATGCCGAGGTAGGTGCCGAGTTCGACGGTACGCGGCAGGAACGGCCCCGGTTTGGTGCGCGCGACCAGATCGAGGATGTCGGGCACGTCGTCAGGGCCGAGCACGACGGCCTCGGGATCGGTCCGCGCCTCGACTGAGGTCTCCACGAACAGCGAGCACTCCTCACCGAAGACCTGCTTCCAGCCTGCGGGCGCGTGAGCCGGTCCAGGCAAGAGCACCACTGATCCTGCCTGGCCCACCAGATCCGCGGCGTCGGACCAGCACTGCTCGTCATCCGGGTCTTCGAGCGCGACGAATGGCGCGGTCTCCGGGTGGTACCGGATGGCGCGGCCATTGCGTTCGGCGAAGCGCGCGTGCGGGCCGGTGAGTGACGCCCACGTCACGCGGTCAAGCACATGCCGCAGATCCGCTTCCACCACGGATTCCCTTGAGAGAGACGGCACTGCGCGGGACTGCACTGCGCGGGACTGCACTGCGTGGGATTCGACTGCCGGGCCAGAACTCGTCGGTCTGCTGACTTCCTCGACGGCCACCCTGCGCCTCCCGGACGGTCTCGATCGCTCCACTGCTGGCACAACCGTAACCGCGAGCCCGTCCGAGGGCGCGGCATTAATCGGACGCCCCGACCTCTGCTACGCCAAGGACTACTCACAAGCCCCCGCGTTACTGCCCTGGCCGCGCCGCCGCCGGCTGCGCCTGCACTTCAGGCTTGTTGCGGATCAAGCAGGTCCCAGCCGCGACCAGGCACATGGCGATGGCGAGCGAGAAGACCACGACCAATCCGGTGTGGAAGGGCCCTGAGATGAGGTTCGGGAAGAACTGACGGCCGGTCAGCGTGCGCGCGTTCGCGGCCGGCAACTGACCGAGTACGTGCGGCCCGAGCAGTTCCTGGATCGGGTTGTAGCCGAGGAACGCGGCGAACAGGGTGCCGACCGGCGGCAGCGCGGCCACGTTTTGCGCGTCGGCGAGGGCGACGCCCTGCGCGGTAAGGCCGGTGGTCAGCGTGTGCGGCAGCGAGCCGGCCAGTCCGGCGACCATGAGCGAGAAGAAGATGCCGATCGAAAGCACCATGCCGGCGTTCTGGAACGTCGCGCGCATCCCGGAGGCCGCTCCGCGCGCCTCGGCCGGCACGTTCGACATGATGATCGAGGTGTTCGGGGCCGCGAACAGTCCGCCGCCGAGCCCGTTGAGGAAGACCAGCGCGGCGAACCACAGGTAGCTGAAGTTGGTCGGCAGCAGCAGCAGACCGGCGAAGGACGCGGCCATCACGGCCAGCCCGCCGGCCGCGAACAGCCGCGCGCCGAACAGGTCGGACAGGTGCCCGGATATCGGCCCGGCGGCGAGGAATCCCACGGTCAGCGGCAGCAGGTAGATGCCGGCCCACAGCGGGGTCTGCGCGTAGTCGTATCCGTGCAGCGGCAGCCAGATGCCTTGCAGCCAGATGATCAGCATGAACTGCATGCCGCCGCGGCCGATCGACCCGAGCAGCGCCGCCGCGTTGCCGCCGGTGAAAGCCGCGTTGCGAAACAGGCGCAGCGGGAACATCGGCTCGGGCACACGCATCTCGATCCGGCAGAACACCGCGAGCAGCACGACCCCGCCGACCAATCCGGAGATCACCCAGGGGTTGGTCCAGCCCATGGTGTGGCCGCCGTAAGGCTGGATGCCATAGGTGATCCCCGCGAGCAGCGCAGTCAGGCCGATGGCGAAGGTCAGATTGCCCCACCAGTCGATGCGCGCGGCCCTGCGGATTCCGGTTTCGTGCAGCGAGCGGTACGCCCAATACGTGCCGACGATCCCGATGGGCACGTTGACCCAGAAGATGGAGCGCCAGTCCCACTCGGCCAGCGCGCCGCCGAGCACCAGGCCGATGAACGAACCGGCGATGCCGGCGACCATGTTCACGCCCAGCGCCATGCCGCGTTGCTCGGCCGGGAACGCGTCGGTGATGATCGCGGCGGAGTTCGCCATCAGCATCGAGCCGCCGATCGCCTGCGCGATGCGCCACAGGATCAGCCAGAGCGCGCCCGCGCCGCCGTGCAGCGGATCGAGCGACAGGATGATCGAGGTGATGGCGAAGATCAGGAACCCGGCGTTGTAGATGCGCACCCGGCCCCACATGTCGCCGAGCCGGCCCAGGGCGACGACGAGCACTGCGGATACCAGCATGTAGCCCATCAGCATCCACAGCAGATAGCTGACGTTGCCGGGCCGCAGCGGGTCGAGGCGGATGCCGTTGAAGATGGCCGGAAGGGAGATCAGCACGATCGAGCTGTTGATCGTCGCGATCAGCATGCCGAGCGTGGTGTTGGACAACGCGATCCACTTGTAGCGCGGATGGTCGACGCTCACCCAGCGGCGCCGCGCCTTCCCCTTGGCCGTCTCGCCCCGGGTTCCGGTCGTCGTCATCCGCGCCCGCCCTTTCTCACGCGCCAAATTACTTAGCAAAGGTAACCTAATTACCCTCCCGGCTGAAGCGAACCCGAGCTACTTGCGCAACATCACACTCGCGGCGACGCCAGCCGCGCCCTCAGCCTTTTTCCGCACCGCCTCGGCGCCTGTTACGACTCGGCCACCAACCCGCGCTCGGCTGTATCACCAGCCGTGCGCCGCGCCTCTTGTTGGGTGCGGCGCAGTACAGCGCGGCGGCCGGGTGGGCGGCCGCCGGGATCCACCGACTCGGAGGCGGCCTGATGGTCCAGTACAACGCGCGACACGAGCCGCCGGGCGGCGCGCGGCGCTGGGCGGCGGTGGAGTTGACGGATCCCGCGCGCGCAGCGGACCGCGCCCCGCGAATCGTCGCGCGACTGCACAGCGCGGCGCAGGGGCACGCGGTCCTCAGCCGGCTCGCGGTGGGAGATCAGAGCGCGCTGATCGAGTCGGGAATCGTCGCCAGACGGACCTATGACACGCGCCGGCACGAGTGGGGCCTGGGCCGCGACCGCGTGCACGGCGATTGCTATCTCGTACTCGGCGGCCCGAACCTGGTCGACTGGAGCCATCCGGCGCTGCGCGGGCTCGAGCCGCTGGCCCACACGCATCCGGAGCACTGGATCAACCGGGGCGAGGTGGGCCGGGATCTCGCGCCCACGATCGCCGCAGCGCTCGGCGAGTGGCTGGTGCAGATGTCCGGAGTGCCGCTCGGATTCATGCCGGGCGACCTTTGGTACCTCTTCCCCTCCAATCAGGACCTGGCGGCGGCGTATGCGCAGGAACATCAGGAGACAGAGACCGTTTACACGCCCTTCCGGCTCGGCCAGGACGGCTGGTTGTCGGCTGCGGGCGGCCCGACGCTCAACGTGCAGTTCGGCCCGGTCATGGCGCGGCTGCGCGACAACGCCGCCGAGGTCGTGCGGCAGGTGGGCGTCGAGGTGGCGGACGAGTCGAGCGTGCGGCGGGCGGAGGAGGCGTGCCTGATGTACCTCTGGTCGCCGATCACCTTCCGCGCCGGAGAGGCGCCGATCGTCTCAGGGGTGCTCCAGATCGACCCGGTGCGCGGCATCGACGGCCGCTTCCCGCAGTTCGCGTGGTTCCGGCCGCAGTCCCCGAACGGACTGCGCAGCCGGGCCCAAGTGCGCATGTTCATCGCGAACATCAACACCGGGCGCTGACTCTCGGCGTGCCGCCTCCCGCGTCTGCCGGGCGATGCACGCCGGCCGACCAGAACGACTCCAGGATCGCGCCGCCCAGCGCAGCCGAGAATAGCGCCCGCGTGGTCTCGCTCGCGGCGTCAGGCACCGCCCTGGCCTGCCTGCACGGCCTGAACGCTCATGCTGACCGTGCTCGTGGTGCACACGCTCGTGTTGTACGGGATGTACAGCAGGTTCGAGGTGTTCGGCGGGTAGACCAGCAGCCAGGACGTCGAGGCCGGCTTACAGTCCGCGGTCGGGTAGTTCAGCACATTGACGATCTGGAGCGTGGTGTACGCGTAGCCGCCCGGCTGGAGGGTGACAACGCTCGACGACACCGCGCTATTGCGGCTTGCCGGCTGCCCGACTTGGTTGACCGGGGTGCCATTTCCGGCCGAGACGCCCGGGTAGCCGTAGAGCGTGCATGGCTGGTTGTTGAGGTTTTTGAAGGTGATGGTGACGTACGCCGAACCGGCTGCGGCCCCGACCCGGCCGGTGTCGCCATGCAGGTAACGCACCGAGCACGTATTGCCTGCGGCCGCGTGCCCGGTGGCAGCGGAGGTTGCACCACCGGATCCGCCGGTCCCCCCACCACCACCCGCGCCGCTCGAAGCGTTGGCGGTTGCGTTACCACCGCCGCTGGTCGCAGTCGGCGCGGTCGCCGCGCCTGAGCCACCGACCGCGCTCGGCGACGGACCCGGCGTGCCGGATGAGGCGCAGGCCGCGCTGAACGCGATGACGCTCGCCAGCAGGCAGAACGCGCCGAATCCGCGACGCCGTGCCGCGTGGTGGAACCTGTTCATGACCCGCACCTCTCAGTCGCCCGCCGGACTGGCAGCCTTTTCCCCACCCGAGGACGTTCGGCGTGCCACGCTGGTTGGACGCCGTGCACGTCGCTCGCTTGTCAATGTAGGCGCGTGAACCTCGATGATCAGGGAACACGGCCGATGGTGTGCGTTCGGGTACGGACGATTGCCCTATCGGGAGGACAAGCGTCGCCTCAGTGGGTGACTACCTGTCAGCCTCGACCTACGAGGCCGTTGCGGTAGGCGTAACGCACGGCTTGGGCGCGGTCGCGGGCGCCGATCTTGGCGAAGATCCGGTTGATGTGGGTCTTCACCGTCGCCTGGCTGACCACGAGTCGCGCACAGATCTGCGCGTTGGACAGGCCCTCGGCGATCAGCGCGAGCACTTCCGCCTCACGCGGCGTCAGACCGTCGGGAAGTGCGTGCTCTGCCAGCGGGTCACCGGCCGGGTGCGGTCCGCCGCCGGCGGCGTGGATGGCCGGGTTCGGCGCAGCCGCCGCCGGTCCGTCCGGAAGTAGCGCCGCGACAAGTCGCTCCTGCACGATCGGGTCAAGCCACGTCCGGCCGTTGTGGACGTTCCGGATCGCCGTTTCGACCTCGTCGCCGTCGGCGTCCTTGGTCAGGTAGCCGCGCGCTCCTGCTCGCAGCGCGGGGAACACCGAGTCGTCGTCCGCGTAGGTGGTGAGCACGAGCACCGCGCAGTCCGGGAGCCGCTCGCGCAGCGCCGCCGTCGCGGCCGTCCCGTCGAGCACCGGCATGTTCAGGTCCATCAGCACCACGTCCGGCCGCAATTGCTCCGCGAGCCGCACCGCTTCGGCGCCGTCCTTGGCCGCGCCGACAACCTCGGTGCCGTCGAGCGTCCCGATCAGCAGCACCAGGCCTTCGCGCACGACCCGCTGATCGTCCGCGATCAGCACCCTGATGGGCTCTGCGGTTGCGCCGCTCACGCCGGGATCTCCATCCGCACGATCCACCCTTCTTGGGTCGGCCCGGCCGTCGCGGTTCCGCCGACCTCGGCGAGGCGCTCTCGCATGCCGATCAGGCCGAGACCGGAACCCGCGATGATCGGCGCGGATGCTGGCACGGAGGCGGGATCGGCGCTCGCCGCGTCCGCGACCGTCTTAGTGACTCGATCCTCGACGGTCAGTACCGTGACGTCGCGCTCATACGCGAGTGTCACTAAGGTCTGCGAACCTCGGGCGTAGCGTGCAGCGTTCGTCAGCGCTTCCTGCGCGCCGCGATACAGCGCAAGGCCCGCCTCGCCCGGCAGGTCGCGGCGTGTCCCGGAGACGATGAGTTTCGCGTCGAGTTCGAGGTCGCCGCGGTAGCGCTCAACCAGGTCCGGCAACCGATCGAGCGAGGCGACCGCGTCGCCGCGCAGCGCGCCGACCGCCCGACGGGCGTCGGCCAGACCCTCCTTGACCAGCTTCGCGCAGCGGTCAAGCAACTCGGTCAGGTCCCCGCCGCTCTGCCCGCGCCGGGACAGCCGCCGCGCCGCCTCCATCTGAATGGCCAGGCCGGAGAGGGACTGCGCGAGGACGTCGTGCAGATCCTGCGCGATCCGGGTGCGTTCGGCCAGCGCGACCGCTTCCGCCTCGGCCGCGCGGGCGTCCTCGAGTTGCGCGAGCAGCAGTTCGGCGCGATCGGAGTTGCGCCCCGCCTGGCTCATGCAGACCGCCATGACTCCGAGAACACCGCAGAACAGCAGGTCAGTCAATGCATTGATGAATGCCGAACCGCTCGCCAGCATCGCCGCAAGCAGGCCGATCCCGACCGCGGCGGCGATGGGGGCCGCCTGCCGTGGCGAGAGGAAGAAGAACGCGGTCATGATCGACACCGAGGCGGGCAACGCCGAGATTCCGGCTGGCTGGAGCGCCGCAAGCACGATGCCGAACGCGCCGATCACCAAGGAGATCGCCGCCGTGCGCGCGGTGGAGTCGAGCGGCCAG
Source organism: Actinocrinis sp. (assembly GCF_035605935.1). Lineage (GTDB taxonomy): Bacteria > Actinomycetota > Actinomycetes > Streptomycetales > Catenulisporaceae > Actinocrinis. The sequence goes on along the minus strand of NZ_DATNGK010000087.1, from coordinate 15,083 downwards.
CTGCGATGCAGCGTCGCCCAGACCATCGGCAGCAGGCAGCCGACCAGCGCGATGGTGACGCCGAGGTGGGCACCCGACCAGCCAGGCGCCGGCCGGTTGTGCAGCGTCACCACCAGGACAGTGATGATCACGACGCCGAGCACCGGCCGAAGCCGCCTGCTCCAGCGTTCGCGCCGGTCCCGGGCTCCGGCCAGCGCAACAGCGACCCGCGGGCTGACCGCGGGCTGCTCCTGGCCGGTGAAGTCCGTCATGCTCTGAAGGATAGGTGCGCGGCGGCTCGGGGCGAGGGCACGCACGCGCGGCGTAACGGCCGACGGCCCGGATCCGCGGGTGCGGGACCGGGCCGCCGAAGCGATTTGGAGGAAGATCGCCGAGGCCGTCATCTGAGTCATACGGCCAGGGCCGCAGGGCGGTGGCCGGAATTGAACCGCGCCGCCCGCAAGCGCACCACCGCGGTGCGGGCCAGCACCTGCACCAGCGCCATGAGCAGCAGCGCGGCGGTCCAGGCGCCGGCTCCGGTGATCGAGTGGCCACGGCTGAAATCGGCGATGGCGTGGGCGCCGCCGTGCGTGGCCGCGTACTCGAATCCGGTGCGCGAGGCCATGCCGACGATCCACAGCACCGCGGCGACCAGGCCGGCCTTTGCGATCAGCACGCCGTCCGATCCGCGCTCGAGCCGGGTGGCCAGTCCGCAGCCGACGCCGAGAAGCGCGCCGGCGGCGACGCACAGGGCGTCGAGGAGCACGTCGTTGCCTTGGGTGGGCACCGACTTCAGATAGTAGGCGGCCGCCGCACCGACCAGCACGATCGGCATCACGAGGCTGCGCGCGGTAAGGCGCATTCCGCGGATCTGCGGGATCACGAGAAGGATCAGGGCCGCTGCGATGAGGTAATCAGTAGTCGTCATGGCTCTGAGAGTGCCGCCATCGGCGCGCGCGATCGTCGGCCGCAGGGTTGGCCCGCGGGTTGGTTCGCGGCGTCAACCCACGGGTTGACGCAGACCGGCGCGGCGGGTTCAGCCAATCGCCGGGTCGCCAGCGCAGATCAGCGGTTCATTTCGTTGTGCGAGAGAACAATCGAGCGGGGGTTCTCGGCGCTTGGGTGCAGGTTCTCTCGCCGGGATGCGGGAACCGCAACGAATTCGTCATGAACTCTTGCGGAATTTGGTGTCACGCAACACAATTTCGCGCAGACGTCGTCGCACTCCACACCGCGCCAGCCAGACCACGTCGCGCACAGAACAACCCACGCATGAACACTGCTTCACCGAACACTGCTTCTCCGAACACCGCTTCAACGAGCACCGCGTTAACGAGCGCAGCTTCACAGCGCCCCGAGCAGGTGCCGGACCACGCCGCGGTCCGGCGCCCAGGCGGGGCCTGCCGTACCGCCTGTCGGCAGGCCCCGCCGCCCTCTCCCCGTTGCTCCCCCGGGTCTTAGCGCGAGCGTTCTCTCACTCGAAGCGGGCGTTGTCGGACGCGGTGACCCGGCCCAGTAGCGGCAGCGTCGAAGCGATCACGGCGAGGCAGACCGCGAGCCCGATGCCCATGGTCACGCCGTACGCATGTCCGGGCAGTTGCAGTGGCGCGCCGTGCGCGAGAGCGTTCGCCACCGGGATCGCCAGGACCAGCCCGGTGACCGCGGCGAGCAGAGCTGTGGCGACTAGCGGCAGCAGCGATTCGAGCAGCACCGTGAGATACAGGCTGCGCGACGGGGTGCCGCTGAGCCGCAACAGGATGAACGGACGCTTGCGCTCGATCAGCCCCGCGCCCATCGCGACCGCGAGGCTGCACCCGGCGACCAGCAGCGTCAGCCCCAGCATCAGGAAGATGATCCGCTGCGCGGCCTCGATTGCCGTCTGCCTGACCTGCGCCACCTCGCCGAAGGTCTGCGGCTGGTTGCCTCCGGCCGGCACGTTCGCCCCCGCCAGCGGCGGGATGTGCACGGCCAGATAGGTGCGGACCCGCTCCAGCGTCGCCGCGTCGCTCGTGCGCACCATGAGGACGCTGAGCCGCAGGCTGCCGAGGTTGCCCGAGTACGCCGGATCACTGCCGCGCACGATCGGGAACTGCATCGCCAGCGGATTGTCGATGAACAGATCGGCGGGCAGCAGTTCGACTGCCTGAGCACCCGTAGGACAGGTGCCGAGGATCGGCAGCTGACGCAACGCCGCACAGCTCATCACACTGTTGGGCGGCAGCGGCTGGCTCGGGTCCGGGCCGTTCGGGCCGATCCCCTGCCCGCCCTGCGCGGTGGGCTTACCTGACGCTGGGAGCGCATAGATCGGAAGCACGGTCGCGCCCGAGTAGCTTTGCAGTGCGCTGATGGTCTGCGCGGCGAGCTGCGGCGACAGTCCATCGTTCGCGTCGGCCCCGTCGGGCGTAGGGCCGTCGGTGATGTCGTATCCGACGCGCAGCACGTCGTTCAGCTCCGCGCGAGTGCCGCCGCTGGACGCGTGCAACCCCGTCGCCACGATCGTCCCGATGGCCGTGCCGACGAATACCGCGAGCATCAGACCGCTGACGGTCCGGAAAGCGGCCTTCGGATTATCGGCCAATCGGCGCGCGGCCAGCAACGACGGGGCGCCCTTAGCTACTGCGGCGAGCAGCACGGAGCACTTCATGGTGAGCCACGGCCCCGCGATGACCAACCCGAACATCACCAGCACCAGGCCGGGGAAGGCGATCGACAGGCTTGAGTCAGTGCCGCCGGAGCCGACCGCCGCGACAAAAAGGACCATGCCGAGGACCAGCGGGAGAAGCCGCCACGCCCGCGGCGGCGGCTGGGTCGTGCGCCGGCTGACGCCGAGCGGCGAGACCTGCACGCGGCGCAGCGACCAGACCGCGGCCGCCGCGGCGATGATCGGGATCCCCACGAGGACCGCGGCGTACCCGGCGGCCGTCGGGGTGACGGTGTACCCGAAGACCCTGGCCCCGGTGATGGAGACCTTTGCGACACCGGGCCGGATGAGCAGGAAGGCGCCGGTACCGAGTACGGCGCCGAACATGGCGCCGATCGCCGCGTCCACCGACGCCATCACGTTGATCTGCCGGGCCTTGGCACCGACGAGCCGCAGCGCGGCGTAACGCTCCTCGCGCCTGGCCGCCGAAAGCCGCGTCGCCGTTCCGACGAGCACCAGCATCGGCAGCACCATCGCGATCGCGCCGAGCCCGAAGCCGAGGCGGTACACGTTGGTCGTGCCCTCGGACCGTGGCGCGGAGTCGATCTTGTCCACCGCGCCGGTTCCGTGCATCGCCGCCAGTTGGGCCGGGGTGTATCCGACCACGATGACCAGCTCGTCCGGTCCGGTGAGTGCGGCGTCGGCGAGCACGCCGGACTGCCGGCCCGGGAAGCGGTCGCCGAGTTCGTCGCGCGGTGTGCTGCTTAACAGCGCGGCCATCGCCGGCGAGGCGTAGTAGCGGCCTGGGCCGGGCATCTGCGCCAGACCGGGGATGGCCGGCGCTTTGTCACCGAGGGCTGCGACGTCGAGCCGTTCGATGGTGCGGCCTTTGAAGTAGTCCTCGCTGTAGTTCCACAGATCGGCGTTGGCGGGCGGCGCCGCGAGGGAGATGTTCGACAGATCGGCGGCGTGGGTGCATTCCCAGCACGGTCGCGCCGAGCCGGCCTGGAAGGCGTGAAAGTCACCGAGGACGGCGAGCAGCACGGTGACGCCCACGGCAACGGCCAGCGCCGTGGCGATGAGCCGGGTGAGCGCTTCGCGGCCACTGCTCAGAGTGAGGCGAAGACCGAGGCGGATCATCGGGCAGCCGCCGCCGCACCGTATCCGGCCGCGACCCGGCCGTCGCGCACCATGACCTCGCGGTCGGCGCAGGCGGCCACTCGAGCGTCGTGAGTGACTACCACGACCGTGGTCCCCTCCTGCCTCGCGGTGCTCACCAACAGGTCCATCACCTTCTCGCCGGTCAGCGAGTCCAGCGCCCCAGTCGGCTCGTCCGCGAACAGCACCTTGGGCCGGGTGGCCAGGGCGCGGCCGATCGCGACGCGTTGAGCCTGGCCGCCCGACAGCTCTCCGGTGCGGCGCGCGCCGAGTTCTTCGAGGCCGAGCCGGACCAGCCAGGACTGCGCGGTCTCGTAAGCCAGCTTGCGCCGGACCTTGCCCAGCAGCAGCGGCAGCGCGACGTTGTCGAGCGCGGTCAGCTCCGGCACCAGCTGGCCGAACTGGAAGACGAAACCGAAGTCGGTACGCCGCATCTCGGTGCGCAGGTTGTCGCCCAGAGTGTCGATGCGGTGGCCGTCGAACCACACCTCGCCGCGGTCGGGCGTGTAGATCCCGGCCAGGCAGTGCAGCAGCGTGGATTTACCCGAACCGCTCGGCCCCATCACCGCGAGTACTTCGCCTTGCGCGACGCTGAGGCTCGCGCCCTGCAGCGCGGGCGTGTTGCCGAAGGCGCGGAAAAGCTCGCGGGCTTCGAGCAGGCTGCCGCGCGCGGTGCCGGGCGACGCGGCCGATTGCGCTGACGATAGGTCCGTTCCGATGGGATTTATGGAGTGCCCGCTGTTCACAAGATCCCCGTTCACAAGATCCCCGTTCATGAGGTGCGCACCATTTCCGCGAGTGAGCCGAGCCGCGCCTCGGTGGCGTCGATCCACCGCAGGTCGGCTTCGAGATGGAAGAGGCCGTAGTCGGCCAGCAGGACATCGATGGTCGGTCCCGAGCGCCGCAGCTCGGTCAGTTCGCGCATCCGCTTGAGGTGCGCGGCGCGCTGGGTGTCGAGGTAGTCGGCGGCCGGGCGGCCGAGCATCAGGGCGAGGACCACCTTCGCGAACAGCACGCTCTGCAGGTGCGGTTCGGGTTCGGCCGGCCTGGTGAGCCAGGTCTCGACCTCCTCGCGACCCGCCTCGGTGATCGCGTAGCGCTTGCGGTCGGGTCCGTCGCCCGGTTCTGCTTCGCCGGCTGTCACCTTTCCGTCCCGGGCCAGCCGGCTGAGGGTCGAGTAGACCTGTCCGAACGGCAGCGGCTTACCGCGGCCGAAGAACGCGTCGTAATCCCGTTTGAGGTCGTAGCCGTGACTCGGTTCCCGGTCCAGGAGGCCGAGCAAGGTCAGTGGAACGCTCATGCTGCGACAATACACTCAGTGTATACACGCGAGCAATAGCCTTCCGAGCTGCGCCCTTTCCGCAGCTCACCCGCGTCGCCGCGCAATGTGGTCAATCCCTGGGCGGGATTTTGCAAGCCGGGCGTGGAATTTCTGTGACCCGGCCCCTACCTTTGGGGTCTCCAAGACTGAAGGGGGACGGAAGCAGTCTGAGGCGAGGATGTGCGTATGGTCGGGCAGACGGATGCGCGGTTGGTGACAGCTGCACGGTCCGGGGATCAGGAAGCCCTGGACGAGCTGGTCGCGCAGTACCTGCCGTTGGTGTACAACATCGTGGGCCGCGCCCTAGCCCGGCATGCCGACGTCGATGACGTGGTGCAGGAGACGATGCTGCGCGTGGTGCGCGGCCTCGGCGGGCTACGCGATCCCGAGCGCTTCCGCTCCTGGCTGGTCGCGGTCGCGATGAATCAGGTGCGCGAACACAGCAGCATCCACCGCGACGCCGCGCGGCTCGAGGAGATCGCCGAGGTGGCCGATCCCGGAGCCGACTTCGTCGATCTCACCCTCGTCGAGCTCGGATTGTCCGATCAACGCCGCGAGGTGGCCCTGGCCACGCGCTGGCTCGATCCGGACGACCGGCACCTGCTGTCACTGTGGTGGCTGGTCAACGCCGGCCACCTGACCCGCGGCGAACTGGTCTGCGCGCTGGATCTGGATCCGCACCACGTCACGGTGCGGGTCGCGCGGATGAAGGCGCAGCTCGACGGCGCACGATTGGTGGTGCGCGCGCTGATCACCAGGCCGCGCTGTCCGGGCCTGGCGGAGGCCATGTTCTCGTGGCGCGGCGAGGAATCCCCGCTGTGGCGCAAGCGGTTCGCCCGGCACATCCGCGAATGCGGCTACTGCGCGAGCGCGCAGGCGGATCTCATACCCGCCGAGCGGCTGCTGGCCGGCCTTGGCCTCGTCCCGCTGCCCGCCGGCTACGCGGCCTACATGCTGGCCTCGACGCACGGTGCGATGCATGGCGTCACCCATCTCGCGACAAGCTCGATGCCGCCCTCGGATCCGGGCTCTGCGTTACAAAGCACTGGCACTGACGGTCGAATACCCGGGCCGCGTGGCAAGCATGGTTCGTCAAATCGCTTCACGCCGCACGCCGGGCACGTCAGCCACCTCGCGGTGAAGCCGCTGCTCGCCGCCGTCGCGATCACCGCGGTGGCCGGTGTCGGCATCGTGACCGTGCATGCGATGGGCGCGGGTGCGCCGGCCACCACCCAGTCCCCGCGCGCGATGTCGAGTGCCGCTCCCGGGATCGTCAATCTCTCCCCCGGCGCGTCGCCTTCCTCCGCCCTCGCGCCTACTAGCACCGCGCCGAGTCCCAAGCCCTCGCCGAGCGTCGCGAAACCGAGTCCGAGCGCCGCACACGCGCAGAAGCCGCGGGTCACCACGCCCACCTCCGCGGCCGGCAGCGGCACGACGAACAGCAGCGCGGTGCAGCAGGTGCTCGATCTCATCAACCAGGCCCGTGCCCAGGCCGGACTGCCCGCGTACACGATCACCTCGGGGCTGACCAGCAGCGCCACCACCCACAACCAGACGATGGCCGGCGGCTGTGGCCTGTCTCATCAGTGCCCTGGCGAGGCTCCGCTCGGCGACCGCGAGACTGCCGCCGGAGTGCATTGGACCAGCGCGGGAGAAAACATCGGCGAAGGCGGCCCGGTGTCGGACACGCAGGCGGCGATCGCGCAGATGGCGGTCGGACTCACCCAAAGCATGCTTGACGAGAAGCCGCCGAACGACGGTCACCGGCAGAACATCCTGAGCAGTTCCTTCCACCACATCGGAATCGCGGTGTTCCGGGACAGCTCGGGCACAGTGTGGATGACGCAGGACTTCTCGGACTAGGCCGTAGTTCAAAGAAGGACGAAGGCGCCGGTCGGCCCGCACTTGGCGACCGGCGCCGGTCCACTGCGCCGTGCTGTCCGGCGAGGCTCGCCCGCTAGCTAAACGTGAACCAGTTGACATTCACGAAGTCGGCGGGCTGGCCGCTGGCGAAGGTCAGATACACGGTGTGCACGCCGGTGACCCGGCCGATGTTGCTCGGAACCGTGCGCCAGCTCTGCCAGCCGCCGGTGTTCGCGATCGCGAAGCTGCCGACCGGCGCGGCACTCGGGCTGTCCAGCGCCACCTGAACCAGGCCGCTGACGCCACCGGCCGCGCCGGAAGCCACCCGGGCGCTGAACTGCGTCGCGCCGCCGCTGCCGAAGTCGACCTTCGCGTAGCCGAGCCAGTCGCCGTTCGCGATCCAGCCGACGTCTTGGCCGCCGCCGGTGTCGGAGCACGCCTCGGTCTGCGTTCCGGACTGCGAGCTGTAGCTCTCGGCCTGGATTGTGGAGAAGGCGCTGATCGTGCCGCCTCCACCGCCGCTGCCGCCGGTCGCGGACGCGCTCGGGCTGGGACCGGGGCCGCCACCGGACGCGTTGCCACCGCCCACCGTGACGGTCAGCAGAGTCGGGTTCGGGTCGTTCACCGCGCCGGATTGATCCGCGCCGCCGGTCGGTGCCACGTCGTCGTAGGGGAAGGCGTAGCCGCGGCCGTCGAGGTTCGTGGCGTGCACGATCCGCGCGTAGTGGTTCGTCACCGCATTCTGGTAGTAGTTCGCCGGGTTCTCGCCGTCCGGCTGGCTCGCGTCGCTCAGCAGCGTGGAGCGGTTGATCGCGGCGCTGATGCGTGCGGTAAGGGCGCCCTTCTCGGCCGAGCCCGGGGCGAAGGGCCCTGAGTTGCAGCTGAAGATGTCGGCCGAGGACGGCATGCCGAAGCTCGCGGCGCCGGGGAAGGTGAGCTGGCCGCCGGAGACCTGGCCGTTGAGCGTGCCCCACTGCGCCTGGGTGTCCACGGCCAGCGGTGTGGTCGAGTACTTAGACCACACCTGGTTGAGGTAGCCGTTGAAATAGCCGGAGAAGAGCGACGGGTTCATCACGATGCCGTTGGTCGGGCTCAGCGCGCGCAGGTTGCGGCCGCCGGAGGTGACGATCAGCTTGTTCCAGCCGGCGCCGTCGGCGTTGTTCTGTGCGATCAGGGCGTTGCAGACCGTGTCGAGGCCGCTGGTGGCCATGCCGGAGACGTGCTGCTGAGCGCCGGAGGAGTTCGCGAGGGTCAACGCGATCGGGATCGAGACGAAGTCGACGTAGCTGATGTTCGCGAACAGCTGGGTGTTGTTGTAGGTGAACTCGCAGAAGTCCCACATCACGTTGATGCTGGGGTCGCTCGGGTTGGTCACGGAGGGCTCGACCAGGGCGGGGCCGGGATTGAGCAGGAAGGTGATCGGCGCGCCGATGGAGAACCAGATCCGGCCGCCGGCGATGTGCGGGATGGTCACGTTGACCGTGGAGCCTGGCGCGCCGAGCGGGATCGCGCAGTTGGCGCCGAGCGGGGTGCCGGTGGAACTTGGCGAGGACGGGTAGTACGGCGTGCGCCCGTCAGCTTGGAGGAGGAACAGGGCATTGCCGTTGTCGATCGCTTGTCCGGTGATGTACGCGTAGACGGTGCCGGACGTCGTCGCGTTCTGCAGCGCGATGTTGAGCGTAGGCGCGGTAGCCGAGGCGCGGGTGGACAGGACGCTGGCCGTCGCGGCACCGCCGACCAGCGCACTGGACGCCACAATGAACTTCCTGCGGGAGAGCATGAGAGCCACATCTCCTTCTGTTGAATACGCACGGGCCGGCGTGCAGGCAGCGATGCTCGTGCGGGCGCGGACCGCGTCGCCGTGGGTGAGGTCGAGTGGGCGCCGCACCCGACCGGAAGCGTTTACGGACAGCGGCTGCAGCGAGTATGGAAAGCGCAGGCCGCCGCGTCAACGGTTGGCGGGCTTTCGATCTTGACGGAAATACCGCACTTAAGATCGGCTTACGGAAGTGACCGTCCGCCAGAGTGCGGATACGCGACGCACATCCTTGCCACCCCCAGCACGCGTGACCCGGACCAGCGGACCGGCGCGTCGGCCTGGCGATCCGGATTCCCTGGAATAAGATTCTCGGGAATCTAGTTCCGTGGAAGGTAAGGAGGGAGCGCAACCATGGCGAGCAAGTCGGCGGACGGGCTTCGGCAGTTGTTCAGCGACATCGTGCGGCTTGAGATCGAACTGTGGGACGCCGTGGACCGGCGGTTGCGCGAGACGCCAGGCATCTCGATGGGCGATTTCGACGTGATGCAGATCGTCGCGCGCACGCCGTCATGCCGGGTGTACGACATCGCCGAGCAGCTTTCAGTCACCGTCGGCGGCATCAGCAAGGCCGTGGACCGGCTGGAACGGCGTGGCCATGTGGCACGCCGCAGCAATCCCGAGGACCGCCGTTCGTCGCTCATCGAGCTGACTTCGGACGGGGCGCAAGCCCTCGCCGGGGCCGGGTCGGTCGTGGACGACGAATTGGAACTTCGCCTCGGCTCGGTGCTGTCGGCAGATTCGCTCACCGAGTTGGGCTCCCTCATCGCACGGCTGCGCTCCGGGCTGGCCAAGCCGCCGGGCGCGGACCGTTCATAAACACGGAACTGGGAACGGAGCACGACCATGCCTAAGGCAGTTCGATTCGACCAGTACGGCGACATCAATGTTCTGAACGTGGTGGAGGTGCCGCAGCCCGAGCCGGGCGCGGGAGAGGTGCTCGTCGCGGTGAAGGCGGCAGGCATCAACCCCGGCGAGGCGAAGGTACGCGAGGGCGCGATGCATGACCGGTGGCCGGCCACCTTCCCGTCCGGCCAGGGCAGCGACCTGGCAGGTGTGGTCGCGAAGCTAGGGCCGGGCGTGACGGGTTTCGCGGTCGGCGATGAGGTGCTCGGCTTTACCAACCTGCGCGCCAGCCAGGCGCAGTTCGTGATCGTGCAGGCTGACGAGCTGGCGCCGAAGCCGGCGAACGTGCCGTGGGAGGTGGCCGGTTCGTTGTTCGTCGCCGGGACGACGGCGTTCGCGGCGGTGCGTGCGGTGGAGTTGAAGCCCGGCGACACGGTAGCGGTTTCGGGCGCGGCCGGCGGTGTGGGTTCGCTGGTTGTGCAGCTGGCCAGGCGCGCCGGGGCCGAGGTCATCGGAATCGCGGGGCCGGCCAACCACGCCTGGCTGGCGAGCCAGGGGGTGAAGCCGGTCGAGTACGGCACGGGCCTGGCCGAACGGCTGCGCGAGACGGCGGGGCGGATCGACGCCTTCATCGACACGCATGGCGAGGGTTACGTGAAGCTGGCCCTCGATTTGGGCGTGGATCGGGACCGCGTGAATACGATCATCGACTTCGCCGCCGCGGCCGAGTACGGCGTGAAGGCGGAGGGCAACGGCGCGGCGGCCACGATCGAGGTGGTGGCCGAGTTGGCGGACCTGGTGGCGCGCGGCGAACTGGAAGTGCCGATCGCCGCGACATTCCCGCTCGACGAGGTCCGGGCGGCGTTCGAACTGGTCGAGCAGGGCCACGCGCACGGCAAGGTGGTGCTGCTGCCGTAGCCGACCTGCCGCTCTGCGGTGTGAGCGGGCGCGCTTAGAGCCGCCGAGAATTAAATGTGTCCACACCCTGGTTTTCGCCCAGCGCGCGGCCACGCAACATTTAGTTCTCGGCGGGCCCTTGCTCGACCGGCCGAAACCTGTCCTCCACGGCTGTCCGGGTGAGCGCACGCGCCGCGTGTACAGCGCTGTCGATCGCCTCGCTGGGAGACAGGCCGCACAGGTCGGTGAGGGTGAACAGTGCTTCGGCGGAGACGACCAGTGCCAAGTCACGCTTCAGCTGGACCAGGGCGAAGGCGCTCTCGGCGGCGCTGCCGGAGCCGCCCGCCTGCTCCAACGGCGCGAGGGCACTATCGATGAGGCCGAACCTGAGCCCGGGACGGATCGCGCCACCCTGGCCGTCAGTGATCGCAGCCGACATCATCGCGCGCACGGCGCCCTGATACGACAACACATGTCCGAGCAGGAAACGCGTCGCGTGCTCGATGCGCTCCACGGGGTCCGAGCACTCGGCCAGCGATGCCATCGCCTCCGCCGGGTCGGGCAGCAAGCCGGTGAACGACTCACGCAGCAGAGTACTGAGATCCGGGAAGTAGCGGTACGCGGTGGCCTCTGAAACCAGCGCGGCCTGCGCGACCGCGGGCATGGTGACTTCCCCTCCGCCGCGGATCAGTTCACGGGTCGCGGCGATGATGGCGTTTCGCGTGCGCAGCTTCTGATTGCTGCGCCGCCCGCCCAGTTCCGGACGCTGCGTTTCGGGCGCTTGGTCCTCAGTTCCTGTTCGCTGCCGGGTCTGTGTCACCTCACCATCGTCGCGCGCCCAAGGCCATTCGTCAAAGCCGACTCTCTTCATGAGAGTCGACTTGCACGAAAGTGCGAATCAAGGTAGCTTCATGAGAGTCAACTCTCATGAAGGAGGCGTCCATGGCCGAGGTATCGGTCGTCGGGCCCGAAGACGGCGAGGTCATCACCCTCGGTCCGGCGCGGATCCGGATCCTGGAGGACGGCAGCACGACCGGCCACCGGCTCGGCGCCGCCGAGATCACGCTCGCGCCGCACGCGCCCGGGCCGCAGCAGCACCGGCACGCCCGGCATGACGAAGGGTTCTTCGTCGTCTCCGGCACCGCGCGGTTCACAGTCGGTGACTCGGTCCACGACGCACCGGCCGGCTCGCTGGTCATGGTGCCGCCAGGGGCACCGCACAGCTTTGCCAACCCGGGCGCGCAGCCGCTCGTCATGATCAATACGTTCACGCCGGACCTATACGTCCAGTACTTCCGCGATCTGCGGAACATGCTCGCCTCCGGGCAGCAGCTCAGCGACGAGGCCGTCGCCGGCGTGATGAATCGCTACGAAACCGTTCCGGCGACCACCTACGCCGCCGACCCAGAAGCCTGAGGAGCCGACCATGACTCAATCCACGACGTACGAGCTGTCCGTGCCGGGAATCGGCGCAGTAGACCTGACGGTCGATGAACGCGGCGAAGGGCGGCCGCTGCTGTTGCTACATGGCGGCGCCGGCCCCTTGTCCGTCGCGAATTTGGCCGAGGCGCTCGCCGCCCAGGGCGGTATACGCGTCCTGGCGCCCACTCACCCCGGCTTCGAGGGCACCGCGCGCCCTGCGGCCCTCGACACCGTGCCCGGTCTCGCCGCTGTCTACGAGACCCTGTTCGAGCGACTCGACCTGGCCGACATCGTAGTCGCGGGCAACTCTCTCGGCGGCTGGGTGGCAGCGCAGCTAGCGCTTGGCCGCAGCATCTCGCGGCTTTCCGGCATCGTGGTGATCAACGCCGTCGGCATCGAGGTGCCGGGCCATCCGATCGCCGAGACCGCTGGCGTGGCACCGGACCAGCTCCTCGCCTTGAGTTACCACGACCCGGCTCCCTTCCTCGTCGACCCCGCAGCGCTCCCGGCGCAGCGCAAGGCGGCGATAGCGGCGAATCGCGCGACGGTGCAGCTCTACGGCGGCGCCTCGATGTACGACCCGCAGTTGCGTGCACGCCTTTCGGCGATCACGACACCCGCGCTGTTCATCTGGGGCGAGAGTGACCGGATCGCCGATCTCGAATACGGCCGCGCATATGCACAGTCCGTCCCCGGCGCCCGCTTCGAGCCGATTCCCGAGGCCGGCCACTTCCCGCACATCGAGCAGCCCGCGATGACGCTGAAGGCGATAACCCAGTTCATAGACGGCCTAGAGGTCGGCTGACCAAGATCGCAGCAGACCAAGCTCACCAGCACGCGCATCACTCCGCGGTCTGCCCCTAGCCAGCGTCAGCGGCTTCGGCACGGTCGTCGGGCCCAGTGGCGGCACGTGTCCGACTGAGGAAGACCCTTGCGGCTCGCACATACCCTCTCACCAGGGGTCGAGAGTCCTCGCTACGCCAGGCCAAGGCCAGCTGGCACGGTGCAAGGTCGACGACGGGACGTGTGACCACGTCGCCACGAGTCAGCAGCGGAGCATTCCCCGCCGCCACTAGGCAAACGCCCCGGCCATCGACCAGCGCTTCATAGGTCTCGTCCGGATTGTTGACGACGGCGCCGATCTTCGCGGTCTCACCGGGCCGGGCGTCGAGACCGAGCCAGAAGTCACGAAGCGGTCCCGCAGTCTCCGGCAACGCGAGCAAGGGTTCATCGACAAGGTCCGCCAGCACAACTTCCTGCTTCCCGACGAGCGGATGCCGGTCAGGAAAGGCGACGTGCCGGGGTTCGGACGCCATGACGATCCGTCCGTACCGGTCATCGTCGGGAAGGGGCAACCAGACGAACGCGACATCGCTCGAACCGTCGGCCAGACCGGCGGTCGGGTCCTCCCAGCCGACCTGCCGCAAGTCGAGCCGCGTGCCAGGGTGCGCACTGGTGAATCGCGACCGGATGGCCGGCAACATGCCGCCGCGGCCAGGGCTCGTGCTCATGCCGATGATCAGCCGGGCACCCTGGGCGGCCTTCGCCGCTTCGAGCACGGCGCTCGCCTCGTCCCAGGCTTCGAGGACGCGCCGGGCGTGCGGCAGAAGCGCCTCGCCAGCGGGCGTCAGCCGTACGGCTCGCCGATCGCGCGTGAACAACGCCGCACCCAGGTGCTTCTCCAGGAGGCGGATCTGCTTGCTCAACGCCGGTTGCGACACGAATAACCGCTCTGCCGCGTGCGTGAAGTGCAGTTCCTCGGCAACTGCGACGAAGTACCGCAGATCTCTGCCGTGCACGTCCATAACCAACGGTTATAACAGAGGATCTTGGACCGCGCCGGATTCTCACGCGCACACTCGTAAGCGAAGCCTAAACAGACCGACGAGGAGTCCCAGATGGACAAGGTGTGGCTGATCACCGGCGCGAACAGCGGGTTCGGCCGGGCATTCACCGAGGCCGCAGTGGCGGCAGGCGACATTGTGGTGGCCGCAGCAAGACGACCAGAGGCGCTGACGGACTTGGTCAGTGCCCATCCCGATCGCGTTGAGGCGGTACGGCTCGACGTGACCGACCAGGCAGCGGGCCGCGCAGCCGTCGACGACGTGATCGCCCGGCACGGCCGGATCGACGTGCTGGTCAACAATGCGGGCCGCACACATGTCGGCGCGGTCGAGGAGACCGCAGACGACGAACTGCACGACCTGTTCGACGTGCACTTCTTCGGACCTGCTGCTCTCGTGCGCGCTGTCCTTCCGCACATGCGCGCCCGTAGGTCCGGCGCGATTGTGCAACTGAGCAGCATGGGCGGCCAGCTGTCGTTCGCGGGTTTCGGTGCATACAGCGCCACGAAGTTCGCGCTCGAGGGCCTGTCTGAAGCGCTGGCTGACGAGGTGCGCCCACTGGGAATCAAGGTGCTGATCGTGGAGCCGGGCGCGTTCCGCACCGGATTGTTCGGCAATGCGAGCACGAGCGGCGGACAATTCGAAGACTACGAGCCAACTGTGGGGAACACCCGCAGCATCGTCGCGGCGGGCGACGGCGCGCAGCCAGGCGACCCGGCGAAGGCTGCGCAGGCGGTCATCGCCGCGCTAGAGGCGGACCACACCCCGCTGCGGCTGCCGCTCGGCGACGACGCCGTGGAAGCGGTACTCGCGCACGCCGACACCATGCGCGCGGAAATCGCGACCTGGGAGAAAACCGCCCGGGCGACCACATTCGACAGCTGACAGCGGTTCGTAACGGCGGTTCGCGAGTCCGGGCACAAAAGCCGCCTCGTGCTCCAGTCGTAGATCGTGATCTGACGCCGTTTATGCGCGCCACGGCTTGCCAGCTGCGCCAAGCGCGATCAGTTGACCTGGCCGGTAGGCCGCAGGACGAGCCGGCTGACGTCCACGCGCTCGGGTTGATTGATGGCGAACAGGATCGTTTCGGCGACCTGCTCGGCGGTCAGCGTCGGTGCCGCCGCGGGAGATCCGCCGCGCTCGTCCCAGAATGGGGTGTCCATAATCCCCGGAGCGACGAGAGTGACACTGACACGGTCCTTGGCGACCAGGAGCCTGACAATCTCGGCCAGGGCGTGCGCGGCCCACTTGGTGACGCAGTAGAGGTTGCCGGGCGTGTTCCTGGTGCCGGCGACC
>NZ_DATNGK010000086.1:0-3003 GCF_035605935.1 Actinocrinis sp. | reverse complement strand
GCCTCGGTGAGCCGGACCTCGCGCGCGAAATCGTGCAGATGCCGGACCAGGCTGCTCATCACCTCGCGCAAGCGTTCTGAGGGAGCGCCGGCGAAACTCGCGATCACCTCGTCGGTGACGGCCTGTTCTCGAACCTGTTGGATGCTCACGGTTTCTCCTCCTCTGCCTCACCCGACCACGCCGCCTCGAGCAGCGAACGCAGGGCGACCATGGTCACCGGAACCGGGTTGTCGGCCGGGACTTCGGGCTCGATCAGGGCAACCGCCTCGTCCAGTTGGTCGTTGCGTAATCCGATGTCGCGCAGCCCCGTTGGGATACCGACCCGTTTCGACAGGCTCTGCAGGCCGGCAACGGGGTCGGCAACGCCAAGGGCGCGGCCGATGCGTGCCGCGGCGGAGGTCGCGCCGGGCGCGTTGAATGCCAGGACATGCGGCAGCACGATCGCGTGCGTTTCGGCGTGCGGCAGGTCGTAGGCGCCGCCAAGCACATGGCAGATCTTGTGATGCAGTCCCGAACCCGCGACGGCGAACGCGCTGCCCGCAAGATAGGCGCCATAGAGCAGATCCGAGCGGGCATCCAGGTCGGCACCGTCGATGACGACGGCGGGGAGTCCGGTCGCCAGGGCGCGGAGCCCTTCTTCGGCGGCGAGCGAGCTGATCGGATTGCGTCGCGGCGCCCAGAACGCCTCCACGCAGTGCGCCATCGCGTTCAAGCCGCTGGCGGCAGACAGCCCGGCGGGTAATGACACCGTGAGTTCGGGGTCGTAGACCACCACGCGCGGCAGCACCACCGGATCGGTGCCGGTGCGCTTGCGCTCGCCTTCGGTGAGGCCCCACACCGGAGTCACCTCGGAGCCGGCGTAGGTGGTGGGGACGGCGACGATGGGCAGCCCCGTGGTGAGCGCGACCGCCTTCGCGGTACCGGTGGTGGAACCTCCGCCGACGCTGAGCAGCGCATCCGCGCCGACCTCGGCCGCCATCGCGCGGGCCGCCTCGGCGACCGCTACCGGCACATGTGGGCGGACGCCGGCAAACGTCGCGACGATGCGATCGGCGACCGGCGTCAACAGCTCCCGTGCCTTCGCCTCTTCGGAGGCGGTCGCGATCAGCAGCAACCGGGAACTCCCGAGCCGATCCACCTCGCCGGCAAGCCGCTGCCGAGCCGCGCCCCGGCCGAAGACGATCCGTCCGGGCAGCGCATCGTAGCTGAACTCCAGCACCGTCGACCTCCGATCTCCGTTCGGCTTCGTGATGCCGTTCACACTTCTCCGCTCCGAGGTATATGTCCAATACCTATTTGCTGCCTCAGCCATATACTTCGGTATGGATCTGCGCCAACTTCGGTACTTCCTGACGGTTGCCGAGGAGCATTCGGTGACCCGGGCAGCCGCGCGGCTGCACCTGACGCAGCCGCCACTGACGGTGCAGTTGTCCCGCCTGGAACGCGAGCTCGGGGTCCCGCTGCTGATTCGGCATCGCCGCGGCGTCGACCTGACCGACGCCGGCCGGTACCTTGCGACCCACGCGCGACGGCTACTCGCCGAGGTCGACGGGCTCGCGGAGTCCGTCCGGCAGTTGGGGGAGGGGCGCAGCGGGCGGCTTGCGCTCGCGTTCGACTCGGCGACGGCTTGGGAGGTGTTGCCGCAACTCCTGGAACGCTTCCTTGTCGATCGTCCCGATGTGGTGCTCGACGTCAGCGAGGAGACCGCGGACGGCGTGCTGGAGGCAGTTCGCTTGCGCCGCACCGACCTTGGGCTGGTGCACCTGCCGCCACCGACGGTCGCGCGGACTCGGGACCCGCAGCTGGACTTCGCAGTTGTGCATCGCGAGCCGCTGGTTGCGGTGCTGCCCGCGGCGCTCGCCACGCAACATGGCGAGCGGGCTGACCTCGCAGCTCTGGCCGCACAGCAATTTCTGGCCCCGGCGCCCGGCGCCTGGGGCGGGCTGCAACGGCACCTCGTCGAGGCCTGCCGGCAGGCCGGATTCGAGCCGAACGTGCGGGATGTCAAACTCGTCCCCACCGTGGTGGCGTTGGTCGGTGCCGGCCTCGGGGTCTCGATCCTGCCGTCATCGGTGCGAGCCGTCCGCGGCGACAAGGTCGCTTTGCTTCCGCTTGCCCGGCACGTGCCGGTGGTCGAAACCGCAATCGTTCGGCGTCGCGATGAACCGCCCGCGCCGCCCGCAGCGCATCTGCTGCGGCTTGCCCTTTCCACCCCGGAGCCGGACATGCTTGCCCCCGAACTCGCCCCCGCCCGCACCGGACGGGATGCGGTGTGGCAGTGGGGCGAGTAGGCGCCTGCAATATAAGAACTGATGCCTACCAATCCTGAACGACGGACGCAGATCCTCGACGCCGCGATCGACATCCTGTGTGACGACGGTGTCGGGGGTCTGACGCATCGGCAGGTCGACAGCCGCGCCGGTGTGCCGGCGGGCACCACGTCGAATTACTTCCGGACCCGCCAGGCGCTGCTGGAAGCGACCGCGGCCCGGACGGTGGATCTGCACTGGCAGCGCGTCGAGGCACTGCAGTCGGCGATCGGCCCGCTAAGCCGTGATGGGTTGAAAGCGTTGATGGTTCG
Source organism: Actinocrinis sp. (assembly GCF_035605935.1). GTDB lineage: Bacteria > Actinomycetota > Actinomycetes > Streptomycetales > Catenulisporaceae > Actinocrinis. The sequence continues at coordinate 422 of NZ_DATNGK010000086.1, read as the reverse complement.
CATGCTCGAGCCCGATGAGCAGTTTCGGCGCTGGACGCTGGCGCGGTTTGAACTGTTCATGGAGAGCACCCGGCGTGAGGAGCTGCGGCCGTTGATGGCGGAGCTGCAGGCGGCCGCGGTGAAGTCGGCGACGCTCATCATTGAGGCCGCCGGCTTGACCCCGACGCCGGAACGGATGGACGAGCTCAGCAGGATGCTCAACGGCTTTGTGTTCATCAACCTCACCATCGCACCCGTGCCGCGCGCGCAAGATGCCGCCGGTCTTGTGGACCGACTGCTGAGTGCCTTCCTCGACTAATTCAGCTGAGCGCCTTTGCCTTTAGCGAATCGAACTCAGCCTGGGTGATCGAGCCGGAATCGAGCAGGGCCTTGGCGTCGGCGATCTCCTGTGCAGGTGAGCGTCCGGCCGCCTCGCGGATGTA
>NZ_DATNGK010000085.1:0-55220 GCF_035605935.1 Actinocrinis sp. | reverse complement strand
TATCAGCGGCGCATTGCCGCAATTGTCGGGTACGGCACAGCGAATCGGCCAAGCGGCGGGCCTGGCAAGGCGCCGGAGCATCCTCGCGCTCCTCATTCAACACCGTGGGTCGTCTGTGGATGTTTCGGCAACGCAGCCAGGCCCGTCGATCGGCCGATTCGCCCCCACAATGGGATCAGACGCCCTCTGATAACGGCAGCGGCCCGGCGGGTCCCCGAAGGAACCTCGCCGGGCCGCCGACACGAGTCAATGCCGCGTCAATGCCGCACGGGTCGCCAGATCAGGCGGCCATGTCGTTGACCTTCTTGGCCATCGCGGACTTCTTGTTCGCGGCCTGGTTGGCGTGGATGACGCCCTTCGAGACCGCCTTGTCCAGAGCGCGGGACGCGGCGCGCGCCAACTCCTGCGCCTTGGCCTGGTCGCCGCTCGCGACCGCCTCGCGGGTCTTGCGGATCGCCGTCTTGAGCGAGGACTTGATCGACTGGTTGCGCTGACGCGCCTTCTCGTTGGTCTTGATCCGCTTGATCTGGGACTTGATGTTCGCCACGAAAAGCCTCTTCACATCCTGGTGGTGGTTACAGCGCGGCGGGCCGCCGGGATCCGTCCCGAAGGTCGCGCGACGTCTTAGAGGTGTGACCACCGGCAGGCCGTCCGGCCCGCGCGTCCCAGGGGGACGCTGTGCAACGCCGCGCTACTGCGATCCCAGACCGGCTCGGAGAGCAACGTCACAGAGAACCGCAGGCCACGCGACCGCCACTTTAGCAGCCGCCGCGAGCTTCCCCGAAATCGCGCGACTCGAGCAACTCCGGCTTAGGTAATCCCGCTTGATGTATGCCAATGCCACAGCTAGAGGATCACGCTGCACGCGCCGCCGATCCGAAAACGCTCCGGCGCATGCGTCAGCAGGATGATCTGCACGCGGGTTCCCGCTCGGTCCAGAATTGCTGCCAGCTGATTAAGCCGTGCACGATCTGTGTGCCCGAGTGCGTCGTCGAGGATCAGCGGTACGCCGCCCACGTCCTGCGCCCCAGGCGGCGTGATCAGTTCCGCGCAGGCGATCCGGCCAAGCAGCGCCAACTGCTCCCGCGCGCCCGCCGAGAGCTGGTCGAACGCCACAGTCGCGCCATCCGTCGTCTTCGCGCTGATGGTCAGGTCTTCGTCCACCGCGATCCCGACGCCAGATCCGAATACTGCTGCCGCGTACTTTTCCACCAGCGCGCGGAACGGCTCGGCGTACCGCAGCCACGCCCGCGAGCGATAGCGATCAAGCGTCTCGAACAGGAGCCTTGCCGCAGCGGCCTCCCGATGCAGCTGCTCGTACGTCCGCTGCACGCGCGCCTGGTGCGTCGACGCGGCGTCGAGCGACTCCTCCGGCCCGCTTTCCGCGAACGTCGCGATCCGCTCGGCGAGCGTGGCCAGCCGCTCACGCCGGGCGACCTGCTCCTCTTCCAGCCGGGCCGGCAACGAACGCGCCGTGCCGAGCCGCAGCTCCAACTGCTCGGGATTCAGCTGCTCGATCCGATCAGCCGCCGCCTGCCGCTGCGCCCGCAACTGCCCGAGTTCCGACTCGGTGCGCGCGGCGGGCAATTCGGCGAGCCTGGCCTTCGCGTGTCCGGTATCCGCTGACGCGTTATCCACTTCACGCCGCAGCGACGCGATCTGCTGCCGCAGCCCGACGACGCGCGACTCCTCGTGCCCCGCTGCGGAATCGGCGCCGTGCAGTCGCGCCGCGGCGTCGTCCTGCGCGCCACGCAGCTGTGTTTCCGCCGCCAACGCCGCCTCAAGAGTTGTGGGCACTGGCGGTTCGGCGGCCCGGCCACCCTCATGCGCCGCGATCCGATCCCGCAGCGCCGTCAGCCGATCGTGCAAGTCAGACAGCTCTTCACCATCTTGGCGCGCGTCGGCGACCGCGGCGTCCCGCTCCTGAACCGCCGCGCGGCGTTCCTCTTCAGCCGCGCGCCGCCTGCGGTGAGCGTCCTTGGCCGCCGCCAAATCCGCGACGCCCGCCGCCGAGCACAGCTCCCGGTACTGCGAGCGTGTCGTGCGTTCCGCTTCCCGGCGCGAGCTCTCGCCCGCGCCAGGGCTGATCACAACCCGCACCACGCCCGGCGCCTCGACCGTGATCGACTCGACAGCCGGATAACTGGCAGCCGCAGTCGCAGCCGGCTCGGAACCCGAACCTGAACTCGAACTCGGGCCGATCGCCGCAGCATCGACACCCGCCGCATCGCCGCTGGCCACGGTCACCAGGGCGTCTCCCAGCGGCGTGACACTCACCGTCGCCGCGTTCGCGTGCAGGAGCGCCGCCGCCTTGTCCCACTGCTTGTGCGCGCTCTCGATCCGATCCAGCACTTCCTCGGTGACGGGATTGGCCGCCAAAAGCTGGTCCGCGCCGCGCACCCGCCCAACGGCATCTTCGGCGCGTTCGAGCTGCGCCGCGAGTCGATCCGCGGCCTGCCGGTCCCGATGCCAGCGCACGTCCTCGCCGGCCAGGCGCACCGCCGCTCGCAGCCGCTCCACCTCGTCGCGAAGACCGGACGCATGCTGGTGTGCGTTCTGATAATCAGCCTGCGCCACGGCCAGTTCCTTGGTCGCGATGGCCAGTTCCGTGTCCAGTTGCGCCGACCTCGCGGCGAACCGGCCCAAATCCGCGGTCGCGGCCTCGATCTGCTGCGCGAGCGTCAACGCTGCGTCGATCTGCCCGAGTCGGCCACGTAACCGTGTCAGCTCCGCGTTCTGCTCCTCCAGCGCGGCCAGGTCCGAGCGCGCCTCATCCAGTTCGAGCGCCGCCTCATGCGACTCGCCGCGCAGCCGCGTCTGCTCCGCGATCGCGCCCTCGGCGTCCGCCAATGCCTGCTTCGCCGCCTCGACCCTGCTGTTCGCCTCGTCAAGCGCGGCGCGCGCCTCGGCGTATTCGCCGCGCGGCTCGCCGCGCTTCGGGGTGTAGTAGAGCTCGTACTGCTGGCGCGCCCGCTCGTGCAGCGCCTCCTCCGGCCCGGTGCGCACCGCCTGCGCGTTCTGCCGCTCCAGCGCGCCACTGACCGCGGGCAGGCCCGCGATCGCCGACTGGCCATCCGCGCGATGACCCTGCGCGCGGCTGCGCTGCCAGTCCTGACTGATCCTCAGCTGCCGCCACAAGAACAGGTCGATGCCCGCCTCGTGCAACAGCTCAGCGAAGCGCTCATGTGCGGGGTTGCCACTGACCTGCTGCGGTGTCGGGCTCAGCACCCGCAACTCAGTGGTCTTCCCCTTGATCCACTGCTTGCGGTACACGACCCGATAGCCGCCGAAGCTCAGCTCTGCTTCGACACACGGTCCGACATCACGCCCGGCCGGCTGCACGGCCATGATCTCTTTGCGGGTCGAGCTGGCCTTCTCTTCGAGCAGCAGGTCCAGCGCCTCGACCAGCGAGGTCTTGCCGATTTCGTTGGGCCCGGACACGATCGTCACGCCCTGCTCGGCGAACTGCACGGTCCGCTCGCGCACACCCCGGTAGTCGGTCAGCGTGATCCGGTGCAGCCTCATCGGGCGCCCGCCTCGTTCGTGATCGCCATGCTGCCGCTTCCGTTCGCGCTGCCGCTCCTGATATCGCCGCCGGCGAGCCGCAGCAGTAGGCCGAGCGCGTCGCGCGCGGTGTCACTGTCCAAGCCGCGTAACTCCTCCACCGCCTCGGCGGCGAAGCCAGTCAACGCCAAGTCCGCGAAGTCCTGATCATCCGACCGCACGCGCAGATCGCTGCGACCCGACGGCGCAATGGCCGCGAACAGGTCGCGCCGCTGCTCGACCGCCTCGGTGAGCCGGGCGTGCTCGGCGATGGTCAGGTCGCCGCGCAGGATCGGCTTCGCCACGGTGCGCGACGGTTCGGGGAAGTCGTCGAGCCACGTGAGCACGTCATCCGCCGAATCGGCGCCCCGCAGCACGAACTCCCGCTCCGCGAAGGTCCAGGTCGCGACCTGATGCGGCGTGACTTTCACCGCCGCGCCGGGCTCGATGTCGACCACGAGCAACTGTCCGGGGTCGATCTCGCGCGTCGCGGTCGGCTCGGGCGTGCCCGAGTACCAGATCTGGCCGGTCGCGCCGACCTGCGTGCGCGAATGCCGGTCGCCGAGCGCTGCGAAATCGATCCGCCGCTCGGTCAGCGCCTTTTCCAGGGCTGACACGCTGATCGGATCCTGCGTCAGCTGCGAGGCCAGCGAGTCCACCCCGCCGTGGCCGACCGCGATCCGCACCAGCGCGCTCTGCGGTCCGATGATCGGTGCGCGCACCGCCAAACGGTCGATCTGCTCGGCCGGTGGCTGCTTGCCATCCCAAGGTGCCGCAAGCAGTTCCACGCCTGACCGCACCTCGACCACGCCCGGCCGGTCCAGCACATGCACGTTCGCAGGCCGTTCAGCCCCGAACCAATGCGACGCGTAGATCGAAGCCGAGGAAAGGTGATCATGGTTGCCTGGCAGCAAGTACACCGGCACCTGCTGCGAGACGGCCCGCAGCGCGCGCAGCGCCGGAGCCGCCGTTTTGCGCGCCACCTGCACGTGCTCGAATACGTCACCGCAGACCACGATGAACTCGCAGCCTTCCGCCGCCGCGATCCGCCCGATCTGCCCAATCGCCTCAAGCCGTGCCTGGTCGTAGCGCCCCTGCGTCCCGGGACTGAGAAAGTGCCTGGTCATGCCGAGCTGCCAGTCAGCCGTGTGCGCGAACCGGACCATTCAGGGCCTTCCGAAGATCGGGATGACGCGAGGCTCAAGCATGGCATGCGGGCAGCGCCCGTCGCTGGCGGTTCTCGCTAACGCAAGGTGCGGGCCGGCCGCTGCGCCGCAGGTCCTGGAGTCCCGCTCTCCGGCCATTCGGAGAACGAGGTGGCCGCATGGGACCATGGAGCCGGTTCCCACAAGTCGAATGGATTGACTTCGTTGCCCTCGCTTCCGCCCAACGTGCCGCAGCCGTCTCGCACGGATCCCGCGCTGATCCGGAACTTCTGCATCATCGCGCACATCGACCACGGCAAATCCACCCTGGCCGACCGGATGTTGCAGCTCACCGGCGTGGTCGACGAGCGGCAGATGCGCGCGCAGTACCTCGACCGGATGGACATCGAGCGCGAGCGCGGCATCACCATCAAGTCGCAGGCGGTCCGGCTGCCCTGGCGCATCGAGGGCACCACGCACATCCTCAACTTGATCGACACTCCCGGCCACGTCGACTTCACCTACGAGGTCTCCCGCTCGCTCGCCGCCTGTGAGGGGGCGGTCCTGCTGGTCGACGCCGCGCAGGGCATCGAAGCACAGACCCTGGCGAACCTGTACATGGCGCTTGAGAACGATCTGACGATCATCCCGGTGCTCAACAAGATCGACCTGCCGGCCGCCCAGCCGGAGAAGTACGCGGCCGAGCTGGCGCACCTGATCGGCTGCGACCCGGACGAGGTGCTCAAGGTCTCCGGCAAGACCGGGCAGGGCGTGCCCGAACTGCTGGACCACGTGGTCCGCACCATCCCGGCGCCGCTCGGAGAGCCGACCGGCAAGGCCCGCGCGATGATCTTCGATTCGGTCTATGACTCGTACCGAGGCGTGGTCACGTACGTCCGCGTCGTGGACGGCCAGCTCACCAAGCGCGAGCGCATCCTGATGATGTCGACCGGCGCGACCCACGAACTCCTGGAGATCGGCGTCATCTCGCCCGAGCCGACTCCCGCCGACGGGCTCGGCGCCGGCGAGGTCGGTTACCTGATCACCGGCGTGAAGGACGTGCGCCAGTCCAAGGTCGGCGACACGATCACCGCACAGCACAAAGGCGCGACCACTGCGCTCGGGGGCTACAAGGAACCCAAGCCGATGGTCTTCTCAGGCCTTTATCCGATCGACGGATCGGATTACCCGGACCTGCGCGACGCGCTGGACAAGCTGCGCCTCAACGACGCCGCGCTCGTCTACGAACCGGAGACCTCGGCGGCGCTCGGCTTCGGCTTCCGGGTCGGGTTCCTCGGCCTGCTGCACCTGGAGATCATCCGCGAGCGGCTTGAGCGCGAGTTCAACCTCGAACTGATCGCCACCGCCCCGAACGTGGTCTACCGCGTCGTGATGGAGAGCGGCGAGGAGCACACGGTCACCAACCCGAGCGAGTTCCCCTCGGACGGCAAGATCGCCGAGGTGTACGAGCCGATGGTGCGCGCGACCGTGCTGGCGCCCTCCGACTACATCGGCGCGATCATGGAGTTGTGCCAGTCCCGCCGCGGCAACCTGCTCGGCATGGACTACCTCTCAGAGGACCGGGTCGAGCTGCGTTACACGCTGCCGCTCGGCGAGATCATCTTCGACTTCTTCGACGCCCTCAAGTCAAAGACCCGCGGCTACGCGTCGCTCGACTACGAGGCGACTGGCGAGCAGCAAGCCGAGTTGGTGAAGGTGGACATCCTGCTGCACGGCGAGAAGGTCGACGCGTTCTCGTCGATCGTGCACAAGGACCGGGCCTACAACTACGGCGTGAAGATGGCCGAACGGCTAAAGGACCTGATCCCGCGTCAGCAGTTCGAGGTCCCGATCCAGGCCGCGATCGGCGCCCGCGTGATCGCCCGCGAGACGGTCCGCGCGATGCGCAAGGACGTGCTGGCCAAGTGCTACGGCGGCGACATCACGCGAAAGCGCAAGCTGCTGGAGAAGCAGAAGGAAGGCAAGAAGCGGATGAAGATGGTGGGCCGGGTCGAGGTGCCGCAGGAGGCCTTCATCGCGGCGCTGTCCACCGACTCCGACGCTCCTGTCGAAGCGAAGAAGAAGTAGCGGAAAAGCACGAAGACCAAGTCGCGAGCAAAACGAGCAGCAGGCGGACAATCGTTTCATGCCATCAGTTGCACCCGACGGAGCGCCGGTCCCGGACGACGGTGCGCTGCCTGCCGAGTCCGTAGCCGCTTTTGGCGAGCGGGCGTTCGGCTTCTACGTGCACGTGCCTTACTGCGCGACACGCTGCGGTTACTGCGACTTCAACACGTACACCGCTAAGGAACTCGGCGGCGGCGCTTCGCAGGCGTCCTACGCGGAAACGGCCATCGCGGAGATCCGGCTGGCCAGGCGGGTGCTCGGCGACCGATACGTGCCCGTCGAGACCGTGTTCTTCGGAGGCGGCACGCCCACGCTGCTCCCCGCAGGAGACCTGAAAGCGATCCTCAAGACGATCCGCGACGAGTTCGGCCTCGACGCCGCGGCCGAGATCACCACCGAGGCGAACCCCGAGTCGGTCGACGAGAAATACCTGGTCGAGCTGGCCGAGGGCGGCTTCAACCGAATCTCGTTCGGCATGCAGTCCGCGCGCAAGCACGTCCTCGAGGTGCTCGAACGCGGCCATACGCCCGGCCGGCCGGAGCAGTGCGTGCGGTGGGCGTACGACGCAGGATTCGAACAGGTCAATCTGGACCTGATCTACGGCACGCCGGGAGAGAGCGACGATGACTGGCGCGCCTCGCTGGAGGCTGTGATCGGTGCGTATCCGGATCACGTGTCGGCCTACTCGCTCATCGTCGAGGACGGTACGCGTCTCGCGGCTCGGATTAGACGCGGCGAGCTGCCTAACATCGACGACGACGTACACGCGGACCGATACGTCATCGCCGACGAGATGCTCAGCGCCGCCGGCTACCGCTGGTACGAGGTCTCGAACTGGGCCGTGTCCGACGACGCGCACTGCCGCCACAATCTGCTGTATTGGAACGGCGCGGATTGGTGGGGCGTCGGACCGGGAGCGCACAGCCACGTCGCGGGCACGCGCTGGTGGAACGTGAAGCACCCGGCGGCCTACGCGCAGCGCATCGCGGCGGGACAGTCACCGGGCCACGCGCGCGAACTACTCGGCGGCGAAGATCGCCGAATCGAACGCATTTTGTTGGAGCTCAGACTGATCGACGGTCTCGATCTCGCCCTGCTCTCGCCCCAGGCGCGCACCGCCGCAGGACGGGCGCTCGGAGACAAGTTGCTGGAACCGCTGCCGTTCGCCGATGGGCATGCGGTGCTGACCCTGCGCGGCCGCCTGCTCGCCGATGCGCTGGTCCGCGACCTCACGGACTAGATCGATAGTCGCACCGTCCGATTACCTGAATAGATAATCGGACAAGGGGTCGTACCTAAGGCGCGGTGACGAAGTCGATCAGCGCCTCTACTCTGCCCAGCAACGTCGGCTCCAGATCCTTATACGAGGTCACGGCGCCGAGGATGCGCGGCCAAGCCTGGCGCGGGTCGAGCGGCCAGGTCGGATCCTTGCGGCGTAGGCGCTCGCAGACCCCTTCCTTCCACTCCTCGCTTCGCGGCACCTTCGGCCACGCCTCAAAGCCCAGCACCTGCGGCTTGACGGCCTGCCAGATGTCCACATATGGATGGCCGAGCACCAGGACACTGTCCTCCCGGCCTTCCTGCACCTGCCGCGCGATCCGGGTCTCCTTCGAGCCCGCGACCATATGGTCCACCAGCACGCCGAGCCGCCTGCCTTCGCCCGGCTGGAATTCATCGATGATGCCGGGCAGGTAATCAACCCCATCAAGCAGCTCGACGACCACGCCCTCGATCCGCAGGTCGTCGCCCCACACCCGCTCGACCAACTCCGCGTCGTGCTTGCCTTCGACGTAGATGCGGCCCTCGCGCGCCACCCGCGCCCGCTGGCCGTGCACCGCCCGCGAGCCGGAGGCGGTTCGAGCAGCCGGACCTGTTTGCTCGGATTTTGATTTAGGTCGCACCAGGCCGATCGGCTTGCCCTCTAACAAAAAGCCAGGGCCGAGCGGGAACACCCGGCGCTTGCGGAAGCGGTCCTCGAGCGTGACCGTGAATCCGCCCGGAGTCTTCTCGACCCGCACCACCGCTCCACAGAAACCCGTGGTCACCTCCTCGACCACCAGGTCCGCAACCGCCTCCACCTCCTGCAGCGGGCGGTTCGCGCGGCTGAACCGGCCGCCGCGCGGCAGCAGGTCATCCGGTCCGTACTGCTTCGGCCTCGGGCCACGGTCGCGGGAGTCCACGCGCTTGAGAGTAGCGCCAGCCGCCGCGTCCACGGGCGCTCTGCGGCTTGAGTTGCGCGCTTGAACAGGCGATCGGTGCGATCGGCGGCCGCTGGCTGAAGACTGATCCCGCTCCCGCGCCGTACACTGGACTCACCGCCATTGGCACTCACTCGTCCCGAGTGCCAGGAGCGCTCGGTGATCAGGCCGCTACAAGAGCGGGAGGTGGTAGGCGTGCGCGAGGATCCACGGCCGGGCGACACGAGGTTCAGCGAACCCAGGCCCGGCGAACCCAGGCTCGGCGAGCCGCGGCTCGCGGACTCCAGGGTCGAGGACCCGAGGCTCGATCGCAGACGCCTCGAAGTGCTGCGCGCGATCGTCCAGGACTACGTCTCCACCCAGGAACCGGTGGGCTCGAAGGCCCTGGTCGAGCGGCACAACCTCGGTGTCTCTCCGGCGACCATACGAAACGACATGGCCGCGCTGGAGGAAGACGGTTACATCCACCAGCCGCACACCAGCGCCGGACGGGTACCCACCGACAAGGGCTACCGGCTCTTCGTCGACCGGCTCTCCAACGTGAAGCCGCTCTCCTCGGCCGAGCGCAGCGCCATCCACGCTTTCCTCGGCGGCGCGGTGGACCTCGACGACGTGATCTCGCGCACAGTGCGGCTGCTCGCTCAGATCACCCGTCAGGTCGCTGTCGTGCAGTACCCGTCGCTGTCCCGCTCCGCGGTACGGCACGTCGAACTCGTCGCGATCACATCCAGCCGCATCATGCTCGTGCTGATCACGGACACCGGCCGGGTCGAACAGCGCTTCGTCGAGACCATCCCGGTCAGCGAGGTGACCGTCGCAGATTTGCGCGCTCGCCTCAACGCCCTGATCGCCGGGCACCGGCTCTCTGACGTGCCCGGCCGCGTCGACGACTTCGCCGATCAGTTCCCGCACGAGGACCGCCCCGCGGTCGACTCGCTGATCGCTGCGCTGCTCGAAGTGATCGTCGAGCAGCGCGAGGAGCGGGTCGTGCTCGGTGGCACGGCCAACCTCACCCGATTCCGGCAGGATTTCCCGGACACCATCGGCCCGGTGCTCGAGGCACTCGAGGAGCAGATGGTGCTGCTCAAGCTGCTCGGCGAGACCACCGGACCGTCCACGCTCACCGTGCGCATCGGGCACGAGACCGGGTACGAAGGGCTGTCCGCGACCTCCGTGGTCACCAGCGGCTATGGCCGCGACGGGGATACGGTGGCGCAACTCGGTGTGCTCGGTCCGACGCGCATGGACTACCCGGGCACTATGGGCGCGGTCTCAGCCGTTGCTCGTTACGTCGGGCGAATCCTGGATCAGGCGTAGCCTGGTCCGTCGGCGAGAGCTGTAAGTAGCACCACAGGCACACGCAACCGCACCACGCAGGCAGTGTCCGAATCCGGCTGGAGTTACACGAGTGGCGACCGACTACTACGCGGTCCTGGGGGTACGACGTGACGCTACCCAGGAGGAGATCAAGAAGGCGTACCGCCGTCTCGCTCGCGAGCTGCATCCAGACGTCAACCCGGATCCGGAGACCCAGGAGCGGTTCAAGGAGATAGGGCTGGCCTACGAGGTCCTGTCCGACGCGCAGAAGCGTCAGGTCTACGACCTCGGCGGCGACCCGACCCGCACCTCGGCCGGAGCGCCCGGCGGCGGCTTCGGCGCGGGCTTCGCGTTCAGCGACATCATGGACGCCTTCTTCGGCGGCGGGGCGTCACGCGGGCCGCGCTCCCGAGTTCGCCGCGGCCAGGACGCGCTGATCCGGGTCGAGATCGACTTGAGCGAGGCGGCCTTCGGCGCGCAACGCGATATCCAGGTGGACACCGCTGTGGTCTGCCCGACCTGCGCCGGAGACGGCGCCGCGCCGGGCACCTCGCCGGTCACCTGCGACATGTGCCGGGGACGCGGCGAGGTCTCGCAGGTCACCCGCTCGTTCCTGGGCCAGGTGATGACCTCCCGGCCGTGCCCGCAGTGTCAGGGCTACGGCACCGTCGTCCCCACGCCGTGCGTCGAGTGCGCGGGCGACGGCCGGGTACGCACCCGCAGGACGCTGACGGTGAAGATCCCGCCCGGCGTGGACAACGGCACCCGCATCCAGCTGGCGGGCGAGGGCGAGGTCGGCCCCGGGGCCGGTCCGGCCGGCGACCTGTACATCGAGATCGTCGAGGAGCCGCACCAAATCTTCCAGCGGCGCGGCGACGACCTGCACTGCACGGTCACCATGCCGATGACCGCCGCATCCCTCGGCACCAAGATCCCGCTGGAGACCCTGGACGGCTCGGTGGACCTGGACATCCGTCCCGGCACCCAGTCCGGCCAGGCGATCACCCTGCGCGGCCGCGGCATCCAGCACCTGCGCGGCAGCAGCCGGGGTGACCTGGTGGTGCACGTAGAGGTGCAGACGCCGAAGAACCTCGACCCGGAGCAGGAAGAGTTGATGCGCAAGCTCGCCAGGTTGCGCGGCGAGGAGCGGCCCTCCGGCACCTTCGCCCCGGGCAAACAGGGCCTCTTCTCGCGGATCAAGGACGCCATCAACAACGGCTGACGGCCGAGTGCTGAAGACTGCTGCGACAACTATTACGACCATCGTTCCGGCCCCTGCCACCACGACTGCGCTGATATGACAACCGTGCCCGTGTTCCGCGTCGAGACGGAGAAGCTGTCCGGATCGGCGATCCGGCTGGACGGCCCTGAAGGCCGACACGCCGCGCTCGTGCGCAGGCTGCGGCCCGGCGAGCGGCTCGACCTTACCGACGGCGCGGGACGGCTCGCCGAGTGCGTCGTGCGCTCGGCCGTCGGGTCCGGCGACCCGGCGCTCGACGTCGACGTACTCGAACACCGGTCAGTGCCGAGGCCGCAGCCGTGCATCACGGTCGTGCAGGCGCTGGCAAAGGGAGATCGCGGCGAACTAGCCGTTGAGATGATGACCGAGATCGGCGTCGATGTGATCGTGCCGTGGGCCGCGTCCCGGTCCATCGTGCAGTGGCGCGGCGATCGCGGCGAGAAGGCGCTGGCCAAGTGGCGTTCGACCGCGGCCGAGGCGGCCAAGCAGGCGCGGCGGTTGTGGTGGCCGCAGATCGCGGAACCAGCGACGACGACGCAAGTCGCGCGGCTGCTCGAGAAGGCGACGGTAGCGGCGGTACTGCACGAGGACGCGGCCGGCTCACTCGCCGATCTGACGGTTGATCAGGAAGGCGAGCTAATCCTGATCGTCGGGCCGGAGGGCGGGATCTCGCCCGAGGAACTGCGGGCCTTCGCCGACGCGGGCGCGGTCGCTTACCGCATGGGACCGACTGTCTTACGCACGTCCACCGCCGGTACGGCTGCCGCTGCCGTCCTGCTCGCGCGCTCCGGCCGCTGGTCATCTAGCGGCCGGTAACGCACCTCGTCCGCGACTACAGGCAAAACCCGGGCTACAGGCAGAACTTGTCGGTGAACGTGTCCGACTCCGTGTCCGGGAAGAAGACGTGCGCCAGGCCTTGAGTGCACGAACCGGCCGTCGGGACGAACGGAGCGGACCAGAAGTCAGGGCCGCCAGTGCCGTTGACGAAGGTCCGCGCCCCGACGATCGCGTCATGCGTGAGATCGAACACGGCCATGCCGAGGTCGTAAGGCTGCTTCTGCACACGGAACTGGAGCCACGGGTACGCGTAGCCGTACACGGTGTGGCACTTCGGCGAGTAGAACTGCTTCACCGAGAACGCGATCATGCCGTGCCAGTGTGCGTACGCAGTCGTGCCGACCTGGTAGGCGTCCGGGCAGGGGATCGGCACCAGGACAGGCCTCGGAGCAGTCGAACTTGGAGAAGTCGGCTTCGGCGTGGGCGTCGCGGCCGCCGTCGCCTTAGAGTCAGCAGTCGAGGACTGAGCGGTGTGGGTCGGGACGGCCGTGGTGCCCGAGACCTTGACGGAAGCCGCCGGTACGAAGGCGGGGGAGCGGGTCGCGGCGGGCAGCGCGGCCTTGATCGTGCTGGCTTCAGAGGTCGGCTTGTCCAGCGCGAGCGGCACCGCGGCGAGCGCGGCGGTGAGCAGTGCGGTGGCGACGATATGTGCGGCGAGGCGGTCCATTGGAGCTGCTTTCCTGCTATGCGTGGGATCCGGGGAAGTACCCGTTGTGATCACGTGGTGGCGATCCGGAACGGTACACAGTGGGAGACCAACGAGAAGCCCTAAGATCGGTCCGACTGAACGGAATCGACTCGTTCGTGCGAACGATGATCACTGAATCGAGCGAATCGGGACCTGCGGCTACAACCCCGGAGAGCGGTATGACAAGCACGGAAACGGCCTACGACGAGAGCTGCCTGTTCTGTCGAATCGTGGCCGGGCAGATCCCCGCGACGGTAGTGCGGGACAACGCCGACTTTCTCGCCTTCCGTGACATCAACCCGCAGGCCCCCACGCACGTGCTGGTCATCCCCAAGGCACACGGCTACCGCGACGTCGGCGAACTTGCCGCGAAGAACCCGGAACTGGCCGGTCGGCTGCTCGCCGAGGGCGCCGAGGTCGCCCGGCAGGAGGGGCTGCCCGACTTCGCCGACATCCCCGGCTACCGCCTCGTGTTCAACACCGACGACGCCGCCGGTCAGACGGTCTACCACGTCCACCTGCACGTCCTCGGCGGCGACGCGCTCGGTCACTTCGGCTCCGCGCCGCACTAGCCCGACTCGGCTCCCCGCCGAAACCGTGACTTAGCGCGGCGTTGACCAGCGCTTTGCCGGACCAGCTGTTGAAATAATTCCTGGGGAGCGAGACGTTTGTGCTCGATATCATGGACAGCGTCCCCGTCAGCGTCGATCGAAGGAATGATTCGAAGGCCCCCGCGGCCCGCCTATGACTGAGCAGCCGAACAGGTCCCGCACCTCTTCCTCCACCCCTCGCGCGCGCACCCGCAAGGGCGCATCGTCCGCCCCCGCGCCGGCCGCCTCGTCCGCAGCTGCGCCGTCGGACAAGCCCGAGGCCGCCGCCCCCGCCGCGCAGGCCAAGATCACCATCCCCGCGGCGCACCCGATGGTGGCAGTCCTGGGCACTGGCGACAGCATCCTGCGGGTCATCGAGCAGCAGCTTCCCGGCCTCGACCTGCACGCCCGCGGCAACGAGATCACCGCGACCGGGCCGCGCGACGACGTCGAGCTCGCCGAGCAGCTGTTCGCCGAGATGCTGCTGGTGCTGCGTACCGGCGCGCCGCTGACCGACGACGCCGTCCAGCGTTCGATCAGCATCCTGCGCGCGGCCCGCAACGGCGAGTCCGGTGAGCGGCCCGCCGAGGTGCTGACCCAGAACATCCTGTCTAACCGCGGCCGCACCATCCGGCCGAAGACCGTGAACCAGAAGCGGTACGTCGACGCGATCGACCGGCACACGATCGTCTTCGGCATCGGCCCCGCGGGCACCGGCAAGACATATCTGGCGATGGCCAAGGCGGTACAGGCGCTCCAGGCCAAGGAAGTCACTCGGATCATCCTCACGCGCCCCGCGGTCGAGGCCGGCGAACGCCTCGGCTTCCTGCCCGGCACGCTCTACGAGAAGATCGACCCCTACCTGCGCCCGCTCTACGACGCGCTGCACGACATGATCGACCCCGACTCGATCCCGCGCCTGATGGCCGCCGGAACCATCGAGGTCGCCCCGCTGGCATATATGCGGGGCCGGGCTCAGCCCCTGTTTACAAAGGTCCTTACACCCGATGGTTTCCGCCCGATCGGGCAACTTCGGGTCGGCGACCTGGTCATCGGCTCGAACGGCGAGCCGACTCCGGTACTCGGCGTCTATCCGCAGGGCGAGAAGGACGTCTACCGCGTTTCCGCGCAGGACGGATCTTCGACACTCTGCTGCGGCGAGCATCTGTGGACCGTGCGGACCGCGGCCGACAAAAGGCGTAACAAGCCCTGGCGAGTGCTTGAGACACAGGAGATGATCGGCAATCTCCGCGCGGCCCATGCGCGGCGCTACGAGCTGCCGATGCTCACCGGTCCGGTGTGCCTGCCGGAGTCGCCCGTACCGATGGATCCGTATGTCCTCGGGCTACTGCTCGGTGACGGGTGTGTCACCGGGTCCACGACTCCGTCGTTCGCCACGGCGGACGCCGAGCTTGCAACGGCGCTCGAAGCCGCGCTGCCTGGCATGCGCGTGCGGCACAAGGGAGGCGTCGACTACGCGCTCAACCGGGTCAGGGCTCAGGGTGAGGTCATCACTCTCGAGAACCCGGTCACTCGGACGATGCGGACACTCGGCCTGCTCGGCATGGGGTCGCACGCGAAGTTCATCCCGGATGACTATCTGTACAACAGCGCCGAGGTTCGGGTCGCACTGCTTCAGGGGCTCTTGGACTCTGATGGCGATCCAGTGACGCAGGCGGGCCGAACCTGCCGGATTCAGTACACGACCACATCTGACGTGCTGTGCGAGAACGTTGTCGAGCTGGTGCGGTCGCTTGGCGGCGTCGCCTATGCGCGGCGGCGTTCGGCGCTCGGTCGCACGCCTGGTCTCGCGAACGGAAGGCCGGTCGCGTACCGGCATGACTCTCACGTCATCGACATCCGGCTGCCCGGGGGTATCGAGCCCTTCCGGCTCGCCCGCAAGCGCGACAAATACCGCGCCGAGGGTGGCGGGGGACGTCCGATGCGCTTCATCGACAGCATCGAGCCGATGGGCCGCGAAGAGACCGTGTGCATCCAGGTCGCGGCGGCGGACTCGCTCTACGTCACCGAGGACTACCTGCTCACGCACAACACGCTCAATGATGCATTCATCATCCTGGACGAGGCGCAGAACACCTCGGCCGAGCAGATGAAGATGTTCCTCACCCGGCTCGGCTTCGGGTCGAAGGTGGTTGTCACCGGCGACGTCACGCAGGTGGACCTGCCCGGCGGCACCCAGTCCGGGCTGCGCGTGGTGCAGGAGATTCTCGACGGCGTGGACGACATCCACTTCTCCCGGCTGACGAGTGTCGATGTGGTGCGTCACCGTCTGGTCGGCGAGATCGTGGACGCCTACGGGCGTTACGACGCGGCCCGGCAGGAGCGCGAGCAGGGCGGGGTCGCGCCGATGAACCGTGCGCAGCGCCGCGCCGCCCCACGCGCCCGCGCGGTGGGATGATTCGCGCCATGTCGATCGATATCAACAACGAGTCGGGCGTGGCCGTGGACGAGGCGGCCATCGTCGCGCTCGCCCGGCACGTCCTCGACCAGATGGGCATCCACCCGCTGGCCGAGCTGTCCATCCTGCTGGTCGACACCGCCGCGATGGAGCAGCTGCACATCCAGTGGATGGATGAGCCGGGGCCGACCGACGTGCTGTCCTTCCCGATGGACGAGCTGCGTCCCTCGCGGGCCGAGGACGACAACGAGCCGACGCCGGGGCTGCTCGGCGACGTGGTGCTGTGCCCCGAGGTCGCGACCAAGCAGGGCGAGGCGGCCGGGCATTCCATGGAGGACGAGCTGCACCTGCTCACCACGCACGGCATCCTGCACCTGCTCGGCTATGACCACGCCGAGCCGGACGAGAAGGCCGAGATGTTCGGGCTTCAGCAGGAGTTGCTTGACCGCTGGCGCAAGCAGGCCTCCGATGAGCGGCGCGGACGCTGAGCTGTGACCGCGACGATCGCGTGGCTTCTCGTCGGCGCAACGGTGTCGGTGCTGATCGCCGGGCTGGCTGCCGGGGTTGAGGCAGCGCTGGCCCGCATCTCCCGGGTGCGTGCGGCCGAACTACTTGAACGCGGCGAGCCGGGGGCGGCGCGACTCGTCCGGCTGACGGCGGACCCGGCGCGTTATGTCAACCTGGTGCTGCTTATCCGCGTAGTCGGCGAGATGGCCGCCGCGGTGATGGTCACCATGGTGTGTGCGCATCGCTGGGGTCTGACGTTGGGCACCGGCGCGCTGTCGGTAGCCATCATGGCCGTCGTCTCGTACGTCGCGGTCGGCGTCAGCCCGCGTACGCTCGGCCGCCAGCACGCCCCGCAGATCGCCGCGGCCGGAGCCGCGGTCCTGCTGCCGCTCGGCCGCATCCTCGGCCCGCTGCCGCGCGCGCTGATCGTGCTCGGCAATGCGCTGACACCCGGCAAGGGCTTTCGCGAAGGACCGTTCGCCACCGAGGCCGAACTGCGCGCGCTGGTCGACATCGCCGAGCAGAACAGCGAGATCGAGGCGGCCGAGCGGCGCATGGTGCACTCGGTGTTCGAACTCGGCGACACGCTCGTCAAGGAGGTCATGGTCCCGCGCACGGACATGCTGTTCATCGAGCGCGGCAAGACCTTGCGGCAGGCGCTGAACCTGGCGCTGCGCAGCGGGTTCTCCCGGATTCCAGTCACCGGCCAGAACGCGGACGACGTGGTCGGCATCGTGTATCTCAAGGATCTGGCGCGGCGGATGTACGAGGGCAGTCCGGAGGCCGACCCGCTGTCCGTGCCCGTCGAGGCGGTCATGCGGGCCGCCACGTATGTGCCGGATTCGAAGCACGCTGATGAACTGCTGCGCGACATGCAGGCTCAGCGCATCCACCTGGCGATCGTGATCGACGAGTATGGCGGCACGGCCGGACTGGTCACTATCGAGGACATCCTCGAGGAGATCGTCGGAGAGATCGCCGACGAGTACGACCTGGGCAAGCCACAGGTGGAATGGTTGGCCGGCCCAGGAGATCTGAGCGGTGGGGCGCGCGTGTCCGCGCGGCTCGGCCTTGATGAACTCGGCGAGCTGTTCCACCGCGACCTTGAGGACGAGGACGTCGAGACGGTCGGCGGCCTGCTCGGCAAGCGGCTCGGCAAGGTGCCGATTCCGGGCGCCACGGTACGCATCGACGGGCTCACCATCACCGCCGAGTCCACTGAGGGTCGCCGGCGCAGGATCGGCACGGTTCTGGTTCAGGCGGCGCCGGACGAGGACGAAGATGGCGGCGAGCAGCCAGCACTGTCGCGTGCCCCTGACTCAACCGGCGCTGAGTCTCGTGGTTCGCAATCACGGAGCCTCGAGTCACCGGCCGGCTATTCACGTGACGAGGCGTCGGGCGAGGGGAGCCGCAACGGCTCACGTCCGGTCGACGACTTCGATCCGGTCGACGCCGATTCCGATGATTGAGATTGAACGCGAGGAACTGAACCGATGACCGCCGAGCAGCCCGCGACCGTAGCACCGCTCGATCCGGAAGACGCGAAGATCATCACGCTGGCGCGATCCGCTCGAGCCCGCAACCGCACGCCGGAAGGCGCCGCGGTGCGCGACGCCACCGGCCGTACCTACGCCGCGGTGACCGTGTCGCTGCCCTCGCTGAAGCTCTCCGCGCTCGAAGTCGCGGTAGCGATGGCGCTCTCCTCGGGCGCCGACCGGCTGGAAGCGGCCGCGATCGTGTCCGAGGCGCCCGGACTCGCCGACGCCGATTTCGCGGCTGCCCGGGACCTCAACGTCGGCGCGGTGTTTCTCGCCGCACCCGACGGCGCCGTGGTTACCCGGCGATAGTCACGTCGCAGAATCGTGACAGTTCTGCACGAAAGTGCGCCGTGGCGCGCGCCACAGCACCTCGGCGGCGGGCTTGTCGTACGGTGGCACGGTGAGCGGTAACGGTTCAGACCGGTACTACGGCAGCGGCGGCGGTGGCGGCCGGTGGCCTGAGTTCGACCCCGAACAGGTCACTCAGGACGCCCCGGCGCGCGATCCGCTGGCCCCGTCTACCTCGACCTATGGACGCGGCGGCAAGAGCACCAGGCCACCGCGGGAGCCGCGCGCGCCGGGTTCGGGCCGCCCGGGCGGCCGGCGCAGTTGGGTGCGTATCACCGTGCTCACGCTGCTCGCGCTCATCGTCGTCTTCGTGGGCACCGGGATCGGCACCTGGCTGTGGGCTTCCGGCAAGGTGACCAAGGTGGCCGCGCTCTCCGACTACGACGGCAGGCCGGCGCAGGGCGCGGGCACGAACTGGCTGGTCGTCGGCTCCGACAGCCGCTCGAATCTGACCCAGGCTCAGAAGAACGAGTTGCATGTCGGCTCGGACCAGGGCCAGCGCACCGACACCATCCTGCTGCTGCACTACGGCTCCGGCGCGCCCGCCTTGATCTCCATCCCGCGAGACTCGTACGTCACCATCCCGGCGTACACGGACTCCTCCGGCACGGCGCACAGCGCGCGTAAGAACAAGATCAACGCGGCCTACGACCTCGGCGGCGCGCCGCTGCTGACCAAGACGGTCGAGATGGCCACCGGCGTACGCGTCGACCACTACATGGAGATCGGCTTCCTCGGTGTCGTCAACGTCGTCGACGCGGTCGGCGGCGTGCACCTCTGTCTCGATGCACCAGTGAAGGACAGTCATTCCGGTGCGGATCTGCCGGCCGGTTGCCAGAACCTGAACGGCACGCAGTCGCTCGCGCTGATCCGCACCCGCTACTCGCTGGCCAACTCCGACATCAGCCGGATGGCGAACCAGCAGAAATTCGTGGCCGCGCTGGCCAAATCCGCGATGCGGCCGGGCGTCGAGTTCAACCCGTTCACGCTCTACCCGTTCCTGGACTCGGCGCTCGGGGCGATCGCGGTGGACAACGGTTCCGGTCTGTCCGACCTGGTGAGCATGTCCAGGAAGGTGGGGCCGATCACCGGCGGCAAGGGCAACGTCGGTACCGTCCCGATCAAGAACGAGGGCTACCAGGTCTCGGGCCTCGGCTCGACGGTGCTGTGGGATTCCACGAGGGCGCAGCAGTTGTTCGGCGCGCTGAATCAGGGCACGGCGATCCCCGGCGGACTGCTGAACCGGATCGGGTGACAGCCGCGCGCTGGTTCTCAGCCGCGGATGGCTGAGATCAGCGAGATCACCGCGAGCACCGCCATGATCACGGCCGCGACGCGGGTAATCCACTTGAGTGAAATGAGCCGCAGCAGCGCCTGACCGCCCAGGATCGCCAGCGCGGCGACCGCCCACAGCGCCACCACGGCGCCGATGCCGACCGGCAGCCAGTCGTACTTGGCGGCGAGATTCGCGGTGACGATCTGGGTCAGGTCGCCGAACTCCGCGATCGTGATGACGGTGAAGCTGGTCAGCAGCGCGCGCCAGGTGCCGTTGCCGGGCTTCGCGCTGAGCGCCGCCTCCTCGGCCTCGCTTTCCGCCTCCGCGTCGTCCTGCCGGCCGTGCCGGAAGATCAGGAACGCGCCGAGCAGGAACAGTGCGGCGACGATCCCTTCGAGGGTGCGGTGCGGCAGCAGCGAGAGCAGCGCTCCGGCCGCCAAAGCGATCGCGACCTGCACAGCGAAACCGCCGGCGGCGCCGATGAACACATCCCGGGCGCGGTACTTGGTCGCCAGCACCAGGCTGGCTAACGCGGTCTTATCGGGTAGTTCGGCGAGGAAGACCACGCCGAAGGTGGTGGCTATGACGGCAGCGTTCACTGGGCGCTGTTCATCGCTCGATGTTCACTGATCGGTCCACGGGCCTCGACGCTGTCCTCCGGTCGGCTTTGCAGCGACCAGTCTAATCGCCGTACAACGCCCGCTTGAGCGCGATCATGCCGATGATGACGCCTGCCACCGCGAGGCCGACCACGATGCCGATCAGGAACGGCGCGTGCTCCTGCACCGCGAGCAGCGCGGTGATCAGGCCGATGCCGACGGCGGGCAGCACGGTCGAGCGGGTCAGGATGCGCGGGCGCTTGGTCGCGGCCGCCGCGGGCTTGGTCGCCATGCGCAGAGCGTAGGGCAGCGCAGGCCAGGCGCGGAAGGGGCGAAGTGTCCCGGAAAAGCACATCGCCGCATCGGTGCGGCGATGCGGCGATGTTTATTCAATTCAGCGCTCCGGACCGGCCCGGCTCAGGGGCCGAGCGGTTCGGGGCCTGGGCTCCTGGGCGCGCTAT
Organism: Actinocrinis sp.; assembly: GCF_035605935.1. GTDB lineage: Bacteria > Actinomycetota > Actinomycetes > Streptomycetales > Catenulisporaceae > Actinocrinis. The sequence continues at coordinate 34,387 of NZ_DATNGK010000085.1, read as the reverse complement.
GCGCGGCCCCCGGAGTCCACCCTCGACTACGAGAGTGGCTGAGATCACGTTATTTGTCAACTCGCGCAACAAAACTCTGCGGAGGTCGAGTGACGGGCCTGCTCCGCCCTGATTGTGCGCTCTCTCAGCTTCATAAGCTACGTTGGCGTAACCTACGCAATCGTAGGTTACCCGTGCACATCCAACGTGCACGTCCGAACCGGCCCCCCAGGAGCCAGCCGTGCCCCTTCCGACCGACTCCCGTCCCACCGCCGACGCCGTGGACCAGACCGCGCTGCTGTACGAGCTCGAACCCGTCGTGGAAGAGAACCTCAACCGCCATCTCGCGGTGGCCAAGGAGTGGTTCCCGCACGCGTACGTCCCGTGGAGCGAGGGCCGGGACTTCGACGGACCGCTCGGCGGCACGCCGTGGGAATCGGGTCAGTCCAAGCTGGACGAGACGGCGCGCACCTCGCTGATCCTCAACCTGCTGACCGAGGACAACCTGCCGAGCTATCACCACGAGATCGCGTTGCTGTTCGGCCGGGACGGCGCCTGGGGCACGTGGGTGCACCGCTGGACCGCCGAGGAGGGAAGGCACGGCACGGCGATCCGCGACTACCTGCTGACCACGCGCGCAGTCGACCCGATCGCCCTTGAGCGGGCTCGGATGACTCACATGTCTACCGGCTACGTGTCGCCGAATTCGCGGCAGTTCGTCAACTCGGTGGCCTATGTGTCGTTCCAGGAGTTGGCGACGCGCATCTCGCACCGCAACACCGGCGTCTACAGCGGCGAACCGCTGTGCGAGCAGCTGCTGACCCGGATCGCTGCGGACGAGAACCTGCACATGATCTTCTATCGCAATCTGCTGTCAGCGGCCTTCGACGCGGCGCCGGACGCCACGATGGAGGCGGTGCTCGACGTGGTCAAGGGGTTCCAGATGCCCGGCGCCACGGTGGAGAACTACACCCGCAAGTCGGTCGAGATCGCGCTCGCGGGGATCTACAACCTGCGCATCCACCGCGACGAGGTTCTCGTTCCGGTGCTGCGGAACGTGAAGGCTTTGGAGCGCACGGACCTCGGCCCGGCCGGCGAGCGCGCCCGCGAGGAACTGGCCGGGATCCTCGACGCGCTCGACGTCGCCGCCAGCCGCTTCGAGGAGAAGCGGGACGCGCGCCTGGCTCGACGGGCCGAGTCCGCACAGCGTTGAACTCATGACTCTGGGATGACCGGCAGCCCGGCCGCGTCCAGCGGCCAGAACGGGTTGTGCGCCACCTCCCACAAGTGGCCGTCTGGGTCGGCGAAATAGCCTGAGTAGCCGCCCCAGAAGACCTGCTGCCCTTGCTTGACCAACGTGCCGCCGGCGGCGACCGCTGCATCAAGCGCCGCGTCGACCTCCTGCGCTGACGCGACGTTGATCGCGAGGGCGATATGCCGGAAGCCGTCACCGGCGGAGGGCACGCCCGCGTCGGCGGCCAGATCACTGGACGGGAAAAGCGAAAGCAGCGCGCCGGCAGTACGGAAGAAGCTCACGCCGTCGCCCGCGTTCGCCACCTGCGGCCAGCCGAGGCGCTGGTAGAAGGTGGTGGCGCGGGCGAGGTCTGATACGCCGAGGGTGACGAGGCTGATGCGCGGCGGCGGGAAGGCGGCGGTCGACATGCCGGAAAGCCTGCCAGGCACTACCGACAATGCAGCTGGGCATTCCCTTCGACGGTGGACGGCGCGGGTCGTCGCGCTCTTCATTGTGCGATGACGCTGTGATTACACGTCATGAGCTGCGAACTAAATACTCGTATCAGTATTCACTCATGAAGCCGTAGCGAGCGTGACCATCACCCTTCTGGGCCGTTTCGCGGAGAAGGCGGCACCTTTCCGATCGCCGCTTTCTCCTCTACTGATCAGAAGAGGTCCTCCATGTACGACATGGCCAAGCGCAGCCTGGCCTTCACGGTCGCGACGGGTGGGTTGCTGCTGACCGGGACGGGCTATGCCCCGGCCGAAGCGGCCGTCGGCTTCGGCGCTCTCCCCGGCCCGGCGCAGGCCCAGGGGTCCGCCGCGAACCAGGCATCGTCCCCGTCCAGTGTCAGCACTCCCATCAGTGTCAGCGGACCCGAAGGCATCCAGCCGAAGGCTGCTCCAGAGAACGTCCACGTCCTGAAGCCGGCCGCGCCGCACCTTCCGGCGGATTCCGGCTCCGGTGCCGGCGCCTCGGCGACCAGCACGGTGAAGGACTCCAAGGGCATCCTGTCCGGCAACACCGTACAGATCCCGATCGACCTCGGCCTGAACCTGTGCACCAACCAGGTCGGCGTCGGGGCCGTGGGCAACCACGTCGCGCCGAGCGCCTGTGGCGGCTCGAACGCGGCCGGCGGGTCGAAGAGCGGTTCGTCGGCGACGGCGAGCACCAGCCACTCCGGTGGCATCCTGTCCGGCAACACCATCCAGGCGCCGATCAACGCGCCCCTGGAGGTGTGCGGGAACCAGGCGATCGCCATCGGCCTGAAGAACACCGTGCACGGCACCACCTGCCCGGCCCCGGGTTCCGGCGACGGCGCGGGCAGCACCGGCGGCGGAGCCAAGGCGACGGCGGTCACCGACCACTCCGGTGGCATCCTGTCCGGCAACATCATCCAGGCGCCGGTGAACCTGCCGATCAACGCCTGCGGTAACCAGGCCAACGTCATCGCTGCCAAGGACAAGCTCAGCGGCAGCGACTGCTCCACGAACCCGACCGGCTCCAACACCTACGGCGGCTCGAGCGCGACCGCGGTCGTGCTGCACTCCGGTGGTCTCGGGTCGGGCAACGTGGTGCAGACCCCGATCAACGTGCCGGTCAACGCGTGCGGTAACCAGGCCAACGTCATCGCACTGGACAACCGCGACGGCGGCTCGACGTGCGTCAACGAGGCCGGTACCAGCTCGGCGACCAGCATGATCGCGTACTCGGGCGGCATCGCGTCCGGCAACTCGGCGCAGGTTCCGATCAACGTGCCGATCAACGCGTGTGGCAACCAGGTCAACGTGATCGGTGTCAAGAACAAGGTCGGCGGCTCCGAGTGCTTCATCCCGGGCCCGCCGAGCGCGACCAGCACCAGCATCGTCACGCACTCGGGCGGAGCCCTGTCGGGCAACGAGGCCAACGTGCCGATCAACGTCCCGCTGAACGTGTGCGGTAACCAGGCCACTGTCATCGGGCTCGACAACAAGACCGGCACGGTGCTGTGCGGCCAGGAGTCCACGCCTCCGGCGACGCCGTCGGCTTCGGCCTCTTCGTCGCCGAGCATGTCGGCGAGCAGCTCGCCGTCTTCGTGCAGCTACTGCTCGTCGTCACCGTCGGCTTCGGCCTCGTCCTCGCCGAGCATGTCGGCGAGCAGCTCGCCGTCTTCGTGCAGCTACTGCTCGTCCTCGCCGTCGGCTTCGGCCTCTTCGTCGCCGAGCAACTCGGCGACGTCGACCACGCCGGGCACGCCGAGCACTCCGTCCAAGCCGCACCACGGTGGTTCGCTGGCCGGCACGGGCACCGAGGAGGGCGCGATCGCGGCGATGGCCGGGGCCGCGCTGCTCGCGGGCGTCGGGCTGCGCGCAGCCTCCAAGCGCGGGCGCCGGCAGCACTGAGCCGGGCGTCCGTCGTACGGTCATGAGACGACCGAATAACTGAATAAGAGGGCAGATCCCAACTCTTCGGGATCTGCCCTCTGTTTTACCGACAAGCCGGTAGGATCGGGCGCGCCGCTGTCGGGGTGTCAGCCGGCTGACCGGTCAATCGAAGGGACGGAAGGAGCGCACGTGTCCGACGGATTCGATGTCTACGATCCAGGCGGCGGATACGACCTCTACGACACCTCTCCGGGCACGACAGCCGCGCGGCCCTGGACCCGGTACCTCGGTGGGCTCGGCGAAGCGCTGATCACGCTCGGGCTGATCATCGCGCTCTACGCGGTGTACGAGCTCTGGTGGAGCAACATCACCGCCGGCCAGCAGACCGCCCGCAACTCCGCGGCCCTGCTGCACCACTGGGCTGATGCCTCGCCGCCCACCGCGACCAAGCCCAGTGACGCGATCGCGACCGGGCAGAGCTTCGGATTCCTCTACATCCCGGCCTTCGGTCCGGACTGGCGTGCGCTGATCATGCAGTCCGTCGACCGAACCAGGGTGCTGAATACCGGCGCGGTCGGCCACTACACGCAGCCGCCCTCGGCCCTGCCCTGGGACGCCTCCGGCAATTTCGCGATCGCCGGTCACCGGGACGGCCACGGCATGGTCTTCCGCGATCTGGACCAACTCGCCGCGGGGGACCGCGTGTACGTGCAGACCGCATACGGCTGGTTCGTCTACCAGTTGGACCGCGAAGCATCTTCGGTGCCGATCAACGATGTCGGCGCGGTGGAGCCGATCCCGGTCGGTTCCGGGTTCACCAAGCCCGGCAGGTACATCACGCTCACCACGTGCACGCCGATGTATATCGACTCAAGCCGAATGGTGTGGTGGGGCCACCTGATCGAGCAAACGCCAAAGGGGCGGACACCGGCTGGCGTGACACCCATTTCTTAAGCCCCGGCGGCGGTTCCGGGTAAGCGTCGGCCGCCTACCTTGGATGAGTACGAGCCATGGCAGAACCGCGCAAATCGCCGCGGCGTTGGTTCGGATTTCGTCACGGTTCGGAACCTTGCCGATTCGCGCGCCCGCGCAGGCCGTAGCCTCTCCTCGCAGTTGCGCCTCATGCTGCCCGGCGCCGGAACAGCACAGCTTTCAGAGGGGGGAAGCCGGTGAACGTCGTGCGTGGATATCCGCGTGCCGCTTTCATAGGTTTGATCACGGCCGGACTCATATCCGCAGCCGCCTATGTGGCCTTTCCGGCGCACGGGCAGGAGGTGACCGTCTCCCAGGACACCCTGCGCACCGGCTGGGACCAGAGTGAGACGACCCTGGACCCCGCGTCGGTCAGCGCCTCGGACTTCGGCCAGCAGTTCGCGGCCACGCTCGACGGCCAGGTGTACGCCCAGCCGCTCGTCATCGGCAACACGCTGATAGCCGCGACCGAGAACGACAAGGTCTACGGTCTGGACAAGTCGAGCGGCGCGATCCTGTGGACCGACAATTTCGGTCCGGCCTGGCCCGCCTCCACCATCGGCTGCTCGGACCTGACGCCGAACCTCGGCATCTCCGGGGCTCCGGTCTACGACTCGGCGTCCGGATACGTGTATCTGGTCACGAAGGTCAATGACGGTGCGGATGCGCTGCACCCGCACTACTACATGCACGCGGTCAATCCGACCAGCGGTGCGGAGAAGCCGAGCTTCCCTGTGGCCATCGGCGGCCACCCCTCGAACGACGCGTCAGCTACCTTCGACGCGGCTTACCAAGGCCAGCGGCCGGGCCTGCTGTTCCTCAACGGTGTCGTGTACGCCGCCTTCGGCTCGCACTGTGACTACGGACCCGACTACCGCGGATACGTCGCGGGCGTCTCCACGGCCGGCAAGCAGACCGCGCTGTGGTCTGACGAGACCGGCACCGGCAACAACGGCGGCGGAATCTGGGCCGGCGGCGGCGGCCTCGTCTCCGACGGCGACGGACAGATCATCTTCGCCACCGGCAACGGCGTCTCCCCGGCTCCCGGCCCCGGGAACGCTCCTCCCGGCAACCTGGCCGAGTCGGTGGTCCGGCTGCACGTGAACGCGGACGGCTCGCTCTCGCCGACCGACTTCTTCAGCCCGCACGACGCGACGAAGATGGACGCCAACGACACCGACTTCGGCTCGGGCGGCCCGCTGGCGCTGCCGGACGGATACGGCACGGCGGCGCACCCGCACCTGCTCGTGCAGATGGGCAAGGACGGCCGGCTTTTCCTGCTCGACCGGGACAACCTCGGCGGTCACGCGGCGTCTACGGGTACTGACGCCGTGCTCGGTATGGTCGGCCCGTTCCAGGGACTGTGGGGGCACCTCGCGTTCTACGGCGGCGACGGCGGCTACGTGTACGTGGTCGGCAACGGCGGTCCGCTGCGCGCGTTCAAGGTGGGCGTCGACGGTTCCGGGAACCCGGCGCTGAGCCTCGTCGGCACCAGCACGGGCTCCTTCGGCTACACCTCCGGCTCGCCGGTGGTGACCTCCAACGGCACGACCTCCGGCACCGGGGTGGTGTGGGTCGTGTGGTCCTCCGGACCGACCGGCGCCAACGCCGAACTGCGGGCGTACAGCCCAGAACCGAACGGCAGCGGCGCGCTGACCGAACTGTGGTCCTCGCCGATCGGCACCGCGGTCAAGTTCACCACCCCGGCCACCAGCGACGGCCGCGTCTACGTCGGCACTCGCGACGGCAAGATCCTCGCCTTCGGCCGGCCGGCCAACTCCGCGCTCACCGGTTCGCCGGTGTCCTTCGGGAACATCCCGGTCAGCACGACCGGCAACGCGACGTTGACCGTCACGGCCGCCAAGTCGCTTAATGTCACCGCGATCTCCGCCACCTCGCCGTTCGCGGTCACCGCCCCGGCGCTGCCGCACGCGATGAACTCCGGCGACACGCTGTCGATCCCGATGACCTTCGTTCCGGGCGGCACGGGGACGATCAGCGGGACAGTCACGGTGACCACCGACTCCGGGCCAGTCTCGTTCACCGCCTCCGGCTACGGCACCAAACCAGGCCTCGGCGCGAATCCGCCGAACGCCGTCTTCGACGACCAACCGGTGGGCCTGAGCGTCACTCAGAACATCCAGGTGACCAACACGGGTACGGACACTGAGACGATCGGCGCGGTCACCGCTCCCGCCGCGCCGTACGCGGTCACCGGGCTGCCCGCGCCCGGCGCCACTGTCGCGCCCGGCGGCTCGTTCATCGCCTCGGTCACCTACAACCCGACCGTGACCGGGACGAATACGGACTCGATCACAGTCACCTCGACCTCGCCGGACGACCCCGGCGTGACGCACACGGTGACGATCTCGCTGACGGGCAACTCGATCGTCGGCCAAGGCCACTTGACCGTCTCGCCGTGGCCGCTGGACTTCGGCATGGTTCCGCTCGGTTCCACGGTCACCAAGACCTTCAGCATCACCAACACCGGGAACATCCCGGTGACCGTGACCAAGGCCAAGGCGCCGGACTCGGACTTCAGTTCAGCCTCGCCGCTGCCCGAAGGCCAGGTGATCGGCCCGGACCAGACATACGTCCAGCAGGTGACCTTCACTCCGACCTCGATCGGCGCAAAGACCGCGCAGTACGAGATGACCAGCGACGACGGGCAGGGCGCCCGCTTCCTGCCGATCTCCGGAACGGCGACCGGCGTCGTGCCGCCCATCACGACGGGCTGGCAGTTGAATGGTTCGGCCACGGCGACCGGCGCGGCAGGCACGATCCAGCTGACTCCGGCGGCCACCGCCGAGGTCGCCGGCTCGGCCTTCTCGACCACGCCGGTGTCCACCAACAATCTCGCGGCTTCGTTCACCGCGCAGTTGAACGGCGGTACCGGGGCGGACGGGCTGACCTTCTCGCTGATCGACGCGACGCAGAACCAGCCGACCGCGGTCGGCACTCCGGGCGGGGGCCTCGGTCTCGACGGCCTGAGCGGCATCGGCGTGGCGCTCGACACGTTCTGGAACGCGAAGGTCAATTCGGCCAACTACGTCGCGATCGCGACCGGCTCGGACAACGGCTTGGGCTCGGCCACGTATCTCGCGACCGCCCCGGTTCCGGCGCCGTTGCGCACCGGTACGCATGCGGTGACCGTGACGGTCCTCGCGGGTGTCATCACCGTGTACGTAGATGCGGCCCAGGTTCTGACCTACAAGCCGGCAGCGGGTCTGATTCCGGCGACCGCGTACGCGGGCTTCACCGCAGGCAACGGAGGAAAGACCGACCTGCACGCGGTGAGCAACATCGCCATCGCCACATCTCCGGCCTCTGCGACGGTCACGGCGCCCACGGCCAGTCCGGGCGTCGTGTCGTTCGTGGGCGTGCCGGTGGGCTTCCACAGGCTCACCGCGGTGACGCTGAAGAACACCGGCCTGGTGCCGGTGGTGGTCACCGCAGCGACCGCTACCGGACTGACCGGCGAACTCGGAGTCTCCACCCTGCCCGCGGTGGGCACGGTGATCGCGGCAGGCGGCTCGATCACGGTGAACGTCACCTTTGTACCGACCATGCTGAGCAAGGTGACCGGCTCGCTCGTGGTGACGACGACCGGCGGAACGATGACCGTTCCGGTCACCGGCGCCACCTGGCCGTTACCCGGCGTGCTGCACACCGTGAAAGCCCACTGAAAGCGCCCGCCTCAGTAGGCGCCTAGGCGCGGATCCCGGCCCGTGCGTGCACTCCTTCGTGAAAGGAATGCATGCACGGGCCGAGTCGTCCCTGGTGTCGCGAGTGCACCACATGCAACTTTCAGGTCTACTTGATCGGTTAAGTAAGCGGTCCTACCGTGCAAGGGCACCAGAGCCCGGCACCGTCGCCGTGCGCTCATTTGCCCACGGAGGTTTCTGCATGGATACGCTCCACAACCGCTCTGCACGGCTGCGCGCCGCGCTTGCCAGCATGGGCGTCGCCGCGCTGGCCGCGGGCGCCGGGCTCGTCGCGCTCACCACCGGCCCGGCCTCGGCTGCCACGCCGGCTTGCTCCGTCACCTACACCGTCAGCAGTCAATGGCCCGGCGGCTTCGGCGCGAGCATCACCATCGTCAACAACGCGTCCGCGATCAACGGCTGGACGCTCGGCTTCTCCTTCGGCGCCGGACAGAGCGTCACCCAGGGCTGGAACGGTACCTGGACGCAGAGCGGCTCGAACGTCACCGTCGCCAGCCTGAGCTGGAATGCCTCGCTCCCGACCGGCGGCTCGGTGCAGCTCGGCTTCAACGGTTCCTGGACGGGCAGCAACCCGGTGCCGGCCGCGTTCACGCTCAACGGCACCACCTGCAACGGCGCGTCCGCGAGCGGCAGCCCGACGCCCTCAGCCAGCCCGTCGAAGTCGGCCTCGCCGAGCGCGTCCCCGTCCTCCTCGCCTTCGGCCTCGCCCTCCGGATCAAGCGGTGGCGGCGGCTCGGCTCCGCAGTTGCACGTCTCCGGCAACAAGATCGTGACCGGTAGCGGCGCCACCTGGACTCCGCACGGCGTGAACCGCTCCGGCGGCGAATACGAGTGCGTACAGGGCTACGGCATCTGGGACGGCCCTACCGATCAGGCCTCTGTCACCGCCATCAAGAGCTGGAACGCCAACGCGGTGCGCATCCCGCTCAACGAGGCCTGCTGGAACGGCGAGTCGTACGTCACCTCGGCAGATGCGGGCTCGAACTACATCAACGCGGTCAAGGCCTTTGTCAGCCTGCTGAACTCGAACGGACTCGTGGCGATCCTGGACCTGCACTGGACTGACGGCACATACACAGGCAACTCCTCCGGCTGCTCGAGCGCGACCGCGACTTGCCAGAAGCCGATGCCGGACGCCGCGCAGGCCATTGCGTTCTGGACCTCGGTCGCCAACACCTTCAAGGGCAACAACGCGGTCATCTTCGACCTGTTCAATGAGCCCTACGCCTCGCGCGCGACCGGCGACACCACCTCCGGGTGGTCCTGCTGGAAGAACGGCGGCACCTGCAACGGAATCGGTTATCAGGTGGCCGGCATGCAGGGCATGGTCAACGCGGTGCGCGGCACCGGCGCCAGCAACGTGCTGATGCTCGGCGGGGAGGAGTACTCCAACGACCTGACCGGTTGGCTGGCCAATGAGCCCACCGACCCGGATCACAACCTGGTCGCCTCGTTCCACGACTACAACTTCAACACCTGCGCGCCGCAGTCCTGCTGGACCAGCCAGGTCGCCCCGGTCATCGCCAAGGTCCCGGTCATCGCCGGCGAGATCGGCGAGAACGACTGCTCCGGCAGCTTCATCAACCCGCTCATGTCCTGGCTGGACTCACAGGGCACCGGCTACCTTGCCTGGACTTGGGACAACTGGTCCGGCGGCTGCTCCAGCGGCCCGACCCTGATCACCGACTACACCGGCACGCCGACCAACTTCGGCGCGGCGTACAAGGCGCATATCACGACACTGCCGTAGTCGGCCGCCCGCCTGAGATCCGAGCACCTCAGGCGGGAACGACACCGCGCCGCGGTCCCTCCGCACTAGGGACCGCGGCGCGGCTTGTAAGTATCAGTGATCGACTCCGCAAGTCAATCAATGAGTTTCCTTCAAACGTTCGAATCAGCCCTCGAGCTTGACGATCCGCACTCCGAACGGCGGCAGCGTCACCGCGTCCTCGGCCAGCTTGCCGCCGCCGCGCACCGCAGGTTTCACGGTCAGCTCCTCGGCGGCCTGGCTGACGAACCACACCCACCGGGTGCCGTCCTCATGTTCGAGCACATCCACCGCCACCCGCGGCTCGTCCACCGTCACCGCCCTCGCGACGCCCGCGAAGTCCGCCAGCGCGTCGTACAGGTCTCGCGTCGGCTCGGGGTTGACCCGCGGCAGGTACGCGGCCATGTGCTCGATCGGATAGGTGCAGAACACCATCGAGCCGGCCCCGACGCGCCGGACCAGCAGCGCCGGGCGGCCCTTTCCGTCGACCGCGACGACCTCGGCGTCGGTGGGCAGCACCGGCAGCATCGCGCGGCTGTGCTCGTTGCCACCAGTGCGGAAACGCAACCTGCTGCCCTCGGCCAACGCGCCGAACGGCCGGACGAATTCGAACTCGAACTCGTCCTCCTCCACCGTGTCGACGAGCCCGTAGACGAGTTGGTGTTCGAACCCGAACAGGGTGTTCATCGCGGCGTGCCAAGGGCCGCGCTGATTGCCGTGCGCGCCGGCGAAGTAGGAGACGTACACCGTCGCGCCGTCCGCGGCCACATCAGCCAGCGCGTACCACGTCGGCGCGAGCAACTGCTTGGTCGAGGGCAGTAGGTAAAGCTTGGCGTCGGTGCCGATTCCGTCGCTTTCCCGCGCGACCGCTACCGGCAGATCCGCAAGCCGCGCCGCGATATAGGCCTGGCCGAGCGTCAGGCACAGCTCAGGCCGATCCCTACCCGGCTCGGTGAACGGGTACTCGGTGTCAAGATATGAACTTACAACCAACGCTGTCTCGGCGGGGGTACGGTGCAGCCGCGGGAAGTCGACCTGTGCCAGCACGTCGGCGAACGCGCGCAATTCGGCCAGCTGCGGCTTCGGTGTGCCCTGAGCGTCGGTCAGCCCGAAGTGCAGCTCGAACGGATGGTGTCGGTAAGGGTCCTGATGTTCGAGCCCGTCGAAGTCGGTGTTGTTCCAGGCGCCCCAGCCGGTGGCCCCGGCCAGCAGCGAGTTGTGCAGTGTCTGCCGGTAGAAGTGCGCGCCGTTCGCGTCGGAGACGAAGTCCGAGGTGAGCCCGAACTCCTCCAGGATCACCGGCAAACCGAACGAGCCGGCCAGCTCGCAGATCCAGGCGGCGGTGTAGTGCTGACGCACCGGGTCGTTGCCCATCGGATAACTGTGCGGGCCGAGGAAGTCGCACAGCCGCGCGGCGTCGCGCAGCCGGAATCCGTTGTCCTTGCCGGTGATCTCCAGCCCCCACGCTCCATCGCCGAGCGAGATCGGCTGGGTTCCGCCGCCGGCCCGCACCGCGTCGATGATCAGCTGCGCCCAGGAGGCGACCTGTTCGCGCGGGGCGTCCTCGCCGCCGTAGATCGGCATCTCGTTGGTCAGCAGCCAGCCGGCTACCGCGGGATGCGCGGCGAAGCGCCGGGCCATCTCACCGCCGAACCAGGCCTGTTGCGCGACCATCCACACGTCGCTGTAAAGGTCGCGGCCGCCGCGCCAGGCCGGGTCCCAGTTCTCCCCGGACATGTGCCCGACGATCAGCGTCGGGATCGTGTACATGCCCTGCTCGGTGTGCAGGTCGAGGAAGCGGGCGTAGTTCGCGCAGCACTCCTCGTCGACCCGGTTCGGTTCCGGCATGAAGTCCGGCCAGTAGAAGAACGAGCGAGTGAAGGTCAGCCCGTGCTCGTGCAGCACCGCGAGTTCCGTCTTGACCGTGTCCGCGTCGAACTGACGCCACATCAGCGGGCCGCCGCGGCGGGACCAGAAGTTCGCGCCGATCCACGGCGCGGGACTGGATCCGGGCTCGCCGGGCAGCCGGAGGGAGGGACGGTGCATGCGGGTCACGACCTTTCACGGGCGGGACTTGAGGCGCGTTCGGAGCGTCGGCACCCCTGGGCAGGGAGGCCGGTGGGTGCTATACCGGTTTAGTGGACCGTAATTCGGGCTGCCGCGCAAGAGCCATTCCCGGGTCGGGTGGTCGGCCGAACCCGGCCGGTGCTCTACCGCATATGTAACCTTCACGCCTCCCGGCGCGGCCACCCGCTGCGGTGAAGGCTGCGCTCTGAGTCGCCGCCGCACCGTAGACTGCCCACGGACGGTGGGGTTGCTGCTCGGTACTGGAGGTTGCACGAGGTGAAACGGCCGACGATCGCGGACATCGCCCAGCGGGCCGGGGTCACCAAGGCGGCGGTGTCCTTCGCGCTGAACAACCAGCCGGGGGTCTCGCCGACCACCAGGCAGCGAATTCTGGAGATCGCCCGGGAGATCGGCTGGCAGCCCAACAGCGCGGCGCGCGCCTTGTCCGACGGGCGGGCCGGAGCGTTCGGCCTGGTGATCGACCGTCCCGCCGGAATCCTCGGCGCGGAACCGTTCTTCATGCAGTTGATCGCGGGCATCCAGGGCGCGCTCGCGGAGGGGCATACCGCGCTGCTTTTCACCGTGGCCGAGGACCGGCAGTCGGAGATGGAGCTTTACCGCACCTGGTGGGCGCAGCGCCGGGTGGACGGGGTCTTCATGGTGGACCTTCGCATCGACGATCCGCGCATCGCGGTGCTGCGAGAACTGGCGCTGCCCACGGTGGTCGTCGGCGCACCCGAGGGCTCGGGCGGGCTTTCCGCGGTATGGACCGACGACGAGACGGCGGCCAAACTCGCGGTGGAGCACCTGGCCAAGCTCGGCCACCGGCGGATCGCCCGGGTTACCGGTATGACAGACCTCTGGCACACGCGCATCCGCACCGACGCCTTCATGCAGGCGGCGAGCGAGGCAGGTATCGAAGCGCACTGCGTCACCGCGGACTACACCGCGGAAGGCGGCGCCGACGCGACGACGGCGCTGCTGGCCGAGGCCGAACCGCCGACCGCGATCGTCTACGACAATGACTTGATGGCTGTCTCCGGGCTCGGTGCGGCGCAGCGGGCCGGGGTCGACGTGCCCGGTGAGCTGTCCGTGGTCTCGTGGGACGACTCGGTGCTTTGCCAACTCGTGCATCCAGCGCTCACCGCCTTGCGCAGGGACGTGGTCGCGTACGGCGCGCACGCGGCGCAACGGCTGCTGGAACTGGCCGGCGGCGGCGCTCCAGGCTCGCGCGGCGAGCCACCGGCCGTGCTGACGCCGCGGGCGTCCAGCGCGCCGCCGCCCGCCCGCCGCCGCCGCCGCTGACACTGGCACTGGCACTGGCACGAACCGAGTCATAAGTCCGATTCTGTCCTTATTTCCGGTGCATCGTGCTTGATCGGCGAATGTTTCTTTCCACCCTGCCCGGCCTGCGCGGCTCCGGCCGGTGCCCCGACCTGCCTGGTCCCAAATCCGCCGCTCCGCACTCTTGACGCTTAACCGGTTCAGTGCCAGCATCCGTGAACACTCGGCAATGCTGCGAACCGGTGGCAGCAGTACCCGCCTGGTTTGTGAATCCGCACCAAATCCTGGCGTAGCGAAGTGAGGCTCAACGATGAGATCTAGATGGCGCGCGGTATCCGCCCTGGTCCTGGCCCCGACACTGGCCGCAGCCGCGGCTTGCGGTAGCGGAGGCTCCGGTTCCACCTCAAGCTCCGGCCCGAGCGGCGTGCTCACCGTCGCCGCCGGCTCCAATCCGTTCGAAGCGAACTTCAACCCGTTCTCGCCGAGCGTGCAGCCCGGCAGCATCGGGATGATCTACGAGCCGCTGATGTACTTCAACCGAGCCAAGTCCGGCGACATCGAGCCCTGGCTTGCCAAGTCCTACACCTGGAACTCCGACGGCACCGCGATCACCTTCAAGCTGCGCACCGGCGTCACCTGGAACGACGGCAAGCCGTTTACCGCTGCGGACGTCGCCTACACGTTCAACCTCGACACCGACCCGGCGCTCAACACCAACGGCCTTCCGATCAAGAACGCCGTGGCGAACGGCGACGACTCGGTGACCATCAACTTCACCAAGCCGGCGTTTCAGAACCTGACTTACGTCGCCGGTCAGACCATGATCCTGCCCCAGCACATCTGGTCCACCGTCTCGGACAAGAAGACCTGGACCGACCCCAAGCCGGTCGGCACCGGTGCCTGGATGGTCAGCAAGATCAACAGCCAGGTCATGGTGTACGCCGCGAACCCGCACTACTACCAGGCCGACATGCCGCATTTCAAGACCGTCAGGTTCCTGGAGTACAGCACCAACGCGACCGCGGACCAGGCCATCGAGTCCGGCTCGCTCGACTGGGCGGGCGGGTTCATCCCGGACATCAAGAAGAACTACCTGGCGAAGAACCCGAAGTACGCCCTCGAGGACATCCCGCTCTCGGTGACCTATCTGATGCCCAACTACAAGCAGGGCCCGACCGCGGACAAGGCCGTGCGCCAAGCGATCAGCCAGGCCATCGACCGCGACTTCATCAGCCAGTCCGTGTACAACGGGTACGCCCCGCCGACCAACCCGATGGACCTGCTGACCCCCAACTTCAACAACATCCTCGACCCCACCCTGGCCGGCCAGAGCTTCGGCAAGGCTGATCCCGCCGCTGCCAAATCCACGCTGCAGGCGGCCGGCTACACCCTCGGCTCGGACAATGTGTTCCGGGACAAGTCTGGCAAGCCGCTGAACATCTCCATCAAGGTCGTCACCGGCTGGTCCGACTACATCAGCATCCTGCAGATCGCGGAGCAGGAGCTGGCCGCCGCCGGTATCAAGCTGACCGTGGTGCCGGAGGCGTACGCCGCCTGGTTGCAGGACCAGAACAACGGCAACTTCCAGCTCATGATCGACAACTTCGGCTACACCTCCGATCCGTACACGTACTACAACCAGCTGCTCAACGGTTCAGTCGCGCCGCCGATCGGGAAGCTGGACCAGTTCGGCGACTACGGCCGCTACGACAACCCGCAGGTGGACTCGCTGCTCGTGGACATCGCCGGAACCGCCGACACGGCGAAGCAGAAGCAGGACTTCTACCAGATCGAGCACCTGGTGCTGCAGGACGTGCCGACCATCGCGCTGTTCGCGGCCCAGGACGAGATCGAGTTCAACGGGAACCACGTCAAGGACTTCCCGACCACGGACAACCCGTACGCCGCGCCGCCGATCTGGCTTCAGCCGGACGAAGGCTGGGCGGCCCTGCGTATCGCTCCCGCGAATTAAGCCGGCCCGACGTCGAATGACCTGACGCGGCACCGGCGCGCTTGAGCGGCGCCGCGTGTCCCGGGACGCACGGAGATTTTAACGTGCGCAGTGGGACACGCGGCCGCCGCGGCGCCTCGGGCCGTGATCGACCACACCTGAGGAGGCGGGACGTGCGCCTGCGCTACTTCGGCCGGAAACTCGGCTTCTACCTGGTGGCCGCATGGATCGCGATCACCTTGAACTTTTTCCTGCCCCGGTTGATCCCCGGCGACCCGGTCGCCGTGATCATCAGCAAGCAGTCGCAGACCGGCACTGTGCCGCCGGGCGAGGCGGACCAGCTGCGCAAGCTGCTCGGACTCAGCTCCGGAAGCTTGGCCAGCCAGTACGGGCAGTATCTGAACTCGCTGGCTCACCTGCGCTTCGGGCTGTCCATCACTTCCTTCCCGACTCCGGTGATCGATCTGGTGCGGCAGGGGATCTTGTGGACTCTGATCCTGGTGGGCATCGCCACGGTGATCAGCTTCCTGCTCGGCGTCGGGCTCGGCACGGTCATCGGCTGGCGGCGCGGCAGCAGGCTGGAGGCGATCGTCCCGGCCACCACGCTGCTGACCGCGGTGCCGTATTTCTGGCTGGCGCTGCTGCTGGTGTATCTGTTCGCGAACAAGCTCCAGTTCTTCCCCGCGCAGGGCGGATACGACGTCTCGCTCGACGTCGGCTGGAGCGGCGCCTTCATCTCTTCGGCGATCCAGCATTCACTGCTGCCCGCGATCACCCTGATCATCGCGTCGATCGGCGGCTGGCTGCTCGGGATGCGCAACATGATGGTCGCCACGCTCGCCGAGGACTATGTGGTCGCGGCCGAGGCCAAGGGTCTGACCCCGCTGCGGGTCATGGCGAAGTACGCGGCGCGCAACGCCGTGCTGCCCAGCGTGTCAGGGTTCGCCATCTCCATCGGCTTCGTGGTCACCGGGCAGATCGTGATGGAGCAGGTCTTCAACTACCCCGGCATCGGCAACCTGCTGTTCAACGCGGTGCAGAACCAGGATTACCCGCTGATGCAAGGGGTCTTCCTGGCCATCAGCTTCGCCGTGCTGGGCGCGAACCTGCTGGCCGACCTGCTCTACGGCGTCATCGACCCGCGCACGAAGGAGGCGTAAGTGTCGGCTACAGTCACCACCCAGCTGGTGGAAGCACCGTCCGAGACCGTCGCTCGGGGCTCGGGCATGCTGCGCACCGCGCTGCGTTCCCGGCGTCTGATCGTCGGGCTCTGCATCGTCGGCTTCTTCGTCCTGCTGGGGATAGTCGGCCCGTTTCTGGTGGGCAACCCGAATCTGGTCAGTCTGGACCGCGCGGCCGCTCCGTCCGCCGCGCACTGGTTCGGCACCACGGACATCGGCCAGGACATCTTCGCGCAGACCGTGGTCGGCACCCGGATCACGCTGGAGATCGGCGCCGCGGCCGGACTCGTCGCCACCGCGATCTCGGTGATCATCGGGATCGGCGGCGGCTACGTGGGCGGCTGGGTGGACGAGATCCTGGCCCTGCTCTCCAATGTGGCCCTGGTCATTCCCACGCTGCCCCTGGTCATCGTGGTAGCCGCGTTCGTCAAGGACACCGGTCTGCTGCCAACCATCTTCGTGATCGCGCTGACCAGCTGGGCCGCGTCGGCGCGCGTGCTGCGCGGCCAAACCCTTTCGCTCCGCAACCGGGACTACGTACTCGCCTCCAAAGCCCTGGGCGAACCGGTCTGGCGCATCGTCCTGGTGGAGATACTGCCGAACGAGCTGCCGATCATCGTCTCGCAGTTCCTGTTCTCGATGATCTTCGCCATTCTCGCGCAGGCGGGCCTGGCCTTCATCGGTTCACAGAGCCCTGACCTGCTCAGCTGGGGCAACATCCTGTATTTCGCGCAGAACGCCGAGGCGCTCTCCTCCGGTGACTGGTGGTGGTTCGCGCCGCCGGGCCTGTGCATCGCGCTGCTCGGCGCGGGCCTGGCCCTGATCAACTTCGGGCTCGACGAACTGCTTAACCCGCGGCTGCGCGTGTACCGCGAACCGCGCGGCCGCCGCCAGGCGAAGGCGCTCAGCCCGGTAGTCGAAACGGAGATAGAGCAGTGATCACGACGACCGGAATCGAGGCCCTGCACGGCTCCGCGGGCCTAAGCACGGACATCGTCTTGCGCGCGAGCAACGTAAGTGTCGAATACGCCGGTCGCCGCCCGACCAAAGCCGTGCGCGACGTGTCACTCGAACTGCGTCGCGGCGAAGTGCTCGGCATCGTGGGCGAGAGCGGTTGCGGTAAGTCAACCTTCGCATATGCGCTGACCCGGATGCTGCGGCCGCCGGCCCGGATGACGGCCGGCGTCGTCGAGTACTTCGACCGGGACGGCGAGAGCGTGGACCTCGCCACCCTGGAGGGCGACCGGCTGCGCGATTTCCGGTGGAACAAGATCGCCATGGTGTTCCAGAGCGCCATGAACGCGCTGAACCCGGTGACCAGCGTCGGCAGTCAGATGGACGACATCTTCCGGACGCACCGGCCGGGCATGGACAAGGCCGCGCGCCGAGCCCGCTGCGGCGAACTGCTGGAGATGGTGGGCATCGACGCGAGGCGGCTGCGCTCCTACCCGCACGAGCTGTCCGGCGGAATGCGCCAGCGCGTCGTGATCGCGATGGCGCTGGCCCTGGAGCCGCAGATCGTGGTGATGGACGAACCGACCACGGCCCTCGACGTGCTGGTCCAGCGGGAAATCCTGGACGAGGTCGAACGGCTGCGCGCGGAACTCGGCTTCTCAGTCATCTTCATCACCCACGACCTCGCCCTCCTCCTCGAAATCAGTGACCGCCTCGCTGTCATGTACGCGGGCCAGGTCGTCGAGTACGCCCCCGCTGAACAGGTCGCCACCTCACCCCTGCACCCCTACACCCGCGGCCTGCTGCGCTCGTTCCCCGACCTTCGGGGCGAGCGGCGCGAAATGCACGGCATCCCGGGCAGCCCACCCGACCTGCGCACCGAACTGGCCGGCTGCCCCTTCGCGCCGCGCTGCGAGTCCGTCTTCGATCCTTGCCGCGACATGACCCCGCCGCTGCAAGCGCCGCCTCGTGCCTGGCCGGTCGCCTGCCACCTGCACGATCCCCGCTACGCCCGCACCACAGACGAGGCCGGCCGATGAGCGCCCTGACCGTGACCGACCTGACCGTCGACTACCGCCAGCACGGCAGCCGCCTGCGCGCGGTGGACGGTCTCTCCTTCGAGCTGGAACCCGGACAGACGCTAGCCCTGGTGGGGGAGAGCGGCAGCGGCAAGTCCACCGTCGTCAGAACCCTGAGCCGCTTCGTCAAGCCCAGCTCGGGCGAGATCGCGCTGGGCAGTGTGACCGACCGGCGACTGAGCCGCCGCGCCGAACGCAAGACCTACCACAAGACCCTTCAGCTGGTATTCCAGGATCCGTTCGCATCCCTCAACCCGATGCACACGGTCGCGCACCACTTGCGCCGGCCCCTTATCCTGCACGGCGGCCACCGGCGCGGCCCGAAGCTCGACGCCGCGGTGCTGGACCTGCTGCGCTCCGTCAACCTCACCCCGCCGCAGGACGTGGCACGCAAGCACCCGCACGAGCTGTCCGGCGGCCAGCGCCAGCGCGTCGCCATCGCCCGGGCCCTGGCCACCAACCCGAAGGTGCTGCTGGCCGACGAACCCGTGTCAATGCTCGATGTCTCGATCCGGTTGGAGATCCTCAATCTCCTCGACCACCTGAAACGAGACCGCGATCTCGCGCTGCTCTATGTCACGCACGACCTGGCGACCGCGCGGCACTTCTCGTCGCAGATCATGGTGATGTACCGGGGAGAGGTGGTCGAGCGCGGGCCGAGCGATCAGGTGATCCTGAACCCGGCGCATCCGTACACGCAGTTGCTCGCCTCCGCGGCGCCGGACCCGAGGCTGACCCGCGCGCAGCTGGCCGATGCCCGCACGCAACGAGCCCAGCTACGCGATTCTCGCGTCGCCGAGCATCGGGAATCAGTGGTCGATGAGGGCTGCCGGTTCCGCGGCCGCTGCCCGTTCGCGATGGAGGTCTGCGCGACCCGGCCGCCGGACCTGCCGGCGGCGAAGGGCGCCGTCAACGGCTCGGCGGCCGGCCATGTCGCGCGTTGCTGGTTGCTTGACGAGTCGGCGGCGGCCGCACCTGCCGCCGACTCGTCGAACTAACAGGGTTCTTACCCGCGGATTCCGTTACACCGGACCGGCGCCGTTACGACGCCGGTCCGGTGTGACTACTTGGTCACCGACGCAGCGAACGAGAACGCAGCCGGCATGTGGTGGGCCTGCCCACCCTCGTGCCCGTTGTACGTGTAGACCGTGATCTCTTTCGATCCCGCGTAGTGGTTGTACGACGCGTAAACCGTCGACGGCGGGCAGATGTCGTCCATCAGCGCGACCGAATACAGCGCCGGAGTGGTCGCCCGCGCCGCGAAGTTCAGCCCGTCGAAGTAAGACAGGGTCCTGAAGACCTGCTCGACCTTGTCGCGGTGCACCTTGCAGAAGTTCGCGATCTCCTTGTACGGATAGCCATCCGTGATCTCGGTCGCGCGCCGGAAGTGCTGGAGGAAGGGCACGTCGGTCAGCACACCGGCGAGGTCGGTCACAAGTCCTGCGACCGCGATCGAAAGGCCGCCGCCCTGGCTGCCGCCATGCACCACGACACGCGACCCATCCACGAACGGATGAGTCCGCGCAGCCTCGACCGCGCGCACCGCGTCGGTGTAGAGCCGGCGGTAGTAGTAGGTATCCGGGGCGAGGATCCCCCGCGTCATCACGCCGGGATAGGCCGGGCCGTTGCCGTCGGAGAAGTCGTCCGGGGTGTCGCCGACCGACCACGAGGCGCCCTGGCCGCGCGTGTCCATGATGAAGTGCGCGTATCCGGCGCTGGCCCAGAGCAGCCGCTCGAAGTGCAGGCCGCGCCCGCCGCCGTAGCCGATGTACTCGACGATAGTTGGAAGCGGTCCCGTCGCCGACGCAGGACGCAGCATCCACCCCTTAATGGGCTGACCTCGGTAACCGCGAAAGGTCACGTCCTCCACCACAACGGTGCTCAACGCGGTTTCTACCTGCTCGAACACGGCGTCGATCGGGTGCGAGCGCGCCGAGGCGAGTGTGTCGGCCCAGAACGCCGCGAAATCCTCCGGTTCCGTGCGCGCCGGGACGTAATCCACGAGTTCTTCCAGGTCCTTGTCTACGAACGCCATGTTCAGACCTTACCGGGGGGTCGAGCCGCTGGGATACGCCTCTTTCAGCACTTGCGCGACCGCGCTGATTCCCGCGGGACCGACCCGGCAACAGCCCCCGACCAGCCGCGCTCCAGCCTGCACCC
Organism: Actinocrinis sp.; assembly: GCF_035605935.1. GTDB lineage: Bacteria > Actinomycetota > Actinomycetes > Streptomycetales > Catenulisporaceae > Actinocrinis. The sequence continues at coordinate 13,667 of NZ_DATNGK010000085.1, read as the reverse complement.
ACGTGCGCACCAGGTCCGTGTCGAACGTATTCGATCCCTTCCACGCGCGCGTCGCTGCATCCCACGTCTCACCGCTGTTTGGATAGACGACCACTGGCTTACTCGTCACAGTTGCGGCAAGCTCCACGGCCGCCGTGACGTCCTGCGGCGCGCAGCAGTTGACCCCGATCGCGATGACCGAATCCACTGACTCAGCAAGGGCGAACGCATCCTCCAGCGGCTGCCCGGCGCGCGTGCGCGATCCCGAAACGGTGTACGAGAGCCAACTCGGCAGACCCAAAGCACCGACGACCCGCAGCATCGCTTCGGCCTCATCGATATCTGGCACGGTCTCCAGAGCAAGAACATCAGGCGCGGCCGCCGCCAGCGCCTCGATGCGCGGCCGATGGAACCGTTCAAGTTGCGCCACGGTCAGCCCATAGCGCCCGCGGTACTCCGAGCCATCCGCCAGCACCGCGCCGTAAGGACCCACCGACGCTGCGACATAACAAGGCCCAGCCCGCCGCGCCAACTCAACGCTGAGGCCGAACAGCGCCGCAGCCTGCTCACGCCGGATTCCCTTTTGCGCAAAGCCGCCGAAGCTCGCCTGGTAGCTGGCCGTGATAGCCACCTGAGCGCCCGCCGCGACATACGCCTCGTGCGCCGCGACGATCGCCGCCGGATCGTCCGCGAGCAGCCGCGCCGACCACAATGCGTCCGACAGATCGTGGCCCGCCGATTCGAGTTGATTGGACATCCCGCCGTCGAGCACCAGCGGTCCAGCGGCCAGCGCGTCCGCAAGTGTCATCACACATTGATCCTAAACCCGACCAATCCCGCTGCAATTCGACGCTAACCAATCGCCGACTGTCCCGTTCAACTGGACAACCTGCCTTTCCCCGCCCTCGAACCGCCGCCCGCCGTCCCGCTTTTCCCCCAATAAAGCCCCGCGATGACATCTCCGCTACGCGGCTGGACTACAGCGGCGAGTCTCGTTTAAAGCGGCGCTGGACCACAGACGCCCTTGCGCGCTGGGTGTCTCGCGATAGCTTCGCCGACGGCGGATGAGGGTAACGCGGGACACGCGTGCACAGGTTTTTCACTTGAGCACGCGCAAACGGGCCGCACGCACCACCGGCTCAAGTCCGCAGGAAGCTGGAAAGTGCAGCGCGGCAGCGAAGGTGAAGTGGTGCGGAGCGCACCGACCGGACACCGGTACCTCACCCGAGCGCAACCGCATGCGGCGTGACAAGCAGAACCGGCAGGTCCGCTAGTACCCGCCTTTCTGAAAATCCGTGCACGCGTGTCCAGCGTTACCCTCAACCGCCGTCGGCGAAGCTATCGCGAGACACCCAGCGCACAAGGGCGTCTGTGGTCCAGCGCCGCTGTAAACGAGACTCGCCGCTGTAGTCCAGCCGCGTAGCGGAGATGTCATCGCGGGGTTTTATTGGGGGAAAAGCGGGACGGCGGGCGGCGGTTCGAGGGTGAGAAAGGCAGGTTGTCCAGTTGAGCGGGACAGGCAGCGGCTCGTTGGTTGTCCAGTTCAGCGGGACAGATCAGTGCCGCTCGGTGCGCAGATCCAGGCGGCGCATCACGCGGTCGACCAGTTCCGGGTCGGAGCCCGGTTCGGCGCGTGCGGCGAGCAGTTCGCGTCGGCCTGCCGCGATCATCTCCTGGTCCAGGGCTTGGAGCTGCTTGACCTCGCCGTAGCGCTTCTTGGCCGCCGCGCGCATCTCATCGTCGACCGATTCGGGAAACGCCTGGGCTAGGCGCCCCTGGCGTCGGTTGGCCAGTCGCTCGTACAGCTCGTCGGGCACCGAGCCGGACTCGGCGGCCCTGTTGAGTTGGCGCAGCTCCGCCTTGGCGACCCGGTACCACAGCCGTTTCTCGGCCTCTCGCTCCGCCTGATCGTCCGCGTCGACTCGCAGGAGGCGGACCAGGACCGGCAGGGTCAGCCCTTGGACGACCAGGGTGAACAGGACGACTGCGAACGCGGTGAACAAGAGCGCGTCGCGGCCAGGGAACTCTTGTCCACCTTCGACGGTGAGCGGGATCGCGAGTGCCAGCGCGACAGTGACCACACCGCGCATCCCGGCCCACCACATCACCACGGTTTCGCGCCACGTGATCGGTTTGTCGTCTGCCTCGGCTCGGCCCATCCGATTCGCCAGCCAGGCGGCCGGCAACAGCCAGGCGAGCCGCGTGAATACGACGACTGCGACAACGGCGAACGCGTCACCGAGCAACGAGGTCCAATGATCGCCGACGTCCCGCACGACGACGTACAGCTCCTGTCCGATGAGCCCGAACGCGAAGCCGGTCACGAGTAGCTCGACGATGTCCCAGAAAGCCGTGCCCACTAGTCGATACGCGACGTCGTCGGCGTCGATCTTGTCGGAGAGGTACAGCCCGTATACGAGTACTGCGAGTACGCCCGACCCGTGCAGGTGATCGGCCGCGACGTAGGCGGCCGTGGGAATGAGGAGGCTGAGACTCACTTGGAGGGTCGCGTCGCCGAGCAGGCTCATCGCCCGGTTCGAGCCCCAGCCGAGGACAAGTCCGACGACGACTGCGATCAGCGCGGACAGGGCGAACTCGCCGATCGCCTCCCAGCCGGAGAAGTGGTGCGAGACCACGGACGTGACCGCGACGCTGTAGATGACGACGGCGGTCACATCGTTGAACAGCCCCTCGGTTTCCAGGGTGCTGATCAGCCGGCGCGGCAGGCTCAGATCCCCGGCGACCGCAGTCGCGGCTACCGGGTCCGGCGGCGAGATGAGCGCGCCGAGCAGTACCGCCACGCCGATCGGCAGGCCCGGATTGAGCACGCTGAAGACCCCGGCGACCGCGGCGGTGGTGACCAGGACGAGGAGGATCGCCAGCAGTAGCACCGTGCGCCAGCTCGCCTTGAACTGCCGCCAGTGGGTGCGCCTGGCCGCGGCGAACAACAGCGGCGGCAGCACCAGCGGCAGGATCAGGTCGGGCCGGATGTTGGGGTTCGGCACCTGCGGCAGCAGCGCCATCGCAGCGCCGAACAAGGTCATCAGCACCGGAGAGGGAAGCCCGATCCGGCGTCCTATCGGCACGGAGAAGATCGTGGCCAGGCCGATCACGAAAAGAATGGTCAGTTGGTCCACACGGGCTCCTCCTGTCGGGCCGGTCGGTGGCCGGTTCGGCGGGATACCCGTGATGCTATCCGGATGGTAGTCGTCTAGGGCGAATTGTCCGGCTCCCGTCGGCCGGGGCGGCGGCCGACGGGCACCGGGAGGGTTAAGCGGAGGCGGTCTCGCCGCCGAGCTGGGCCAACTGTTCGCTGATCCGCTGTTCGTGCGCGGCGACGTCTTCGCGCGCCTTGCGTGGGCTCCAGCGTCCCGCCATCAGGAAGATCGCCGGGATGAACACCGCCTCGCCGCCGAGGCACACCCACCACCAGGTCTGCCAGTTCTTCGGGTTCTGCGCGGCCGCTTGCTGTACCGCGGGGCCGTACTGGCTGAGGATGGCGAGTTGGGGCGCCGCTTTTTGGACCGCCAGGAGGTTGGGGATGCCGACTTCCTGCACGGCTTGGGCTTGGAGGGCCGGGGGGATCTGGTTAGGCGGGTACTGCTGTAGTTGGGCGAAGAGCTTCGGGTGCTGCTGCACGATCGCCAGCGCGGGCCCGGCCTGCGCCTGCGCGGAGGCGACTTGCGCGCCGTGGTCGACCAGGGGAGTCGCGCTCGAGACGACGATCGGGAGGATCGCGGAGGAGATCGCGACGATGGCGCGGATGATCCAGCCGTACACGGCCAGTCCGGTCGCGGTGGCCGCCGGGTTACGCCGCTCGACGGTCTCGGTGAAGCTCGCCATCCACGGCGCGTAGGTGAAGCCGCCGAAGATGCCGATTCCGGCGACCAGCAACGCGAAGGTGTAGTAGCTGGTCTGTGGCCGTGTTGCGGCGAGGGCGAACGGGATCAGGACGGCAATCGATGCTAGGGCGCCGATGACCATGAACGGTTTGCGTACCTTGGCCCAGTCAGAGAGCAGGCCGACGACAACGAGGCTCACCGCGTTCGCCGCCCAATACCAGTTGAGCAGCCCGGCTGTTCGTTGGACTGTGTAGCCGAACGTGGTGACGAAGTAGACGGTGAACGAGCCCACCGCGGCGAAGTAGAGGAGCAGGAAGAGGCTGATCGCGAGGGCGGAGGAAAGGATGTCCGTGCGCAGCATCTGGCGCCAGTGGCCGCGCAGGGCGGTTTCGGTGTCGAGGCCCTGGGCGCGGGCTTCGATCAAAGCTCGGTCACGCAGGCTCACCATGATCTGGTCGCGCAGTTGGGGAGACAGTTCGCGCAGACCGAAGAGCGCGATGACGAACACGAGTAACCCGGCCCAGCCGGCGTAGCGGAACTCGTCCTGCCACGTCGTCGAGCCCGAATACGTGTGACTGGTCACGGCTGTGACGACCAGGCTGCCGACGACCGGACCCATGGTCCAGAAGCCCATCGCGGAAGCGCGCCCCAGTTGCGGGGAGAAGTCGCGCACCAGGGCGGGTGTCGTGACCAGGATGATGCCCTCGACGAAGCTGACCAGGGCGATCAGGAACAGGAACATGCCCTTGGAACCCGCGTTGGGGACCGCGAAGGCGACCAGCGCGCCAGTGATCAGCAGTCCGTAGACGGTCAGGTTCGCCCGGCCCCAGCGATCCGCGAGCCCGGCGAGCAGCGAGGCGAATGCGCCGACCGCATTGCCGACGACCGATACGTACACGAAGAACGTGAACGTCATGTTGTAGTGCGTGATGATCGCGGTCGATACCGCGTACTGGATATAGAGCTCGTAGTAGAGCACGACGGTCGCGGCGACCACGATCGCGAGGTACGCGTACCGAGCCGCGGTGTCGGGGTATCTGGTCAGCTGCCGGTGCCACAGGACGTTCGTGGCTCGGGGCGACGCGGGACGTGGTGCGGGAGTGGGAATTCCTTCCGTTGCCGAAGCGGACATTGCGCTGACCTCCTGAGCGAAGGACTCACCAACCGCACGGCGTTGTGCGGCGGCGTGAGCGTAGTACCGACCGGACGGTATGGCTAGATGGGGTGGATGCGGTATTCGTCCGGCGGTAGGGCAGGAGCGGTGAACTACTCGGGGCGTAGCGAGGCGAGGAAGAGGTCGGCGTAGTGTTCCGCGATCTGCCGCCTGGTCAGGCCGCCCTCGCGGTGGTACCAGGTGCCCAGCTGATTGACCGAACCGAAGAAGAAGTGCACGGCCAGATCCGCCGGCACATCCTTGCGAAACGCCCCGTCCCGCTGGCCTTCCTCGACCAGCGCGCGGAACCGCTCGTGGTAGCGCCGCCGCTCGGCCCGGACCTGCGTGCGCTGCGGATTCGGCAGCATGTGGACCGAGCGGAAGGAGACGATCGCCTCCTCGATCGAGTCGAGGGTGCTTTCGACGACGTCGGCGGCGGCCGAGCGGACTCGTTCGGCGGCTGTGCCTGGGCCGTTGGCGATCGCGTTCAGGCGCTCGGTCTGGCGGCCGAGCAGCCGGTGGTAGATCTCATAGAGCAGGTCGTCCTTGGACGCGAAGTAGTGGTACATCGCGCCCTTGGTCACGCCGGCGGCGGCCACGATCTCTTGGACCGAGGTCCCTTCGACGCCTTGCGCGGCGAACAGGCGCAGCGAGGTGGCGATCAGGCGCTCCTGGACCGGTAGCCGCGCGAGGTCGGGAGTCGGGGAGGGAAGCTCCTTGATCGGTGTGCGTGGCATGTCAGCAAGGGTATCGACAGACGTCGGACGGGCCGTCATACGTTGCTGCCTGGGCGGTCAAGGCTCTGCTGGTTCAAATACGGCTTGAGTTCGGTACGCGCGACGGACCGGATGTGTACCTCGTCGGGTCCGTCGGCGATGCGGAGGGTGCGCAACGCGGCCCACATCGCGGCCAGCGGCGTGTCGTCGCTGACGCCCGCGCCGCCGTGCGTCTGGATCGCCTTGTCGACGACGTCCAGCGCCACGCGCGGCGCGACCACCTTGATCGCGGCGATCTCGGTACGCGCGCTCTTGGTCCCGTAGCGGTCGATGAGCCACGCGGTCTTGAGTGTCAGTAGCCTGGCTTGCTCGATCGCCATGCGGGACTCGGCGATCCACTGCTGGACGACGCCTTGCGCGGCCACCGGCTTGCCGAAGGCGACGCGGCTGACTGCGCGCTGGCACATCAGCTCCAGCGCCCGCTCCGCCATGCCGAGCGCTCGCATGCAGTGGTGGATGCGGCCGGGGCCGAGCCGCGCCTGCGCGATCGCGAAGCCGCTGCCTTCCTCTCCGATCAGGTTGGCGGCCGGGACGCGAACGCCGTCGAACACGATTTCGGCGTGGCCGTGCTGGTCCTGGTAGCCGAAGACCGGCAGCGCGCGGACGATCTTCACGCCCGGAGCGTCGAGCGGGACCAGAATCATGGACTGTTGCTGGTGCGAGGGGTTGTCGGGAGCGGTTTTGCCCATGACGATGAGGATCTTGCAGCGTGGGTCCATCGCGCCGGAGGTCCACCACTTGCGGCCGGTGACGATGTACTCGTCGCCGTCCCGCTCGATCCGGGTCCTGATATTCGAGGCGTCCGAGCTGGCGACCTCGGGTTCGGTCATGCCGAAGCCGCTGCGGATCTCGCCGCGCAGCAGCGGGGCGAGCCAGCGTTCCTTCTGCTCGGGAGTACCGAACAGGTGGAGGACTTCCATGTTGCCGGTGTCGGGCGCGGCGCAGTTGAGGGCTTCCGGCGCGAGATCGATCGAGCGGCCGGTCAGCTCAGCCAGCGGTGCGTAATCGGTGACCGAGAGCCCGTGGTGTGGCTCGTTGGCGTCCGGGAGGAAGAGGTTCCACAGACCGCGTTCGCGTGCGGCGTTCTTGAGGTCCTCGACGATCGGCGGTACGCGGTGTACGTCCCCGGCTTCGACGAGCGCGCGGCGCTGCGCCGCATACACGGGTTCGGCCGGGTAGATGTGGCTGTCCATGAACGCCTGTAGGCGGTCCAGGTACTCCTTGGCGCGGGGGCTCGGCTCGAAGTCCATCGCAGACTCCTGTCTTATGCGCCGGTGTTGGCGTCGGTGTGCGGGATGGTGTCGAGCTTGTGCACGTCCAGCGCGCCGTCGCGGTGCCGGGCGCGCAGCACCTTCTTGTCGAACTTGCCGACCGTGGTCTTCGGTACCTCGTCGATGAAGGTCCAGTAGTCAGGGACCTGCCACCGGGCGACCTTCCCGGCGAGGAAGACGGCGAGGGCTTCGGGCGTGGCCTCGGCTTCGGGCTTGAGCACGACGCAGGCGAGTGGGCGCTCGTCCCACTTGGGGTCGGGAATCGCGACCACGGCGGCTTCCAGGACGGCGGGGTGTGCCAGCAGCTGGTTTTCCAGGTCGACCGAGGAGATCCATTCGCCGCCGGACTTGATCAGGTCCTTGACGCGGTCGGTGATCTGGAAGTAGCCGCGGTCGTCGATGGTGCCGAGGTCCCCGGTGCGCAGCCAGCCGTCGTGGAACTTCTCCGGCGCGGGATCCCGATAGTACGAACCGGTGATCCACGGGCCGCGCACCTCGATCTCGCCGACCGACTCGCCGTCCCAGGGCAGCTCGGCGCCGCCGTCCACGTCGACGACGCGCATTTCGACGCCGGGCGCGACCCGGCCGGACTTGAGCCGCCACTCGACGTCCTCCGGGGTGCCCGGCTCGACCCCGGCCGGCGGGTGCGCCATTCCGGCTACCGGGCTGGTCTCCGTCATACCCCAGCCCTGGATGATCCGCAGCCCGTAGCGCTGTTCGAAGGCCTCGATCATGGCGCGCGGCGCGGCTGAACCGCCCGAGGTCGCCATGCGGAGCGAGGAAAGATCGATGGGCCGGGCCTCGCCGTAGTTGAGGATCCAGTTCCAGATGGTGGGGACGGCGGAGGCGACAGTCGAGCGCTCGGCCTCGATGAAGTTGACCAGTCCGTCAGGGCCCATATGCGGGCCGGGCAGGTGCAGCGTCGTGCCGTTGAAGAACGCACCGTACGGGATGCCCCAGGCGTTGACGTGGAACATCGGCACGATCGTCAGGATCCTGTCGGACTCCGTGGTGCCGGCCATGCAGGCGGCCTGCCCAGCCAGCGCGTGCAGGAAGTTCGAGCGGTGCGAGTAGACCACGCCCTTCGGGTCACCGGTGGTCCCGCTGGTGTAGCACATCGCGGCGGCGGATCGTTCGTCGAGCTCGGGCCAGTCGTAGCCGGGTTCTTCGGCGGCGAGGACCTCTGAGTACCGCAGCACTTTGACGCCGGCGGGAACGCTGGCGAAGAGGCCGAGGTCTGCCTCGCCGACCACGATGTACGCCTCGACGTCGGTCAGTCCAGGTGCGATCGCGGCCAGCAGCGGCGCCAGGCTGCCGTCCACGATGATCACCCGGTCGCCGGCGTGCTGGATGATGTGCGCGACCTGATCGCCGGGCAGTCGTATGTTGAGCGTGTGCAAGACCGCGCCCATGCAGGGAACCGCGAAGTAGGCCTCCAGGTGCTCCTGCGTGTTCCAGCAGAAGGTGCCGACCCGATCGCCCGCGCCGACGCCGAGGCGGGCCAGCGCGGCGGCCAGTCGTTCGGCGTTGCGCGCGACCTCGGCGTACGTCGCGCGGCGTGCCTTGGTGCCTTCCCAGGTGACGCACTCGCTACCGCCGTAGATGCGCGAGCCGTGCCGCAGGATCGAGGTGATGGTCAGCGGGTAGTCCTGCATCGTGCTGGAGATCATCCTGGGCGCCTTCCGCCATTGGTAGGGCTAGCCGACGTACCGACTAGTCGGTACTGTTCCACCGAGCCGTACTCCGTGCAACCCCCGAGCGAGAGACCCGAGCATGAGCAATCCGGACCACGCCGACCCGCCGGGTCTCGCGCTCTCGCCGCTGCGCGCCTACCTGGCCGAACACGCGGCGCAGCTGGGTGTCGGGGCCGGGGACGGAGCGCTGAGCGCGCAGCTGATCGCGGGCGGCAAGTCGAATCTGACGTATGTGCTGAGCGGGCAGCGGGACGGCGCTTCGGCTTCGTGGGTACTGCGGCGACCGCCGCTGGGGCACGTGCTGGCGACCGCGCATGACATGACGCGCGAGTTCCGGGTTCTGGCCGCGTTGGCACCGACCGGCGTGCCGGTACCCGCGGTGCACCTGCTGTGCGAGGACCCTGACGTGATCGGCGCGCCGTTCTATGTGATGGAGTTCGTCGAGGGCACGGTCTATCGGGAAAAGTCGCAGACCACTGCGTTGACCGCTGAGCGTGCGCGTGCGATGTCGTGGGCGCTGGTGGACGTGCTCGCCGACCTGCACGCGGTGGATCCGGCAGCGGTTGGGCTCGGCGATTTCGGTCGGCCCGAAGGCTATTTGGAGCGGCAGGTCGCGCGCTGGGGCAAGCAACTGGCGGCCTCGCGCAGCCGTGAGGTGCCCGGAATCGATGCGCTGCACGAGGCACTGGGCGAATCGGTGCCGAAGTCGCAGCGTGCTGCGATCGTGCACGGTGACTACCGGCTCGACAACGCGATCGTGGACGAGCAGGACCGTATCGCGGCAGTGCTTGACTGGGAGATGGCCACGCTCGGTGACCCTCTCGCGGATCTGGGATTGCTGTGCGTGTACTGGACTGAGTTGGAAACGCTGGGTGGCGGCGCGGCGCTGACCTCGGCGGTCGATAGCGACGCGGGTTTTCCGGCACAGGACGAGCTGGTCGAGCGGTACGCGTCGCGCAGTGGCCTCGACGTGACCCCGCTGCCCTGGTACATCGCGTTCGGTTACTTCAAGCTCGCCGTGATCGCGGAGGGCATCTACTACCGCTATCTGCAGGGGCAGACGGTCGGATCAGGCTTCGAAGGAATGGGCGGTCTGGTGCCCGCGCTGGTCCGGCGCGGTCTGGACACCCTCGCCCGGTGAGAAAGGAGGCTGCTATGTCGCTGCACGAGCGAATCAAAGCTCTGCTGGAGGAGCACGATCCGGCGAGCACGCCACGGACGGAGTTCCTGCGCGCACGGTTCGACGCGGGTTTGGCCTGGGTGCACTTCCCGGTCGGACTCGGCGGGCTCGACGCGCCGCGCGAGCAGCAGCGGATCGTCGATGAGGCGCTGGCTGCGGCCGGAGCCCCGGACAACGATCCGTACCGCATCGGCATCGGGCTCGGCATGGCCGCGCCGACGATTCTCGCGCACGGCACCGACGAGCAGCGCCGCCGGTTCCTGCGCCCGTTGTGGACCGGCGAGGAGGTGTGGTGCCAGCTGTTCAGCGAACCCGGCGCCGGCTCCGACCTCGCGGGGCTGGCGACGAAGGCGGTGCGGGAGGACGGTTCCGATGAGGGTTCTGACTGGATCGTGACCGGCCAGAAGGTATGGACCTCGATGGCGCACGAGGCGCGCTGGGCCATCCTGATCGCCCGCACCGACCCGAGTGTGCCGAAACACAAAGGCCTGACATACTTCGTCTGTGACATGACGGACCCCGGCGTCGAGGTGCGGCCACTGCGGCAGCTCACCGGCGAGGCGGAGTTCAACGAGGTCTTCCTGACCGGGGTTCGCATCCCCGATGCGCATCGGCTGGGGCCGGTCGGCGCGGGCTGGGCCGTGGCGCAGACGACGCTGATGAACGAGCGGGTCGCGATCGGCGGCGGCGCGCAGCCGCGCGAGGGCGGCGTGATCGGTGTGGTGGCGCAGGCTTGGCGCGAGCGGCCTGAGCTGCGTACCGCCGCGGCCCACGACGCGCTACTCGATCTGTGGGTGCAGGCGGAGGCCGCGCGGTTGACCGCGACAAGGCTGCGGCAGCAGTTGGCCGCCGGGCACCCGGGGCCGGAAGGCTCGGCGGCGAAGCTCGCGTTCGCGCGGCTCAATCAGGAGATCTCAGGGTTCGAGGTTGATCTGCTGGGCGAGGAGGGGCTGCGCTACGACGACTGGTCGAGCGATCGGTGGACGACCGACCGGCCGACCACGGTCGACTTCGCCGGCCGCGGCGCCGGGTACCGCTACCTGCGTGCGAAGGGCAACTCGATCGAGGGCGGCACCTCGGAGATCCTGCGCAACATCATCGCCGAGCGGGTGCTCGGCCTGCCCCCGGAGATCCGGGTCGACAAGGACGTCCCGTGGAAGGATCTGGCCCAGTGAGCCCCGTCGCACTGCTTTACTCAGAGGTCGAAGACGACCTGCGCGCCTCGGTGCGCGCGCTCTTGGCCGATCGCAGTCCGTGGAACGCCGTGCTGGCGCGCTGCGAGACGGATCAGCCTTATGACACGGCCCTGTGGAAGTCGCTCGCGGCCGATCTCGGATGCGCGAGTCTCGCGATCCCGGAGAAGTTCGGCGGCGCGGGTGCGTCATGGCGCGAGGCGGCGGTGGTGGCCGAAGAAGTCGGCCGCGCGGTCGCGCCGGTGCCGTTCCTCACTAGCTCGGTCGTGGCCACCGCGGCTGTTCTGGCGCTCGGGGAAGCTGCCGCGGACGCTGGCGAACTGCTGGATCGACTTGCTGCTGGCCGCGTGACGGTTGTTCTCGCAGTGCCCTTCTCTTACGCGCCGGATGCGGCCTTCCCGGAGGCGGTGCGCACTGATGAGGCCGGGCGGCTGTCGGGAGCTGTGCGGAGCGTGGCGGACTCGAGTGTCGCAGACCTCTTGCTCGTTCCGGCGGTGACGGAAGACGGTCCGGCGCTTTTCGTCGTCGAGGCTGACGATGAGGGACTTAAGCGCGACGGCGTGACCTCTTTGGATCTGACCCGGCCGCTTGCCGATCTCGCGTTCGCCGGCGTCGCCGGCCGTCAGCTCGCTTCCGGCGACGCGGCGGTGGCGGCGCTTTCCCACGCGCTTCGCGTGGGCGCCGCGGTGCTCGCCTCCGAGCAGCTAGGAATCGCAGAAGCCTGTCTTGAACTGTCTGTCGGCTATCTCAAAACCCGCTATCAATTCGGCCGCCTCATCGGCTCCTACCAAGGGCTCAAGCATCGCGCCGCCGACTTGTGGGCCTCGGTTGCGCAGGCCCGCGCCGTAGCCCGATACGCGGCCGCGTGCGTCGCGGACGACGACTCGGACGCGCCGGTGGCCGTCGCGCTCGCGCAGGCGTACTGCTCCGGAGTCGCGGTGCGTGCTGCGGAAGAATGCGTGCAATTCCACGGCGGCATCGGATTCACGTGGGAACACCCGGCGCACCTCTACCTCAAGCGGGCGAAGTCGGCGTCTATCGCGCTCGGCACGGCGGCCCGTCACCGTGCCGCGCTCGGGCAGTTAGTCGACCTGCCCGCCGCGTAGGCGCGGAAATCGCTGTCAGAGTACGCCGGGACGATCAACCAGGTCTTCAACGGCTGGATTGGCGACGTGCGGATCGTGAACCGCGCCCTGCGCCCTGATCAGTTCATGATCGCGTGACGCAGATCGCCTGCTGCCTGCGGTCAACGCAGCGTAATCGCCCAACACGGTGGATACCGGCGCGATCGACTCGCTAGGGTTGCCGGGTGACGACGCGAACGAAGGTAAGGCGCGCCCCGGCCGCCGCCACGGTTTTGCTGGCGGGTATTACGGCTTGGGCGTGCGCGGGCTGCGGTGGAGACGCGCACGCGACTCCCGCCGTGCTCGCCGCCGCCTCCGCGTCCTCAGCCGATAGCCTCAGCAGCTCTGCCAGCGCGAGTGCCGTGGCTTCCCCCGCTGCGTCGCCAAGCGTCAGCGCGCCCGCGTCCACGTCACCCTCCGCTGCGGCGCGGGCGAACGCCGCGGCCGGTACAGGTGGCCAGGTGATCGTCCTCGACCCCGGCCACAACGGCGGCAACGAAAGCCACGCGGCCGAGATCAACGAGCTGGTCCCGCAGGGCTTCGGCCAGGAAAAAGCCTGCGACACGACCGGCACCAACGGCGACGACGGCTATAGCGAGCACCAGTTCAACTTCCAGGTGGCGCTGCTGGTCCAGGCCGACCTCGAGCAGCGTGGCCTGCGCGTCATCCTGACCAGGAACAACGACAGCGGCGTCGGCCCCTGCGTCAACATCCGCGCCGCGATCGGCAACAGTGCGCACGCCGCGGCCGCCGTCTCCATCCACGCGGACGGAGGCCCGGCCGGCGGCCACGGCTACCAGCTGCTTGAGGCGCAGCAGTCGGTCGGCGGCTCATCAGTCGAGTCGGCATCGCACCGCCTCGCCGTCGCGATGCACGCCACCTTCAGCCAGGAATCCGGGCTGACTCCGTCCAACTACGTCGGATCCGACGGCTACGAACCGCGCGACGACATCGCCGGCCTGAACCTGACCACGGTGCCGAAGATCCTGGTCGAGTGCGGCAACATGCGCAACGCCTCCGATCTTGCTCTGGAAGAGTCGGCGTCGGGCCGGGCGCGCATGGCCAGGGCGATCGCGGACGGGATCCTGCGCTTCCTCGGACAGTGACCTCGGCTGGCGATGGGGATAGCGGAGGAACGGGACAGGGCGATGACTGCGCACGTGCGAGCGGCCGCGCCGACCGAGTCCTTCGTCGTCACCGATGACGGCTGCCGCCTCTGGACCGCTCGTCACGAGACCGCGAACGCCGCTTCGGAATTTGCGGAGGCTGGGCCGGATTCGGCCGCGATCCTCTGCCACGGCGGTCCCGGCTTCTGGGACACCCTCGCACCGGTCGCCGAGCTTCTCGCTGAGGGCGGGCCGGCCATCCGCTGGGATCAGCGCGGCGGGGGCCGCAGTCAGCATCAGGGGCCATACACGTTGCACCGGTTCATCGCCGACCTCGACGCGGTGCGTT
>NZ_DATNGK010000084.1:0-2829 GCF_035605935.1 Actinocrinis sp. | reverse complement strand
GGTCGAAGAAACCATCGTTCTCGTCGTATGTAATCAGGACGACCGTGTTGCGCCACAGCTTCGGGTCCGACCAGATGGCCTCAAGCATCGTCTGCGTGTACGCGGCGCCGTCTACCGGCCGAGCCGCCGGGTGTTCGCAGTACCCGTATGGCGCAACGACCCAAGAGACTGCCGGAAGCGTGCCGGCCTTGATGTCCGAGATGAAGTCGGCGAGCACGTGCTTTGGGCTTTTCCCCTGGCCGGAGTCCGGCTGCCAGGACTCGAACACGCCTGCGCGCTCGGCGAGTTGGCGGACCTTCGGGTCCGAAGACGCCAGCGCGTCGTGGTACGCCTGGAACAGCCACAGCGGGTTGTCGCCGTAGTCACCGACGAACGGATGCCCCGACGGATCGTCGCCGACCTCGTTGTTCGCGTAAACGCGCCACGAGATCCCGGCCGACTGAAGCCGCTCGGGATAAGTCGTCCAATTCAGTACCGGAAGATAGTCGTCGGGGTTGTCGATGACCGGGCCGCCGGCGACACCGTCCGGGTCGATCGTGCCGGTCCACAGGTACAAGCGATTTGGCGTCGTCGGACCCTGAATCGAGCAGTGGTAAGCGTCGCTGAGGGTGAACGCGTCGGCGAGCGCGCGGTGGAACGGGATGTCGGTCTCGGTGAAGTAGCCCATCGTCATCTGCGACTTCGCGGCGATCCACTGGTCGTACCGGCCGCTGTCGTAGGCCGCGTGCGTGCCAGTCCAGCTGTGGTCCAGGTCGCCGAGATCCTGGCCGTCCACCTTGCGCGTGTCCACATGGAAGGGCAGCAGGTAGCCGCCGTCGGTGCGGGCGGCGGCCGGCTGGTGGAAAACGTCCCGGCCGGAGGGCAGCCGCACGGCCGCACGGTCGCCGAAGCCGCGCACACCGCTCATCGTGCCGTAGTAGTGATCGAAGGACCGGTTCTCCTGCATCAGGATCACGACATGCTCGATCTCGTCGAGCGAACCGCGGCCGGCCGGCTCGGCGAGCGCCTCGGCCATGGCGGGCGAGAGCAGCGGCAGCGCGCCGGCCGCGGCGGCGGTGCCGGCGGCCGTGCCGAGAAAGCGGCGCCGAGATAGTGGAGAAGTGGGCTGCGCTGATGTGACCTGAGGCGACTTGGGGTCGGGCATGAGGGGGGCTCCTGTGAGCTGTGCTGCCGGATGTCCACCGCACACCAAAGCGGCCATTTGTGGCCCAGGGGTGTCGCAGCGGGTAATGCCCGGCGAAGAGCCGCTGACGGTACCTGCAGCACGCTGCAATTCGTTGACAGCAGCAACAGGACGCTTGCAGCCGCTTGCAACAAGATGCGGTATTCTTGCGGCATGTCGCGAAGACTTGCGGAAGTGGCGAAGAAGGCCGGGGTCAGCGAGGCCACGGTCAGCCGGGTCTTGAACGGCAAGCCCGGGGTGGCCGAGGGGACGCGCGCCGCGATTCTCACGGCGCTGGACGTGCTCGGTTACGAGCGGCCGACCCAGCTGCGCGGCGAACGCGCCCGGCTGATCGGCCTGGTGCTCCCGGAGCTGCAGAACCCGATCTTCCCGGCGTTGGCCGAGGTGGTGGGCGGAGCACTCGCGCAGCGCGGCTTCACCCCGGTGCTGTGCACGCGCACCGCCGGCGGACTGTCCGAGGCGGACTACGTCGAGATGCTGCTGGAGCAGCAAGTATCAGGCGTCGTATTCGCCGGCGGCCACTATGCCGAGGCGGACGCTCCGCACCAGCACTACCTGAAGCTGCTGGAGCTGCGGCTGCCGGTCGTTCTGGTGAACGCGGCGGCCGAGCACCTCGACTTCCCGCGAGTCTCCACGGATGACGCTGTGGCGGTGGAGCAGGCGTTCGGCCACCTCGCGGCGCTGGGCCATGAGCGCATCGGCCTGATCCTCGGCCCGGCCGACCACATGCCCTCGCGCCGCAAGCAGGCGGCGTTCGAAGCGGCGGCGGCCGGCAGTGGCCTGGCGTACCAGGCCGACTGGATCGAGCGCGCGATGTTCTCCTTGGAGGGCGGTCAGGCGGCGGCGTCGAGGCTGATCTCGCGCGGCATCACCGGAATCGTGTGCGGCAGCGACCTGATCGCGCTCGGCGCGGTGCGCGCCGCGCGCCGGGCTGGCCGACGGGTGCCGGACCAGCTCTCGGTCGTCGGCTACGACGATTCCTCGCTGATGAGCTGCACCGACCCGCCGCTGAGCACGGTTCGCCAGCCGATCGAGGCGATGGGCCGCGCCGCCGTCGCGATGCTCGTCGGCCAGATCGAGGGCGCTACCGTCACCGCGGACGAGCTGCTGTTCGAACCCGAACTCGTCGTGCGCGGGTCCACCGGTCCGGCTCCCGCCCCGGCGGCCACGTCCGGCGCCACATCGGCCACTGCTCACAGATAGCGTCATATCCAATCCCCATTACCGCTCGTGCTCGTACGCGTGCAAACGGCAGCGAAGCGCAGGGTCGCGGGCTACTCTTGTCACAAGGCCCTGAGGGTGTGGCTCGGGCCGTCAAGGGTGGGGAGGGCCTGGGGTGGCTTGGAACAGGCGCGTCTTCGAGAATCGAACTACCGCGTGGTTGACGATCGCCGCCGCGGTCATCGGGGCCGTCGGCACAATCGTCGCGGCGCTCGTAGGTTCTTCGGCATCAACTCAATCGTCTGTTAACGCGCGGATCACAGTCGTGGCGGGCCAAGGGGAGCGGCCGCCGGACGTGAGCAATTCGAGCCCTGTTTCGTTGACCAGCTCCGGACCGGCCGCCGTACCCACGGCAATCACAGCGACGTCAGTACAGTCGTTATCTGACTCGCCGAATCACTGGATCGCACAGCTCGCTTCGGTGC
>NZ_DATNGK010000083.1:0-48235 GCF_035605935.1 Actinocrinis sp. | reverse complement strand
CGTGTGCAAGGTGAAACCGGCGTCTGCCGCGAAGTGGCCGCGTGTCGCGTGCCTTCACGGCTGGCCGAACGCGATGTTAAGTCCGCCAACAGGCAACGTTCAGTGGGTGACGCCGCCCAGATCGCAGGAGGTGACCATACCAGAGCGATTATCACCGCGGAGCGGCGCGCTCCTGACATTGGCCGCGACCGCCGCCTCTTCGCGGTGCATCGGCCAGACAGGTCAATCGCAGGGTCATTTCACGCCCCGACGTAGCCCGCCAGGTGCTTGCCGGTCAGCGTGGAGCGGGCCGCGACCAGATCGGCGGGAGTGCCCTCGAAGACGATGCGGCCGCCGTCGTGTCCGGCACCTGGGCCGAGGTCGATGATCCAGTCGGCATGGGCCATGACCGCTTGGTGGTGTTCGATTACGATGACCGACTTTCCGGAGTCGACCAGCCCGTCGAGCAGGCCGAGCAACTGTTCGACGTCGGCCAGGTGAAGTCCGGTGGTTGGTTCGTCGAGCACGTAGACGCCGCCCTTCTCGGCCATGCGAGCGGCCAGCTTCAACCGCTGCCGCTCGCCGCCGGACAGCGTGGTGAGCGGCTGGCCGAGGCTGAGGTAGCCGAGCCCGACGTCGGCGAGCCGGTCGAGGATGGCCTGCGCGGCGGGGGTGCGCGCCACACCAGTGCCGAAGAATTCTGCCGCGTCTACTACGGGCATCTCCAGCACTTCGGCGATGTTGCGCCCGCCGAAGGTGTACTCGAGCACCGAGGCCTGGAACCGCTTGCCCTCGCAGTCCTCGCAG
Organism: Actinocrinis sp.; assembly: GCF_035605935.1. Classification (GTDB taxonomy): domain Bacteria; phylum Actinomycetota; class Actinomycetes; order Streptomycetales; family Catenulisporaceae; genus Actinocrinis. The sequence goes on along the minus strand of NZ_DATNGK010000083.1, from coordinate 47,449 downwards.
GTCGTCGAGACACCGGCCATGATCGCCAGGTCTGTGTAGACGACTCCGGCGCCGTTGCAATTGGGGCAGGCGCCTTCGGAGTTGGCGCTGAACAGCGCCGGCTTCACTCCGTTGGCCTTCGCGAAGGCGGTGCGGATCGGGTCGAGCAGGCCGGTGTACGTCGCCGGGTTGCTCCGGCGAGAGCCCTTGATCGGGGCCTGATCGACCGACACGACGCCCTCGCGGCCGGACACCGAGCCATCGATCAGCGAACTCTTTCCCGAGCCTGCGACGCCGGTCAGGACGACCAGCACGCCGAGCGGGATGTCGACGTCGATGTTCCGCAGGTTGTGCGCGTCGGCGCCGCGGATCTCCAGCGTCCCGGATGCCTTGCGCACCGAGGATTTCAGGCGCGCGCGGTCGTCCAGGTGCCGGCCGGTCAGCGTGTCGCTCGCGCGCAGCCCCGCCACGGTGCCCTCGAAGCAGACCGTGCCGCCAGCCGTGCCAGCTCCGGGGCCGAGGTCTACGACGTGGTCGCCGATCGCGATCGCCTCCGGCTTGTGCTCGACGACCAGCACCGTGTTGCCCTTATCGCGCAGCCGCAGCAGCAATTCGTTCATCCGCTGGATATCGTGCGGATGCAGGCCCACGGTCGGCTCGTCGAAAACGTACGTGACGTCGGTCAACGGCGAACCGAGGTGGCGGATCATCTTGACGCGCTGCGCCTCGCCGCCGGAGAGCGTGCTCGACGACCGGTCGAGCGAAAGGTAGCCCAGCCCGATCTCCACGAAGGAGTCGAGCGACTGCCCCAGCGAGGTCAGCAGCGGCGCGACTGACGGCTCGTCAAGCGCGCGCACCCACTCGGCCAAATCGCTGATCTGCATCGCGCAGGCGTCCGCGATGCTGACGCCCCTGATCTTCGAGGATCGAGCCGCCTCGCTGAGCCGGGTGCCGCCACAGTCGGGGCACGAGGTGAACGTGACCGCGCGTTCCACGAAGGCGCGCACGTGCGACTGCATCGACTCCTTTTCCTTGGACAGCATCGACTTCTGGATCCGCGGCACCAGACCCTCGTAGGTCATGTTGATGCCGGCGATCTTCATCCTGGTTGGCTCGTGATAGAGGAAGTCGTCCAGTTCCTTCTTGGTGAACTCGCGGATTGGCTTGTCCGCGTCGAAGAAGCCGGACTCGGCGTAGAGCCGGGTGTTCCAGCCGCCGCCGGTATAGCCGGGGACGGTGATCGCGCCCTCGCTGAGCGACTTGGACTGGTCGTAGAGCTGGGCCAGGTCGATGTCGGTTACCGCGCCCCGGCCCTCGCAGCGCGGGCACATGCCGCCGGTGATGCTGAACGCGCGGCGTTCCTTGACGGTCCTGCCGCCGCGCTCGAGAGTGACCGCGCCCGCGCCGCTGACCGAGGCGATATTGAACGAGAACGCCTTGGGCGAGCCGATGTGCGGCTTTCCGAGCCTGCTGAACAGGATGCGCAGCATCGCGTTGGCGTCGGTCGCGGTGCCGACCGTCGAGCGGATGTCCCCGCCCATGCGCTGCTGGTCCACGATGATCGCGGTGGTCAGCCCCTCGAGCACGTCCACCTCGGGACGCGCCAGCGTCGGCATGAAGCCCTGGACGAACGAGCTGTAGGTCTCGTTGATCAGCCGCTGGGACTCGGCCGCGATGGTGTCGAACACGAGCGAGCTCTTGCCGGATCCGGAGACGCCGGTGAACACGGTCAGCCGCCGCTTGGGGATCTCGACGCTGACATCCTTGAGGTTGTTCTCGCGCGCCCCGTGCACGCGGATCACCTCGTGGCTGTCCGCTCCGTGCGGTGCGGTCGAGTTCGTGTGCGTCTCCCTGGCCTTGCTCATCGTGTCTCCGTCTCTTGTGCATCGGCGCCTCTGCGATGCTACGAGCGGCCGGGGTGGCTTCGCTTCTCGATTCCTGACCTCAGGTCCACGGTGCAAAGCTCAAACGCCGATGACGGTCAACTCGACCTCGATCGTGTCGCCGAGCTCGACCGATTCGGCGCGGCGCACCGCGTCCTTGAGGGGCAGCACGTACCCGCCGTCCTTCGGGAACAGCGAAGTCTTCCAGGCGGTGCCGCCGAGCCGCACCTGTACCGGGATCATGCCCCAGCCGTACGTGACATCCGACGCCAGTGCCTGGATGTCCGCGGCCTGCTCCTCGGGGACCGTGACGAAGTGGAACGGCGCCGGACCGCGCCAGTGCCAGATCTCCCCAGTGAACTCGAATTCCACCAGACCCAGACCTCCCGCTCGACTCCTGCCCTATGCTTGCACCCGCCGGCGACATGTGCGCCGCTCAGGCGGGAGGGGCACGTGTTCGGGAGTGCATTGCGGCTGCGTTCTGCGGCCGCCTTCGGCGCAGCAGTCGCGGCGTTCGTAGCGTGCGCCACTGCGTGTGGCGGCGCGGGGCGAACTGAGCCAACGGCGCACTCGGCGACACCGGTCGCAGTGAGTACTAGCGCGAGTGCCTCGGCGGATTCGAGTCCGACGCCGTCACCCTCCGCGAGGGCGAATGCGGCCTCGCCGTCACCGACGCCGTCTTCGGTCCATTCACCGGCTGGGGCACATGGCGCGTCAGGCAGCTCGCCCAAGCCGGCCAAGACGACCGCACCCACTTCGCCGAAGCTCTATGCATCGCCGACAATCGCCTACGGTCAGATCGATTTCCTCTCACTGACCAGCGGCCGGTTGTGTGTGTCGATTCCGGTTACGGTCTCGGATCACGGCGACGGCCGCATCTATTCGATCGGGGTCTCCCTGGGCGTGGCGCAATGGCGCTTGCAAACAGGGAAGAGCACATTCCCGGTAGCTCCGCACTCGTCTCGCTCAGCAACCTTCACCGTGTGCACTTCGGGCTTCACACAGCCAGCGGGAGTCTGCTACTCGGTGTACGAGGGCGGCGTCGAATATTGGGGTGATCCCAACCCCGACATGGCCAGCATCGATGCAGTGACGCCTGGGACCGGATCCCTGTGCATTCCGCGCCAGCCGTAACACGCGGAAAGGCCCGGCTGTTGCCCGCCGGGCCTTCGCTGCGCCTTATCACTTCGCCGCTGCTGCTACTTCACCGAGCCGGCGGTGAGGCCGGAGACCACCTTGCGCTCGATGAGGGCGAACAGGACGATCACCGGGATCGTCGCGATGACCGAGCCCGCGAACAGGTGCTGCCAGTCCACCGAGTAGGCGCCGATGAAGTTGTTCAGGCCGACGGTCAGCGGCTCGTTGCTCGGCGTCGAGGTCAGCGTCAGCGCGACGATGAACTCGTTCCAGGCGGAGATGAACGTGAAGATCAGGGCCGTGACGATGCCGGGCAGCGCCAGCGGGATGATCACCTTGAACATCGCGCCGAGCCGGGTACAGCCGTCGACCAGCGCCGCCTCCTCCAGTTCCTTGGGGATGGCGCCGAAGTAGGCGTTGAGGATCCAGATCGCGAAGGCCATGTTGAAGCCCGCGTTGACCAGGATCAGCGCGGTCGGGTCGTCGATCATGCCGAGCTGGTTGAACTGGCCGAAGATGCCGACGACCAGGGCGGTCGGCTGGAACATCTGGGTGACCAGCACCAGCAGCAGGAAGACCGTGCGGCCGCGGAACCTGCGACGCGCCGTGTAGTACGCCGCGGGGGTCGCCACGAGCAGCACCAGGGCCGTCGCGCCGCCGGCGACCATCAGCGAGACCCGCAGGTTCGAGCCGATGCCGGTGGACCACAGCGAGGTGAAGTTGGACCAGGCGAAGTGGTGCGGGATGTAGTTCGCGTCCAGCAGTTCCTTCGGCGGGCGCAGCGCGGTCAGCGCCATCTCGAGGTAAGGCAGGATGAAGATCAGGGCCACGACATACGCCGCGGCGGCCAGGATGACGGTGCGCAGCCTCGGCGGCTTGCGGCGGGACTGTGGCGAGCGGGCGCTGTCGGGGACGGTCCGCGCGGCGGCGGGGGCGGTGGTCGCGGCCATGCTCAGGCCACCTCCTTCTTCCAGTTGCTGACCCGCAGGAACACCAGCACCATCACGATGATCACGGCGAAGTTCACCACCGACATCGACGCGGACTCGCCGATGAAGTTCTGCTTGAGGTTGAACATGTAGACGGTCGAGGTGTTCGTCTCGTAGCCGGGCCCGCCCCGGGTCATCTCCCAGATGATCGGGAACGAGTTGAACACGTTCATCACGTTGATCAGGGTCGCGACCAGGATCGCGGGGCGCAGCAGCGGCAGCGTGATGGCGAAGTAGGTGCGCACGTGCGACGCGCCGTCGATCTTCGCCGCCTCATACACCTCGCCGGGGATCGTCTGCAGCCCGGCCAGGATCGTGTAGGTGGCGAACGGGACCGAGACGAACACTGCTACCGCGATCATCCATAGGAACGCGGCGTCGGGGCGGCCGAGCCAGTCGGCCTGGCTGGTGCCGAGCTTGGAGATCAGGCCGAGATCGCGCAGCAGCAGGTTGATCGCGCCGGTGTTCGGGTCGAGCATCCAGCGGAAGATGATCGCGGTCATCATCACCGACGCGGCCCACGGCGCGATCAGCGCCCAGCGCGCGATGCGCCGGCCGGGGAAGCGCTGGTTGAACAGCTGCGCCACGCCGAGCGAGATCGTCATGGTCAGGCCGACCACCGCGACGACCCAGATGACGCTGCGCACCATGATCGGGCCGAAGTTCGGGTCCTGGAACAGCTTGGTGTAGTTCTTGAATCCGGCCGAGCCGAGCAGGAAGCCGTCCGGGCTGTAGTGCTGGAACGAGATCCGGAACATCTCGTAGACCGGCCAGATCACCGCGAAGGCGATCAGTGCGACGGCGGGGCCGACCCAGCCGAGAGGGGCCGCGGCTCGGCCGAGCCGCCGCAGCGGAAGGTTGGAGGATAGTGACATGGGTCTCTCCGCCGAGTTCGGGAAGGGCCTGGGCGGCCGGGCGGTCGGTCGGCAAGTGCGTCCCGCCGGACGGCTTGCCGCGCCGGACGCACCGTGCGGGTGCGTCCGGCGCGGCGCCGGTGGAGCCATCGTTCCGGAGCGCGATACATCAGGAGCCTGATGTATCAGGGGCCTTCGGGTCCCGGCCGAGCGCGCCGCCCGCGCCGAGGGGAACGCGGCCGGGACCCGAAGCTTTGGCGGCCTCGTCCTTACTGGCCGGAGGTGGCGGTCTGCTGGATCTGGCCGAGCACCGACTTGGGGTCGCCGGTGATCGCGGTGCCGATCTGCTTCTGGATCGCGGTCAGCACCGTGCTCCAGTTGGCCTGCGAGCTCGGGTACAGCGTCGCGGTGCCCAGGTTCTTCACGAAGCCGGCGAACTGCGGGTTGCTGGACATGCTGTTGGTCGCCGAGGTGGTGGCCGGCAGCAGGTCGTACTCGTTGTCGAAGGCCAGCTGGTTCTGGTCGTTGTAGGCGAAGTCGAGGAAGGACTTGATCGCGGCCTGGTGGTTGTTGTTGTTCAGCGCGACGACGTAGTCCGCGACGCCCACGGTCGAGGTCAGCGGGGCGCTCTTGCCGGGAACCGCGATCACGCCGTAGTCGGAGCTCTGCAGCACGCCGGCCTTCTGGATGATCGGGATCAGCGCCGGGGAGCCGTTGATCATGCCGACGTTGCCCTGCGCGAACTGCTGCCACAGGTCGGTGCGGTTCTTGGTGGCCGGGTCCGGCTCGGTGGCGCCGGACTTCACCAGGCCCTGCAGGTACTGGTAGGTGGCGATGTTCGCAGCCGAGTTGATCGCGTATTTGCCCGAGGCGTCGGTCAGGCCGCCGCCGTTGCCGAGGAACCACAGCAGCGACTCGGCCTGGGCCTCCTCGGAGCCGAGCGGCAGGCCGAAGCCGGTCTTGCCGGTCTTCGTCGCGATGGTCTGCGCGTCGGCCTTCAGCTGGTCCCAGGTGGTCGGCGGGGTGGTGATTCCGGCCTGGGTGAACAGCTTCTTGTTGTAGAACATGGCGCGCGACGAGGTGGTCCACGGTATGCCGTACTCGGTACCGCTGACCTCGCCGGCCTTGCCGAAGATCGGGTTGATGTTCGAGAGCGTCGAGGCGTCGAGGACGTCAGAGGCCTTGTACGCGATGCCGTCCTGGACGTACTGCGCGTAGGTCAGGCCTTCCAGGACATCCGGGTACTGCTTGTTCTGGATCATCGTCTGGACCTTGGAGCTCAGGTCGTTCCAGTCGATGGTCTGCACCTGGACGGTGACGTTCGGGTTCGACTTGTGGAAGGCGTCGGCCACAGCCTGCCAGTAGGTCTGCGAGGAGTTCGACGCGCCGGTGCCGTAATCGGCCGCGACCAGCTTGATGGTGACGGCGCCGGAGGCCGAGCCACCCGAGGAGGAGGATTTCGACGAGCTGCTACAGGCGGCGAGCGCCAGCGTTGCGCTGAGCCCGAGGACCGCCGCAGCCGCGAGACGTTGCTTCATGGGGATGCCTTTCACCGAAGGTGGCGTCAGTCCGGACCGGGAGGGAGATGGAGCGCCGAATTTTCCGGAGTGCGGTCACCGTAGGCCTGCCGGTTCGGTCTGGTCTAGACCAGAAGGCGGACCGGTCTATACCAGTTATCAAACTGTGACCTTTGGCCGAAGCCTGTGCGACCGGTTGGTGAAGGGCGGTGCGGATCCACTGTCGAGATCCACTGTCGAGATCCACCGCGCGGTGACAGTGCGGCGACGAATTGCCGAGCATGACGACGGCGCGGCGCCCGGCCGTAGAGCCGAGTGCCGCGCCGTGCCGCAGCGCAGGTCAGATGACGTGAGTCAGCGCAGAGCGGCCAGATCTTGCGCTAGTGCCTGGAAGGCCCGAGTGCGATGCGAGATCGCGTTCTTCTCATCGGCCGGCATCTCGGCAGTGGTCCGCTCGTAGCCGTCCGGGAGGAAGATCGGGTCGTAACCGAAGCCGTTGGCGCCGCGCGGGGCGTGCAGCAACGTGCCGTCGATCCGGCCCTCGCGCACGACCCGGGTTCCGTCGGGGAGGGCGAGCGCGGCCGCGCAGGCGAAGTGCGCCTGCCGATGTTCGTCCGCGATGTCGGCGAGCTGAGCGAGCAACAGCTCCAGGTTCGCCCTGTCCTCGCCGTGCTTCCCAGCCCAGCGAGCGGAGAAGATGCCGGGCGCGCCACCGAGCACGTCGACGCAGAGCCCTGAATCGTCGGCGATGGCGGGCAGCCCGGTGCGGCTCGCCACATCCACGGCCTTCAGCAGCGCGTTCTCGGCAAAGGTCACGCCGGTTTCGGCCACGTCGGGCAGGTCCGGGAACTCGGCGACGCCGAGCAGTTCGACCTCCACGCCCGTCGCCGCGAGGATCGCGCGCAGCTCATCGATCTTGTGCTTGTTGCGCGTAGCGAGCACCACCCGCGGCGCGTCACTCACAGCCCGAGCGCCTTGCGCTGAATGGCCGTCAGATCGCCGCAGCCGGCCGCCGCCAGGTCGAGCAGCGCGGTCAGCTCCGCGCGGTCGAAGGGCGCGCCCTCGGCTGTGCCCTGCACTTCGACGAAGCGGCCGTCGCCGGTGCAAACCACGTTCATGTCGGTTTCCGCGCGCACGTCCTCCTCGTAGCAGAGGTCGAGCATGGGCACGCCGCCGACGATGCCCACGGACACCGCCGCGACCGAGCCGGTCAGTGGCTCCTTGCCGCCGCGCAGCGAGCCGTTCTTCTTCAGCCAAGCCACCGCGTCCGCGAGCGCGACGTACGCGCCGGTGATCGCCGCCGTGCGCGTGCCACCGTCCGCCTGAAGCACGTCGCAGTCCAGCACGATCGTGTTCTCACCGAGCGCCTTGTAGTCCACCACGGCCCGGATCGCCCGGCCGACCAGGCGCGAGATCTCGTGCGTGCGCCCGCCGATGCGGCCCTTCACCGACTCGCGGTCGGACCGGTCGTGGGTCGCGCGCGGCAGCATCGCGTACTCGGCAGTGACCCAGCCAAGGCCGGAACCCTTGCGCCAGCGCGGCACGCCCTCGGTCACCGACGCGGCGCACAACACGCGAGTACGGCCGAACTCGACAAGCACCGAGCCCTCGGCGTGGTCGAGCCAGTCGCGGGTGATGGTCACCGGGCGCAACTGGTCGGCGCAGCGGCCATCGCCGCGGCCGCCGGACGCGGCATCCGATCTCGAAGCAGGGTTCGAAGCAGCGTTCGATAAAGGGCCGGTCGAAGGCTGCCTGGCAGCGGGGGAAGATCCCTGGGTCATGAGTCGAGCGTAGTCGCCGCGGAGACCCGGCTCAGTTCGGGTCCGAGAAAACGGCGTCCGATCTCCTTGAACCGTTCCGGGTCGCCGGTGGTGTGGAACTCGTGCACCGGCGCGGGCAGCGACTCGTCACGCATGAGGCCGAGCTTGGCCAGCCGCCGGTAGACGTCCTTCGCGGTCTCCTCGGCGCTGGAGATCAGCGTGACCCCCTCGCCCATGACGTACGAGATCACACCGGTGAGCAGCGGGTAGTGCGTGCACCCGAGGATGAGTGTGTCGACTCCGGCCGCGGCGACCGGGTCGAGATACTCGCTCGCGACCTTGATCAGCTCCTCGCCGCCGGTGACCCCGTCCTCGACGAACTCGACGAAGCGCGGGCAGGCCTGCGTGGTGAGCTTGATGTGCGGGGCGGCGGCGAAGGCGTCCTCGTACGACTCAGAGGTCTTGGTCGCCTGGGTGCAGATCACGCCGACTTGGCTGTTGCGGGTGGCGGCCACGGCGCGGCGGGTCGCCGGGTGAATCACCTCGATCACCGGGACCGCGTAGCGCTCGCGGGCGTCACGTAGCACCGCGGAGCTGGCCGAGTTGCACGCGATGACGAGCATCTTCACGCCCTGATCCACCAGCGTGTCCAGGCATTCGAGCGAGTATTTGCGAACGTCGGCGATCAACTTGGTGCCGTACGGCTGCCGCGCGGTATCGCCGAGGTAAAGGATCGGCTCGTGCGGCAACTGGTCGAGGACGGCACGAGCGACGGTCAGTCCGCCGTAGCCGCTGTCGAAGATTCCGATCGGTGCGTCAGCCACCGGGAAACCATAACCGCAGAAGGGCCGGCTTTAACGCGCGCATGGCGAAAGACGCGTGCGACCCTACGCCCACAACTGGCCTTCGAGCCGGTCGCCGGCCTCGTCGAGGGTGCCTTCGTAGGCGCCGGTGGACAGGTACTTCCAGCCGCCGTCCGCGACGATGAACGCGATGTCGGCACGCTCGCCGGACTGCGCGGCCTTGCGGGCGATGCCGAGCGCGGCGTGCAGCGCGCAGCCGGTGGAGATTCCGGCGAAGATGCCTTCGACCTCGAGCAGTTGCCGGGTGCGGCGTAGCGCGTCGGTCGAGCCGACCGAATAACGGGTCGTCAGAACCGACTCGTCGTACAGCTCGGGGACGAAGCCCTCGTCCAGGTTGCGCAGCCCGTAGATCAGATCGTCGTAGCGCGGCTCGGCGGCCACGATCTGAATGCCCGGCACCTTTTCGCGCAGATACCGGCCGACGCCCATCAGCGTGCCGGTGGTGCCCAGGCCCGCGACGAAGTGCGTGATGGTGGGCAGGTCCTCGAGCAGTTCCGGGCCGGTGCCCGCGTAGTGCGCGCCGGAGTTGGCCGGATTGCCGTACTGGTAGAGCATCACCCAGTCCGGGTGCTGCGCCGCGAGACCCTTGGCGACGCGAACCGCCTCGTTCGAGCCGCCCGCCGCCGGGGAGGGGATGATTTCCGCGCCCCACATGCGCAGCAGCTGGCGACGCTCCTCGCTGGTGTTCTCGGGCATCACGCAGATCAGCCGGTAGCCCTTGAGCTTGGCCGCCATCGCCAGCGCGATGCCGGTGTTTCCGCTGGTCGGCTCGAGAATGGTGGCTCCGGGGGCGAGCCGGCCCTGAGCCTCGGCGGCCTCGATCATGGCCAGGGCGGGGCGGTCCTTGACCGATCCGGTGGGGTTGCGGTCCTCGAGCTTCGCCCAGATGCGCACGTCGGGGCTCGGGGAGAGCTTGGGAAGACCGACCAGGGGCGTGTGCCCGAGCGAGTCGAGCAGCGAGTCGTAGCGCATCGTCTCGGTTAGCGCGCGCCGCCGGCTACCGCCGGGAGCACGGTGACCGCGTCGCCGTCGGCCAGCGGAGTGGTCAGTCCGCCGGTGAAGCGCACGTCCTCGTCGTTCAGGTACACGTTCACGAAGCGGCGCAGCTCGCCGTTCTCGATCAGCCGGTCGCCGATGCCGGGGTGCCGCTGGTCGAGGTCGGTGATCAGCTCGCGCAGCGTGCCGCCCTCGGCCTCGACGCGCTTGGCGCCGTCGGTGTAGGTGCGCAGGATGGTCGGGATAGAGACCTGGACGGCCATGAATTCAGCTCCTGGACGGTATCGGCTCTTGGCGCGTTGGCGGCCATGGGCACACCAGGCAACGCCAGAACCAATGCTATCGATTCCCGCCCAGGCGGCCGTTCGGTGCTCGCAGTGTGGTCAGCGGCGTGGACAGCAGTGTGGTCAGGAGTTCGCCCACGGCGCCGGGCCGCCGCCGGAGGAGTGCATGAGCGCGAGGAACACCGTGACCAGCGTCAGCCAGCGGGTCATCGGGTTGCGTGGCAGCAGCGCCAGGACGACCCAGGCCAGCGCGGCGTACCAGGGCAGCGACCAGGGCGCCACCACGATCCAGGCGAAGCAGAGCGCGAACGGCACGGTGACCATGGCCGGCTGGTCCGGGGAGAACCGCCGGTAGATCAGCACCGCGACCACGATCATGAGGATCGGCCAGAGGATCGAGGTGGCGGCCGAACCGATGCTCTGCCCCAGATCCCCGTGCCCGAACACGGCGAAGACGCCCTGCAAAGCCAGCTGGAACGCCCGCCACGGCGAGGGGGTGGCCACCAGGCTGGAGGCGGTGAGCAGCTGCTTGAGCGCGTGCAAGCCGTAGAACGAGTAGAAGAACACCACGGAGCCCACGCCGCCGATCGCCAGCCGCGCGAGGTTCCACCAGTCGCGCCGCATCGCCAGCGCCCAGGCGAGGCCCGCGCCGACCAGCCCGGCGTTGATCTTGAAGGCGCAGGCGATGCCGACCGCGAGCCCGGCCGCGAGGTAGCGCCAGCCCTGCGTGCCGCGCCGGGCGATCTGCACGCCGACCACCACCGCGGCGGCCGCGTAGGTGTCCAGGTGGCCGCCCGCGACGAGCTGCTGGATCAGCACCGGGTTGGCGACCCACATCAGCGAGGCGCGGACCGGGTCGTCCGCCGTTTTCAGCAGGAAGTAGCCGACACCAAGGAAGACCGCCCCGTTGAAGATCATCAGGTAGTGCACGGTCGAGCCGGGGCTCAAGCCGCCCAGCCAGGCCGCGAGCTGCTGCACCCAGGTGGCCATCGGCCCGTATACGGAGGGGGTGCGGGTCCACATCGGCCCGACCGACCGTGTGTACGGGTTCTGCTGGCCGAGGATGTCCGGGCCGTTCGTATACGGATCGAAGCCGTGATTGGCCACATGCCCGTAAGCCGCGTAGCTGGCCGCATCCGAGGAGCCGACCGGGGTGATGTTCACCATCACCGCGACGATCGCGCTCACCGCGAGGAACAGGTGCCGCGGATTCGGCCGCCAGCCGCGGCTGTTCGCCCACAGCAGCCCGGCCAGGCCGAGGCACTGCAGCACGATCGCCAGGTACGTCAGCGGGAAGGAGACGAACCAGGGCAGCTGCCAGAGGTGCCCGGACAGCGGCAGGACCAGCGGCTTGAGGTTGGCCGGGTCGCCGGTGTAGTTCGGCGGCAGCGTGTTGAAGTTCGGCGACAGGACACCGACGAGCATGATCAGCAGCAGACCCGCCAGCGAGACGCCGACCGCCACCCGTGGCGTGGCCAAGGTCGATCCGGCCAGTCGGTAGATGAACTCGATGAGTTCGCTGATCAGGCGGCGCGGCCCGGCCGACCTCGCGTTGCGCGGCGAGCGCTCGTCGAGCGGTCCGGGCAGCACACTCGGCGAGGTGGCGGTCCCGCCTCCTGGCCGCGCGGCCGATTCGCTCATCGCTCCCTCACACGTCCCCGCGACCCGCCGGATCCACGGTCGAGACCCGCGCGTGATGATAGTCCCTACGTGGTTGAGGCGCTCCTGGGTTCTGCGCCGGCTGGTGCCTGGCCGGCCCCCGCGGGCTGCAGGGCGACCAGGTCACCCTCGGGTTCCGCGATCGCGTCGGCTTCGGCGGTTGCGCCCGCCGTGGACCGCGCTCCGAGCAACTCGCCTGCCGCCGAGTCGGTCGGCTGCGGCCGCGTCGGTTCGTCCGCCACCGCTGTGGTCGCCGACCACAGCTTGCGCAGGGCGATGATCGTCGCCGCCAGCAGGACCAGGTTGCGTGCGGCCACCACCGCGGTGCCGAGGAATCCGTGGTGCATGACCTGAAGGAACAGGATCGGGAATTCCAGCTGGCTGACCAGGGTGCAGGCCATCACCATGCGCGCCGGCAGCGCCATCAGGGTGCCGCGACGCCCGCCGATCTCGTTGATCTGCGCGCTTTTCTTAGGTGTTGCCTCGGCGAGGCAGAGCGCGGACAGGCCGATCAGCCAGATCAGGTACTGCGGGCTGAGCACCCGGCTGGTGACCACCATGACCAGCAGCACGGTGAACCCGGCGTCGTACATCAGCGCCGGTGACCAGCGCTCCGGGTGGAAGCGCCGCAGCCGCCACCACAGCACGATGCCGAACCCGAGCAGCGTGGTCAGGATCGCGCCGGAGGCCACCAGGCTGGTGCCGGGCCCGGCGAGCTGGAAGTTGCCGTCCTCGTGCACCGTGCTGACCGGGTAGCCGAACCAGGAGGCGATCATGAACGGCGAGGCGAACACGGCCTCGACCTCGATGCCCCGGCTGGACTGATGGCCGAGGAAGGACAGCGCCCCGGAGAGCCCCGCGGCCAGCAGCCCGCAGATCACCACGACGCCGACGATCGCCGAGACCACCGCCCGCGCGCCGCGCCTGCCGCCCGGCAGCCCCGCGAGCAGCACCACCGGCCAGACCTTCACCACGGCGCCGAGCCCGAGCAGGACGCCGCGCAGGCTCCAGGTCCACTTGTCGGCCTGCTCCGGCGTGCGTCGGCCGACCGCTTTGACCGTCCCGATCATGCCGCCCACGGCCAGCGCGGTGACGATGACGTCGTACCGCATGAACAGGATGGGCCCGAGCGCGAAGCCGCCGAGCACCCACGCCCACACGCCGGACAGGTGCGGCTCTCGGCCGGTCTCCGCCGAGATCCGGTCCGCCTGCCCGATCAGCAGCGCGAACACCACGGCGTCCGCGGCCAGCGCGAAGAAGAAGAAAGAGTTGACGTACCCGATGCCCACGTGCGCGATCAGCTTCGGAAAGAGCATCACCAGCGCGGCGGCCGGAGGGTACTGCCACTGCGGATCGCTCGACGGGAACGATCCGTGGACCATCGTGTTGGCCCAGCCGTTGTAGATGTTCACGTCGCCGATCACCGCGCCGCGTGAGAAGTACGGCATGGCCTGCAGCGACCAGAGCATCAGCAGGAAACGCGACCCGGCCCACCAGAACGAGACGCGTCGGTACCGCGGCGCGAAGACGGGCGCCGAGGCGAGCCGGCGCGCGGCGCTCGTCCCTGGGCTCGTCTCTGAATTCAACTCTCGCTCATTCCTCCGTGGTCACCGGCGGTCCGGCCGTTGGCTGGCGGGGCGCGTCCGCGTCCCGGCACCGCCCCAGTCGATGGTACGGGCGGCAATCGGGGTAAATCGGCCCCGTACCGGGCTCAGGACGGGACCGTTGCCGAACCGTCATGCATGATTCGCCACGCGGAAAGCCGGGCGGCGGCTGCCCGGCTACCCGACGACGACCTCTTCCTCCGAGACGACTGCGTCCACGATCCGGAACGAGCGAAACTGAAACTCGCCGAGGCCGTCCGCGTCACGGGTGGAGACCAGCACGTAGTGCGCGTTCGGTTCCGAGGCGTAAGAGATGTCCGTGCGCGACGGGTACGCCTCGGTGGAGGAGTGCGAGTGGTAGATGACAACCGGTTCCTCGTCGCGGTCGTCCATCTCGCGGTACAGCTTCAGCAGATCGGCCGAGTCGAACTCGTAGAACGTGGGCGAGCGCGCCGCGTTGGCCATCGGGATGAACCGCTCGGGCCGGTCCGAGCCGGCCGGTCCGGCGACCACGCCGCAGGCCTCGTCGGGGTGGTCGGCGCGGGCGTGCTCGACGATCGCGTCGTAGATGGCCTTGTCGATGGTCAACACGGGACCAGGGTAGGGCACGCGCCCGCTGGCAGGCGGGTTCCCGGCCACCAGGCGAGGATCTTCGAACGGGTTATCCGGACAGCGCCTCGACCAGCGTCTCCTGGAGGTAGCCGAGGTAGTAGTAGACCGGGATGTACGCCGTACGGGGGTCGCTCGGGCCGAAGTCCTGGCCCGGTTCCTGGTCATCCGTGGTGATCTCCAGCCGGGTGCCGAGCACGAGCCGCAGGTCGTTGAGCGCGCCGAGCCAGGCGGCCGCCTCGACCGGGATGAGGCTCAATCGCCCGCCGCCCTTGATCCGTTCGAGGCTCTCCAACGCCACATTGGCCCGGCGCCGCCGCTCGGCGGTCAGGTCGGCTTGGGTGTACCTGCGGAACTCCGCCGTGGCGTCGGGGTCATCGGGATAGGCGTCGGGGAAGAGGCGAGCGAGGGCCGGGTCGTCCGGGCGGGCCGTGGGTGTGTCGTCACCGAACCCGTCGAGGCCGAGTTCGGCGGCCAGCGGATCGACCTCGTTCGACCGCGGCGGCTGCGGATCGTCGTCGGCCAGCAAGTCCAGCAGGTCGCCGAATAGGTCGGCGAGCAGTCGCGCCTCGGCCGAGCGCAGGTCGACGAGCACGGTCCCGTTGGGCCCGCTGGTGAACGCCGCGATCACGGCACGCCTGTCCTTTCGAAAGGGCACTAGTCGCTCACGCGCGCTGCATCGTGGCCCACAGGCCGTAGGAGTGCATGGCGGACACGTCCCGCTCCATCTCCTCGCGGGTGCCGTGCGCGACGACGGCCTTGCCGCGGTGATGGACGTCGAGCATGAGCTTGTGCGCCTTGGTCTTTGGATAGCCGAAGTAGCTCTCGAAGACATAGGTGACGTAGCTCATGAGGTTGATCGGGTCGTTCCACACGATGGTGGTCCACGGCCGGTCGGTCTCCTCGGCGACCTCCTCCTCGCCGCGGACGTCCGGCCGGTCGACTTCAACCGGTGCGCTGGTCACCATCCCATCTTCGCATCATCTGAGAGCGGCCTCACACCGCGGATCGGTCGCTTGGGCGAGACATACCCGACGCGTCGGAGTACACTTATCGTCATGATGACGATAAGTGGGGGTCAGGGGAGTGCGGAGCGCAGCACGGCGGCCACGGCCTCGACGGCGCTGCTGACGGACCATTACGAGCTGACGATGTTGCAGGCCGCGCTGCGCAGCGGGGCCGCGAACCGGCGGTCGGTCTTCGAAGTCTTCGCGCGACGGCTGCCCGATGGCCGGCGCTACGGCGTGGTCGCGGGAACGGGGCGGCTGCTGGACGCGATCGCGACCTTCCGGTTCGGCGACGAGCAACTGGCCTTTCTGGAGCGGACCGGCGTCGTCGATCGCGTCACGCTCGATTGGCTGGCCGAGTACCGATTCCGCGGCACCGTGCGTGGATACGCCGAAGGCGAGGCCTACTTCCCGCAGTCGCCGATCCTTGAGGTAGAGGGCACTTTCGCCGAGGCGGTGCTGCTGGAGACGCTGATCCTCTCCGTGCTCAACCACGATTCGGCCATCGCCGCCGCGGCTTCGCGAATGACCTCGGCGGCGGCCGGGCGCCCGTGTATCGAGATGGGCTCGCGCCGAACCCACGAGGAAGCCGCCGTCGCGAGCGCGCGAGCGGCGTACTTGGCCGGGTTCGCATCGACCTCGAACCTTGAGGCGGGATTCCGGTACGGCGTGCCGACTGTCGGAACGAGTGCGCACGCGTTCACGCTCGTGCACGACACCGAGCGCGAGGCGTTCCAGACTCAGGTGGACACGCTCGGCAAGGGCACCACGCTTTTGGTCGACACCTTCGACGTAACGGAGGCGGTGCGCGTGGCGGTCGAGGTGGCGGGGCCCGACCTCGGCGCGGTGCGGCTGGATTCCGGCGACCTGCTGTGGATGGCGCACCGGGTGCGCAAGCAACTCGACGAACTCGGCGCCCGCAATACGAAGATCGTGGTCACCAGCGACCTCGACGAGTACGCCATCGCAGCGCTCGCGGTCGCTCCGGTGGACGCTTACGGGGTCGGTACGCAACTGGTCACCGGGAGCGGCGCGCCTACCGCATCGATGGTCTACAAGCTGGTCGCGCGGGCGGAATCCGAGGAGCCGGACGGCGCGCTGGTACCGGTGGCGAAGCGGTCGCCGGACAAGCCCAGCCAGGGCGGCCGCAAGTACGCCTACCGACGCATCGATGAGGACGGCGTGGCCACCGCGGAAGTGATCGGCGTGGGCGAGGCTCCAGCCGATCTGCACGATCGCGGTCGCAGTCTGATCAGGACACTGATGGTGAATGGTGAGCCGGTGGACCGGCAGACGTTGGCGGACGGCCGGGAGCTGCACCGCCGTGCGCTGGCCGAGCTGCCGATCTCCGCGACACAGCTCTCGCGCGGTGACGCGGTGATCCCTAGCTTTTACGAGAACGCGTGAACGACTGAACGCCCGCATGCCTTATTGCCTGAGACCGCCTAGCCGAAGTGGAAGAGGACGAGCGCGCTGATGAACAGGGCACTGATCGTGGTGGACGTGCAGAACGACTTTTGCGAGGGCGGCTCGCTGCCGGTGGCCGGGGGAGCCGCCGCGGCCGAGCTGATCTCGCGGTATGTCGCGGCCGGTTCCGGCGGCGCGCAGTTCACCGTGGCGACCCGTGACTACCACGTGGATCCGGGTGCGCACTTCGGCACGCCGCCGGATGGACCGGACTTCGTCAACAGCTGGCCGGTGCATTGCGTCGTGGGGACACAGGGCGCTGATTTCCATCCCGCGGTCGCGGGTTTGTCGTTCGACGCCGAGTTCCGCAAGGGAGCGAACGAGGCGGCGTACTCGGGCTTTCAGGGTTCGACGATCGATGGCAAGTCACTGGCCGCTTGGCTGGCCGAGCATGACGTGACCGAGGTCGACGTCGTCGGCATCGCCACGGACCACTGCGTGCGCGCGACGGCGCTGGACGCGGCGGAGCAGGGCCTCGCGGTGCGCGTGTTGTTGGACAAGACCGCGGCGGTCTCACCGCTGACGCTGGCCAAGACGCTCGCGGACTTCGAGACGGCCGGGGTCGTCGCGGTGCCCTGACGCCGCCTGACGCCGAGCGCAGCATCGAGCGAGCTCGCCGGGATCGCGTTACAGCTCGGCGAGCTTCGCTAACGCCCGGGCCTTGTCGATCGAGCCGACTGGCGATTGCGTATCCGGATGCTCGAGACGCCACAATGCGGCTTCGATTTCGCGCGCCAGTGCCCAGGCCGCAAGCCGTCGCACGTCCTCGCCGGCCATGCCGGCGACCAGCGTCATGCGCTCAGTGAGGATGCGTTGGGCGTCGTCGTACGCAAACGGATCATCGATCTGCGATACCAGCGGCCACACGTCGTAGCCCGGGTCGCCGATCATCGGCTTGGCGTCGATCACGAGCCACGGCTTGCGCTGAGCCGAAAGGATGTTGCCGGGGTTGAAGTCGCCGTGCACGACCACCTCGCGCGCCGCGCCGCGGGGAAGCTCGCGCAGCAGTTTTGCGGCGAGCGCGACGAGGCCGGGATCGAAGTCCGGCTTGAATCGCGCCATCCGCGTCTCCACCAGGTCGGCCCACTCGGCGGTCACGTCGGCAAGCGACTCCAGGCCAGTGTGCTGCGGCAGCGGGACAGACCACAGTTCGTAGAGCAGTTGCGCGCCGATCAGCAGTCGCCGATCCGGGGTGAGCTGAGCCGACTCGGCGAGCGTGACTCCGGGCTCGCAGCGCTCGATGAGGACCGCGAGGTGGTCCCGGTCCTCCTCGAACAGAAGCACCGCGCCGCGGCCAGACCACAGCCGAAGGCCCTCCGCCTCACCCATCGCTTCGCGGTGCGGCCAGGTGACCTTGAGCACCGCGGGTTCGCCATCAGGCCGCCACACCGGCGCGACCCACGAGCAACTACCGCCGTGGAAAGGCGCGCCGATCCGCAACGACCAGCGTTCGCGCAACTCCTCGACGACGCTTGGCAGCCTGGCCAACCAGTCCGGGCCGCCGTCCTGATCGTTCGCGGTGGCGACGACCGGAAGCGAGGGAGGGAAGAGGTCGAGGTCCACGCAGTCCTCCCGGGGCGGTCGCGGCTGGGCGAGAATGGGCCGCATGTTGAGCCAGATCAGAATTCTCGTTGACGACTTTCCCACCAGCTACCGCTTTTACCGCGACGTGCTCGGGCTCACGCCGCAAGAACACGGCGGGGACCCAGCGCAGGCAGCGGAGGCCGGTCCGTACGGCAACTTCAAGGACGAGAGCGGCGGCACGGACGTGGCTCTGTTCGATCGCGCCATGATGGCCAAAGCGATCGGGGCGGATCATGCCGAGCGCGGTCCGGCGGATCACGCGGTCCTCGCCTTCCGGGTGCCGGACGTGGACGCCGCCTACGCTGACGCGATCGGGCGCGGCGCGCAGTCCGCGGCGACGCCAGTGGACCAGCCGGTCTGGGGCATGCGAGTCGCTCACGTGCGCGCACCGGAAGGCACGTTGATCGAGTTCTGCGCTTGGGACGACTGAGGCTGGAAGGACTGAGCCCGCGCCGACTGTCAGTGGCCGGGGCTACCGTGGTGAGCAGTTCCGGAAGAGGGACGGGGCAAGAGGAATAGCGCTGAGCCAGCAGAACAGGGGAGCACCATGACCACTCTGGAGAACCGGCCGAACACCGCGTTGCTGGTCATCGACGTGCAGAACTGCGTCGTCGAGAACGCACACGAACGTGACGCGGTCGTCGCCAACGTCGGCGGCCTGGTCGAGAAGGCGCGGCGGGAGCAGGTGCCGGTGGTGTGGGTGCAGCACCATGACCGGGGTGAAGACGGCATCGTGCGGGGTAGCGATGGCTGGCGAATAGTCCCCGAACTGGTGCCGGACGAGTCGGAGCCGCTTGTGGAGAAGACCTATGGCGACTCGTTCGAGGACACCACGCTGGAGTCGGTGCTCTCCGTTCTCGGCGTCGGGCGGCTCTTCGTCGTCGGCGCGCAGACGGACGCCTGTATACGTTCGACGCTGCACGGTGCGTTCGCGCGCGGATATGACGCGGTCTTGGTGAGTGACGCGCACACGACGGAAGACCTGTCGAAATGGGGCGCCCCGTCGCCGGACCAGGTCATCGCGCACACGAACATGTACTGGACCTACCAGGACGCACCAGGCCGCACGGCCGGGACGGTGAAGACCGAGCAGGTCGACTTCGCTAGCTAGCCACCGACTGACTCGTAGAGCCGCAGCGCGCGGTACCAAATCGCCTTGGCCAGCAGGAAGAATCCAAGGCCGCTGAGCGGTGCCGCCGCGGTCAGCCATAGCGGCAGGCCGGTCGTCGCGGTGTGGCCAGTGACGATCGCCGCGGGCAGGTACGCGATGAAAGCGACCGGGAACACGAAGGTCAGCGCATCCTTCGCCGGGCTCGGCAGTACGTTCAGCGGGTAGTTGCCGAAGGTCGAGATCGTCTGGTCCACCCAGCTGGTCCAGGTGAACAGGCCGGTGAACCGCAGCGCCCCGATCGCCAGCAGCGTTTGCACGCCGGCCTCGATTAGCGTGCCGCCGAGGATGCCGCAGACCACGTACGCCGCCTTTAGCGCTGTCCAGTGGAGGTCGAGCCGGAACAACGCGAGGACGAAGATGCCCGCGCCCGCGAGCAGGTCACCGAAGGAGTTGATCTGAAAGCGGGAGAGCAGCACCTGGCGGTACACCGGCATCGGCCGCATCAGGAAGCCGTCCATGCGGCCCTCCTGCACGGTCATCGACAGCATCGCGATGTTGCTGAAACTGGCCACGTACAGGCTGTGCGAGACGAGCCGCATCGAGGCGATCAGCAGCACATCGCCCTGCTTCCAGCCGCCGAGGCCCGGGAAGCGCAGCAGGAGTACCCCGGCGAACAGCACCATCGAGCCCTGCCATACCAGGCCGAAGAGCAGGCCAAGGACGAACTCGCCGTGGTACGCCGTCTGCGCCTTGAGGTTGAGTCGGCTGATCCGGTAGTAGAGCGCGGCCTGCTCGCGCAGGCTGGGTTTGCGGTCGAGATCTAACAGGGCCATCTCAGCCTCCGAGTACCGTGACGCGGGCGGCAGCGCGCCGCCAGACCAAGGTGGCGAGCGCCGCGAGGATGGCGATCCACAGCGCCTGCACCGCGAGGTTTCCGGCGAACTGGTTCACCGGCGTGCGCCCGATGTATAGCGACAACGGCACGTTCAGCGTGCCCTGGAACGGCAGCAGCCGATCGAAGGAGGCGAACCAGCCTGGAAAGAACCACAGCGGGATGAGAGCCCCGGCCAGCACGTTCTGCACGATCTCGTACATGATCACCAGCTGGTTGTTCACCACGGTCCAGAAACAGGCCAGGTCGATCAGCAGCCTGAGGTAGTAGAGGGTGATCAGGCCGAGCGCCAGGCACGCGAGCGCGGCTAGGCCCGCTTTCGCGCTAGCCGGCGGCGCGATGACGCCGAGGGCCAGGCAGACGACGTAGGCGAGTGCGCCCCAGCAGGCGCCGTAGGCGAGGTCGCCGCAGGCTCTGATGCAGTAGAACCGGCGCGGGCTCACCGGGCGCAGGAACCAGTAGGCGATCGTGCCCTCGAGCATGTGCTGGACCATGTTGTCGCGCGCAGCCCACCGATTGACCGTCCGGAACGCCACATAGAACACGCCGAGCAGGGCGTAGGTGGTGGCCTGGCGCGCGTCGAGACCGGCGCTGGACTTGGTCGTGGCGTACAGCGCCTGCCAAAGCCAGTAGGTGAGCGCGGCGCGGATCACCAGCATGCCGAGGGTGGAGGCGACACGCCCCCACTCATAGAACTCGCTGAGCACGGTCACGCGCGCCGCCCGCCAGGCTCGCCGGGACTGACGCGAATCGGCGGACGAGGACCGCCGGAACCGGAGTTGTGAGTTGCCAGGATCGGCCGGTGGATAGAGCGCCACATCGCTCACGACGAGATCGCCGCCTTCGACTTGCCGTCCGCGTCAGCGTCAGGACTGCGGCCGTGCTCGATGCCGGCAACACTGCTGGAGCTGGTGTCGGCATTCGACTCGGCTTCGGATTTGGCTTCGGTATCGACGCCGATATCAGGCCTCGCATCGACGCGATCGCCAAGCAGTTCGCTCGCCTGGCGGCCGAAGGCCCGTCGCATCACGTCCTCCAGATCCGCCTGCCCGTCGTCGCCATGGCCATCAGCACCCGTATGGTTCTTGCGCAGCGTGTCCAGGTCCCCGTCGTACACGATCCGGCCGTGATTGATCAGGATCACCCGTTCGGCCAGCCGCTCCACCTCGGTCATGTCGTGCGTCGTGAGCACCACCGTCCGGCCGCGGTTCTCGACCTGATCCCGTAGGAACTCCCGCACCTGTTCCTTGACCACCACGTCCATGCCGATCGTCGGCTCGTCCAAATACAACACGGACGGGTCGTGGATCAGCGCCGCCGCGAGGTCACAACGCACCCGCTGCCCGAGCGAGAGCTGCCGGGCGCGGGTGTCCCAGAACGCTGACAGCTCCAGGATCCGGTCGAACGCCGCGATCCGCTCGCGGAACCGCTCCGGGCCGACCCCGTGGATATCCGCCAGGACGCTGAGCGAGTCACGGGCCGGCAGGTCCCACCACAGCTGCGAGCGCTGGCCGAACACGGCGCCGACCCGGCGCGCGTTGGCGATCCGCTCCCGGTGCGGGACCAAGCCGTTGACCTCGGCGCGGCCGCTGCTCGGGGTCAGGATTCCGGTCAGCATCTTGATGGTGGTCGACTTGCCCGCGCCGTTGGGCCCGAGGAACGCGACGAGCTCTCCGCGCTGAATGCGGAAGCTGACACCGTCCACCGCGCTCTTCGCCACCCGCGGCGGGCTGATCAGGGATCTGACGGCGGAGAAACGGCCGGGCCGCCGGGCCGAGACGTGGAAGACCTTGGTGAGATTCTCGGCCATGATGCTGCCCCGAGTAATATTCATGGTCCCTCCCTATTAATTGGCTCCAGCTTCGCGCCCGCGTGACCGCAGCGCACGCGATTTCACGATGTGGACAGTCGAGGCTCGCGGTGAGGCCGGGAATCTTGTTCGGTTTAGTGGTGAATCGACGCCCCGAATTAACATCGTCCGCATTGTCGGGAGCCGGACGCAGCGCTACCGTGACCGACATGTCACAGGCAGTGCCGACGTTCCTTCTCAATGCGTTGCTGGACGACTTCTCGATGATCCGCAGGCCGGGCGCGGGATGCGGGGCTAAGCGCGGCGGGGGAGCGCCGCGAGCTGCGGAGCCGGCCTCTCCGGCGGTGGGGCGGCGGGTAGTGCAAGCCGAGGACTGGTCGGATGCGTTTACGGATCCTTCAGGCGCAGTACCCGGCCTGCCGGTGCTGATCCATGGACCGGCGGCGCGGGCGCTGGCCGGCTATCGAACCGCGGCGGCCGCGTGGCCGGCGGTGGGAATCGACATCGCGCAGGAACGGGATCGGCACTGCGGCGAGTCGGTACATCGGACTCTAGCCCATTTGACGCAACTTCCGAGATCGGTTCCGGTGACTGTCGGACTGACCCTGGGGCCCGGTTGGCGAGACGGGCTGAGCATGATCATCGCGCGTGGCCGCTCGGTCAGATTCGCGGTGTGCGGCGTGGACGCTCCGGACGCGGCGGTGCTGGTCGATGCGATTCGGGCGGCCGTGGCCGAGCGGTGTGCCTTCTCCTGGTCCTGCGGACTGTGGGGTGCGGTCACCGACTCCTGGGGCGCGGAACTGCCCGGCATTCTCAACGTACTGCTCGCCACTGCCGCAGCCTTGCGCGGTGATGGTGGCGCGGAGATCGGCGCTCAGCTGGCCCGGACGGATCGGGTGGAGATCGTCGATGACGTATCCGAGCTCGATGACGCGACCGCGCGGCAGATCAGAGCCCTGCTCGATGGTTTCGCGGTGCCGCGCGTCGCGCCGGTGGTGGACTCGCTGCGGGACCTCGACCTGCTGCCGAAAGCGTCTCAGGAATCGTTGGACAGGCTCGCGGTTCGGTAGCGTGCGCTAATGGGAGCTCGCCTATACGCTGCGCCGACCGCTAGGCGCGTATGGTCAGGGTCCTGCTCAGCTTCTCATGCAGCCCTTGCCGATAAGGCCGGCCCCACAGAACGCCGCCGAGCGCCAGCACATCCAGCACCGGGATCAGCGCCAGCAGCCAGAACAGGAAGGCGCGCGTCGCCGCCGCTGCGCCAGACACTTCCTCGGCCGTGCCTGCGGTGACGACCTGGACGCCCACCACCCGACGCCCGGTCGTCTGCCCAGTGCGCGGAAGCCGGTAGGACTCGATGATGATCGCGGTCAGCAACACGACCAGCGCGGTCGCAGCCCACATCGCGATGCCCATCGCGTCCATGCCCAGCGTGCGATACGTCGTCTTGGCGTGCAGCCGGAGCTGATTGACGTACGTGTGGTCGTGCCGGTGCGCGATGAGCATGAGCGTGACTGTTGCCGGCAAGGAGAGAACGACGGCGATGCAGAGGTCGATGATGCGCGCGAGGATGCGCGAGCCGGCCGAGGCCAACTCGACCACGCGGACCTCTGGCTCAGCGGCTTCCTCCTGCGCGGTCGCGCGGTACAGGCCCGGGATCGCATCGAATGGCGAGCCGCCGCCCCCGGACCAACCCGAACCGTAGGCGCCCCGATTGACGAACGCCGACGGAACCACCATCGTCGCCACGGAACTGACGACCTGGTTCTCGGCGCCGGTCTCCTCTTGCTCAGACGGATAACCGGTCTGTCGCGGTGCTGACTGAGGCTGCGGCGTCTGCGTCAACTGCGCGGCGACGGACTGTTGAAGCGCGGCCTGGTCATGGTCGTAGGCACTGGCGGCCGACACGGACTGCGCCTGCTGTCGCCGCTGCTGCTCGAAGTGTTGTTGCTCGTAGTGCTGCTGCTCGCGCTGTTCCGGCTGCTGCGGCAGATCCGGGGCCGGCCGGCTGGTGCCCGGCACCCACTGTGTGCCATCCCAGTAGCGGATATACCCCGGTATCGACGGATCGGCGTAGTAACCCGCCTCTGGTCCCGTAGTCATGACTCCGCCCCGCACTCCCCTAAGTCGCCGCGTCCCCGCAACTTGTACTACGGGAGATTAGCGGAAAGGCACCCATCCGAAGCAGTCCCGGCGCTGCACATCCGCAGGTACGCTCGGACGGCTATGAGCGCCTCGACACCCGGTTCCGGCCCCCCGACCGGGCGCGAGCCTGCGCTCGACTCCAGGCCGCTGACCCGTGGCTGGTCACGCGCCCTGGTCGGCGGCATGGCGCTGGCGGTAGCCGCCGTGGCGATCGTGCACCTCGCGGCGACCTTCCTTTACAACGCCCCGGCCAATCCCGTCTCGCAGCGCTACGCGCGGTCGGTGAACTGGTGGATGGAACCGCTGTTCAGCCAGAACTGGCGGCTGTTCGCGCCGAACCCGATCTCGGAGAATGTGGAGATCGACGCGCGCGCCAGCCTCGACCCGGATGGCCGGCTGACCGGTTGGGTGGACCTCTCGGCGCAGGACCAGGCGGCGGTGCGCGGCAATCCGGTGCCGGGGCACATCGCCGAGAACGAACTGCGCAACGCCTGGTTCCAATGGCTTCAGACGCACGACGGCAACGGCAACCCGACCGGCGCGAACGCCGCCGTCATGCAGAAGTACCTACTCAGCGTGGCGCTCGAACGGCTTGGCGGCCACGTTGGCGGCACGATTGGCTCGGTACAGGTTCGCGCGATCACGACGCTGATTCCCGGTCCCGGACGCACGCTCGCACAAACCGCGCCGCAGACCCGGACGCTCGACTGGTGGGCGCTACCGCAGGACACTGATTCATCCGCGAACACGGGCGTGAGCGCGCCGAATGCGGGCACCGGATGAGCCCGGGTCCGCTCGCCCGCGCGCTGTGGTGGTGCGGCGATAGGTACGAGGCGGTGACGACGCGGCTGATCGCGGCGCGCGGCCTCGCGGTGCTGCGTATCGGCTACGGCACACTGTGGGTCCTGTTCCTGCTGCGTGAATGGGTAGAGCGCGACGCCGCCTGGGGACCGGGCTCGGCCTGGAGCCCGGCGCTTGATCGCGAGTATGCCGCGGGCTCCGGATGGTCCGGGTTCGTGCACGCCTGGTTCACCGCGGTCTCGGCACTGACCCGCACCGAGTTCGACCTCTTCTACCTCGCCGCGATCGCGATCGGCGTCGCTTTCGCGCTCGGCTGGCACACCCGCGTCATCGCCGTTCTGTTCGCGCTCTTCGTCGTGGCTTTGGAAAACCGCGCGCCGCTGCTGACCGACGGCGGCGACAACGTGCTGATGCTGATGTCGATCTACCTGGCCTTCACCGCCTGTGGGACGCATTGGTCACTCGACGCCCGCAGGCGTGCCGCGATGATGACAAGAGCAGCGGAGCACGAACGCGAAAACGCGGACGCATCGGATTGGCGCGCCGAGCTGGCTGAGGCACGGCGGCGGATGGCGATCATCGTGCACAACGGCGCCGTGCTCGTCATCGCGGCGCAGATCTGCGTCGTCTACGGCACCGCGGGATTCCTCAAAGTCCAGGGCTCGATGTGGCAGGACGGCTCCGCGCTCGGCTACGTCCTGCGCCTGAACTGGTTCCACCCCTGGCCCGGCCTGTCCGCCTGGCTCGCCGGGCACACGATCGCCATCGCGATCGCCGGGTACGTCACCGTGTTCGTACAGGCCGGCTTCCCGTTCATCGTGTTCAGCCCGCGCCTGAAATACCCGGCGCTAGCCGTGCTCGTCGGCATGCACGCTTCCATCGCGGTCCTGCTCGGCCTGCCGTTCTTCTCCGCGATCATGCTGGTCGGCGACGCGGTTTTCCTGCCCGACCGGTTCTGGGCGGCGGTCGGGCGCAGCGTGCTCGGACCGGCCTACGCTAAAGGCATGAGCGCAGGAGAGACGAGTACCGACGAGATCCGCGCTGGCCGAAACCCCGTGACACCGCGTCCGACGCTGGTCTTCGACGGCGACTGCGGCTTCTGCACCGCCTCAGTGCACGTGCTCGAATCCTGGTGCCGGCCGGACGTGCGATTCGTGCCCTGGCAGATGCTCGACCTCGCCGCGCACGGGCTTACCGAGCAGCAGGTAAGTAAGGCCGTGCAATGGCTGCCGGTCTCGGCGGACGCGCCGATCCGTTCCGGCGCGGCTGCGGTGGCGCGAGTACTGCTGCGCTCGCGTTGGCCGTGGCGGCCGATCGGCGCGCTGATGCTGGTGCCGCCGATCTCCTGGCTTGTCGCCGGGGCGTATCACGTGATCTCGGCGAACCGTTATCGGCTGCCGGGCTCGACCCCGGCCTGCGCCGTCGCCGCGCAGAACCGCCGGACCGATCAACTCAGTCACGACGGCGAGAACGGAAGCGAAGGCAGTCAGAGTCAGCTCGGCGGGTCAGCGCAGCGCCTTGGCGACCTCGGCGGCGGCGCGCACGATGCGGGGGCCGGTGCGGGCCGGGTCGAGCTCGCCGAACGAGATCACGCCGACTGACGCCTCGATTCCCGGCACGTCGACCAGCGGCGCGGCGATGCCGAAGGCGCCGGATTGCAATTCCCCGTGCGTGACGATGAACGTCTTCGTCCCGTTGTCGCGGTACGCCACGATCGCCCGGCCGGCCGCGCCCCGATCCAGCGCGTGCCGCGAACCGACCCGATACGCGACGTGATAATCCGTCCACGTCGGCTCGACCACCGCGACCGCCAGTGCCTCGGTGCCGTCGACGACCGTCAGGTGCGCGGTCGCGCCGACCTCCTCCGCCAGTCGGCGCAGCGGAATCGCGGCCGCGTCGCGCAGCAGCGGCTGTACTCGGCGCGCCAGCGCCAGGACGCCGATGCCGAGCCTGGCCCGCCCGGCCGCGTCCCGGCGAGCCAGGCCGTGCAGCTCCAGGGTGGCCAGCAGCCGGTAGACGATGGTGCGATTCACCCCGAGATGATCGGCCAGTTCCGTGACGGTGAGCCCCGTGGGTGCGTCGGCCAGCTCTTCGAGCGCGCGCAGGCCCCGGTCGAGGGTCTGCGAGGTCTCTGGGTGGTGTGTGGTCGTCGTCACAGCGAGAGTCTAGGCCGCGAAGTCGAGAACCTGGTCAAGCCCGGGTCACCGGACCTCGGCCCGCGCGTACGCCCGCACCCGTCATGAGGCGCGGCTCGCGGCCCACTTGCGCACCGTGTCGATCCGGTTGCGCAGCTCGGCCGCCGTGGCCTGCGCGGTCGGCGGGCCGCCGCAGCTGCGCCGCAGGTCCGCGTGAATCACCCCGTGCGGTAGCCCGGTCTGGTGGTGCCAGGCACCGACCAGGTTGTTCAGCTCCCGGCGCAGCTCAAGCAGCTGCTGGTGGCTGACCACCGGACGCTGCTCGGCCGGAACCGCGTCGCCGCCGCCGCGCGCCCCGCGCTGGCGGGAGATCTGCCGCGCCTGCCGCTTCTGCAGCAGGGTACGTACATGCTCCGGTTCGAGCAGGCCGGGGATGCCCAGGAAGTCGGCCTCCTCCGCGCTGCCGATCTGCGCCGCCACGCCGAACTCGCCGCCGTCGAAGAGCACCCGGTCGAAATTGGCCTCCGACTCCAGCGCCTTGAAGGTGAACTCCTCCAGCGGCGCCTCGTCCTTGGTCTTGTTGGCGTCCGCGAGCAGGTCCTCCTCCTCGCTCCACAGGTCATCCTCGCCGCGCTTCTTGCGGTCGAGCACGTGGTCGCGCTCGAGCTCGAGCTCGTTGGCGAACTGGACCAGCGACGGGATCGAGGGGAGGAACACCGACGCGGTCTCGCCGCGCCGCCGCGCCCGCACGAACCGGCCGACCGCCTGCGCGAAGAACAGCGGAGTGGAGATCGAGGTCGCATAGACGCCGACCGCCAGCCGCGGCACGTCCACGCCCTCGGAGACCATCCGCACCGCGACCATCCACTTGTCCTCGGACTCGCTGAACTTCGCGATCCGGGTCGACGCCTTGGGATCGTCGGACAAGACGACCGTCGTCGACTTGCCGGTGATCTCCCGCAGCATCTTCGCGTAGGCACGCGCGGTGTTGTGGTCGGTCGCGATGACCAGGCCGCCGGCGTCCGGGACCGCGCGGCGCACCTCATCGAGCCGGCGGTCCGCGGCCCGCAGTACAGCGGGCATCCAGTTGCCCTCCGGGTCCAGCGCGGTACGCCAGGCCTGCGCCACCGCATCCTGCGTCATCGGCTCGCCGAGGCTCGCGGCCACCTCGTCGCCGGCCTTGGTGCGCCACCGCATCTGTCCGGCGTAGGAGAGGAAGATCACCGGTCGCACGACGCCGTCCGCGAGTGCCCCGCCGTAGCCGTAGATGTAGTCGGCGACCGAGCGGCGCACGCCCTCGGCGTCCGGGGCGTACGTCACGAACGGGATCGGCGCGGTGTCCGAGCGAAACGGCGTGCCAGTCAACGCCAGGCGGCGCGCGGCCGGCTCGAAGGCCTCGAAGACCGCGTCACCCCAGGAGAGCGCGTCTCCGGCGTGGTGGATCTCGTCCAGGATCACCAGGGTCCTGCGGTTCTCCACCCGGCGCCGGTGCAGCATCGGGTGCGCGGCGACGCCCGCGTACGTGACCGCGATGCCGGTGTAGTCGCGCGAGGTGCCGCCGGACGCGCCCGAGTAGGTCGGGTCGATCCCTATCCCGACCTTCTTCGCCGCCTCGGACCACTGGTGCTTCAGATGCTCGGTCGGGGCCACGACCGTGATCTGCTGCACGATGTGACGGTCCAGCAGTTCCGTGGCGACGCGCAGCGCGAACGTGGTCTTGCCCGCGCCGGGCGTGGCGACCGCGAGGAAGTCCCGCGGCTCGCCGTCCAGATACAGCCCGAGCGCGGCCTGCTGCCAGGCGCGCAGGCGGCCCGCGGTGCCCCACGGGGCGCGGTCGGGATAGGCCGGGGACAGGTGGGACGCTGCGGACGTGCTCAGTGTTCTGCCCCCAGTTCGTTCAAGCTGCTATTCGGCAGCCGGCCACAAGCGTGAAGCGCGGAGATCTACCGTACCCGGACCCGGGGCGCGATCAGCCACGCGACCGCGCCGACGGCGATGAACATGCCGTACATCAGCGCGAATACCGGCCGATCCGCTGCCGCCGTGGTGTGTAGCGCATGGTAGACGGCCCCGGCGACAGCGATCGAAAGGGTGCTGCCGAGCCCGTCCGCGACCTGCAACGAGGCGGCGTTCGCGCCCTGGTCGCCCGGATCCGAGAGCTCCAGCGTCAGCACACTGACGTTCGGCCATACCAGGCCCATCCCGATCGCGCCGAGGAACATCGCCACGGCCGCGGTCCACTGCGGGGCGTGCGGGCTGATCGCCACTATCGCGAGCAGCAGGGAGCCGGCCGTCACGCCGGCGCCGAGCCGCACCATGCCCGCCTGGGAGAGCCGCGCACGCAGCCACGGCCGGTTGATCGACCAGGCCGCGAGCGCCCAGCTGATCGCCGCGCCGGTGAGCGAGAATCCGGCGCCGGTCACGCTCATCCCGCGCTCCTGAACCAGCATCAGCGGAATGAACGCCTCGATACCGAAGTAGGTCGCGGCCATCAAACCGCGGATCGCGACCACCGTCGGCAGACCGCGTCCGGCCCGGAAGATGCCGCGCGGCAGCAGCCTCGGCACGCTCGGCACCAGGAGCACCAACGCGAGCGGCACCAGCACCAAGCCGATCCAGTTGAGCTGCTGGCTGCCGAACTGGAACAGGCCGGCGCCGAGCGCGGTCAGCGCGGCGCAGATCCGGACCGTGCGCTGCCGGGCCCGGTCAGTCTCCGTGGCGGGCTGCGCTGGATCCGGCGCGTCGGGCACGTTACGCAGCGGCTGAATAAGGAAGGCGAGCGGAATGACGATCAGTACCGCGACACCGAGAAACACCCAACGCCAGGAGACGTCCTCGGTGAGCACCCCCGCGATGAGCGGTCCGATGATCGCCGGCAGCACCCAGCAGCTCGCGATCACCGAGAAGGCCTTGCTGCGCAGATACTCCGGGTACGCCCGCGCGACCAGAATGTAGAGCGAGACGATCATCAGCCCGGCGCCGAAACCTTGGAGTGCGCGGCCCAGTACGAACTGCGCCATGCTCGTCGCGGTCCCCGCGGCCAGCAGCCCCACGCCGAACAAGCCGAAGCCGCCGAGGTAGGGCAGCCGCGGACCGCGAGCGTCGGCGCGCTGACCGGACAGCACCATGCCGAGCAGGCTGAGCGTCAGGAAGGCACTGAAGGCGAGCGAGTAGTACGGCAGGCCGCGCAAGTCGGCGACCGCGACCGGCATCGCCGTGCTTACCGCCATGGCCTCGAAGGCGGTCAGCAATACCGAGGAGATGATGCCGATCGTCACGGCGAGATGCTTGGGCGAGAAAAGCCCGTCGAGCTGGGCGGTCTGGGTGGTCTCCACGGGATTCGCTGAGGTCTCGACGGAACTGGCCATTGGTCCAGCGTACGTCATGGGCGCAAGTGGTTTTCGGCTGTTACGTGCATCAGTGTTGTATCAGTGTTTTGTTTCTCGCTGGGCTTGGCAATGACACCCAGATCACCTGTCCCGGCCGGTCTCCCAGGGCCGGATCGGGATCGCCGTGCGGTGCGCGCCTAGAGCGTCCCGCGCCGCGCAGGCCAGCGCCGCGGCCGCCGCGGCATGCGCGATCCGGCCCACCGGCTGATAGCCGAGCGGTAGCGGCGCCGAGAAGCCGCGTCGCCGCAGCGCCGTGGTCTCCAGTTCCCCGATCGAGGACTGGATCGGCGCCAGCACGTCCACCTCCGGCAGATCCAGCGCGGTCGGCAACTGCGCGCAGGCCAGCGCGCCGGCCGCGCCGCGCGCCGCCGGGGCCTCGTCCGCGAACATCGCCGAGGCCGCCGCCATCACCCCGGCCGCGATCGCCGCATCGATCCGGCCGGGCACCAGCGCGCGGCCCACATCGTGCGCGGCTGTCACCCGCACCGGCCGAATCAGCCCGAGTTCCGTATCCGCGTCGACGACCGCCCGGTGCACCGCGAACACCACGTGCGCCTGACCGGGCTCGGGCACGAATACGCCGGGCTCGGCCGGTCCGGAGCCGCGCACTCGGAACTCGCCGTCAGCCAGGTACACCGCCGCTCCGCGCAGCGCGGCCCGATAGACCTCGTCCAGCGGCCGCGAGAGCATCCCGTCATAGCTGACCACGCGATCGCCGCGCACCTCCAGCAGTTCCGGCGAGATCGCCAACTCCGCGCCGACCGCCGCGAGCGCCTGGGCACGAACCGCCTGCGCCGCGCGCTGCACCGCCATGCCGTGCAACCACGCCGCACGCCCTGACGCCAGCGGTGTGGCTGGAAGCGCGCCGGGCGCGGTCGGCCGGCGCACCAGCACCCGCTGCACGCCAAGCACCTCGCGCACTATCCGCCGCAGCATCGCGTGCTGCCCCCCGCCGGTGTCCACCATCGAGGTGCTCACGTGCGCCAGCGGTCCGTGCACGTCCGAGGTCAGCGCCACCTGCGCCGTGGCCAACTCCTCCGTCAGGCCCGGCGGCACCAGATCGACCATCGCCAGCGCCACGCCGACGCCGCGCCGCAGCCGGGTCATCTCCCCGGTGCGTCCGACCGTGCCGGGGAACTCGCGCACGTCAGGGCCGGGCGGGAACGACGGCACCGGAGCGTCCAGCACCGCGGTGACCAGTTCTGGGAGCACGTCGGCGGCGACCACCTTGCGGCCGTCCGGCAGCTTGTCCCCAGTGCGCATCAAGTTCTTGACACGAACTTCGAGCCCGGTCATGCCGAGTTCCGCGGCCACCGCGTCCATCTGCGCCTCGGCGACCACCGCGGCGAGCGCGGCGCCGCCGCCCGGCCACGGCGCGAGCGGCGGGTTGTGCGTGCGCACGACCCAGCCCTGTACCTCCACCTTCGGCACCCGGTACGGGCCCGCGGCCAGCCGGCAGTACTCGTCAAGAAGTGCCTCGGCCGCCGCGGGTTCCGCGCCGCCGTCGATCACCAGCTCGATGCGCACCTCGCGCAGCGTCCCGTCCTCGTCAGCGACGTGGATCGCGTGCACGCGCGCGGCGGGTTCGGCGGTACCGGCCGGCCAGTGCCCGACGCTGCCGTCCACCGCCTTGACCGGCCTGCCGGTGCGCGCGGCCAGCAGCGCGGCGGCGACTCGCAGGTCCGCGTCATCCGCGATCGAGCCGCCGGTGAACGGCGCGGGCACCAGCCGGATCTCCGCCTCCGGCCGGCCCAACGCGGCGGCCAGCGCTCGGCGGTCGCGGCCCGGGTCCACGCTCAGTGTGTGGATTTCGACGCCGTCGCCGTGCGGAACGGCGAACACCGTGCCCGGGCCGGCGGGCCAGTTCGCGGGCCGGGCGAATTCGTACCCGTGGATGACCGAAACGCTGCGCGGCGCAGCCTCAGGCTCTTCGTCGGGGGACTGCGCCTTCGACCCGGCCGTCAACCCCGTCAACGCTTCCGCGCGCCGCTCCGACGGCGAGGAGCTGCGCAGCTGCGCAGCCGGCACGTCATGCGCCGTGCTGAAGAACCGGTGCGCGGCCACGTTCCCGTCCGAATGAATCGGCGCGGCGTTGAACGCCTGCCGCGGATCGGTCAGCGGCTCCTGCTGCTGATAGTCGATCACGACGCGATCCAGCGCGGCCCGAGCGATCGCGGGGTGCTCGGCGGCCGCGATGGCGACGCATTGGCCGAGATAATCGACGTGATTGACGCCCAGGTCCGGGCCCGCGAGCACCGCGTGCACGCCCGGCAGCGCCATGGCCGCCTTCGTATCGCAGCCCGCGATGATGGCGCGCGGATGCGGGCTGCGCGTCATCGCCGCCCACAGCATCCCGGGTACGCCCAGATCCGCCGCGTATGGATAGCGGCCGTTGGCCTTGGCCGTCGGCACGACCTTCCCGACGCCGTCTGCGGTCGCCGGGCTCGGTTCGCTCAGGTTCGGACCGTACTCGGCCAGCTCAGACTCGATCGGCTGCGCGGTGCCGTCCGGCAGGTCCGGAAGCTGCTCGCCGATCAGGAAACCGGGCAGCGAGGTCGGGGTCGTCACCTGGGTGCCCCGGTCTGCCCATGGTCGCCGGCCTGTCGGCTGCGGCCTGTGCCTTGAGCCGGGACCCGAGCGAAGTTCGCGGACGTCATCACCTGCGACTCGCGCAGCGGCTGCGCTTGCGCATCAAGTTCCGCTTGCGTAAGTGCCTCGGCCTGCGCTTGAGCCTGTGCACGCTCGCGCGCCAGCGCATTGGCGGCCTCGTCGACTGAAGCGATGAACCGCTCCGGCGGCAGACAGCGGCAGCGGTGCCCGCTCAACGCCTCGCGGACCGCAGCCGCGCTCGGCTTGGCGTTGCGCTCCAGCAGCGCACGCACTTGCATCCCGATCCCGGGCAGGCAGAACCCGCAGCCGGCGCCGGCGTTCGCGGCAAGCGCGCGAGCCACCGAGTCCGGCTGCGGCACCGCGTGCAACTCCGGCGTCTCGATCGCGCGGCCCGTCGCGGCCGCCGCGGGAACCAGACAAGCCGCCGTCGGCTGACCATCCATCAGGACCGTGCACGCACCGCACTCGCCCTCGCCGCAACCGTCCTTCACCGCGGTGAACCCAAGTCGCTCACGCAGCACGAACAGCAGATTCTCACCGATCCACGCGTCAGCCACCGGCTGCGCGGTGCCGTTGATCGTCAGCTCGTAACCGGCGGTGGCCCACGCCACGGCGCCCGGATCCGGCGTGCCCGGCTCGTTCACACCCGGCTCACTCACCGCGTCCCCCTCCGAACCCGGACTCCTGCCCAGGTACCGGCGGCTCCGCGGGCAGGCCGCGCTCCGCGCGGTCCACTCGAGCCCGGTGCCGCAGGAACTCGGCGCGCCGCTGGTACTCGGCCACCTGCTCCAGCCAGCCGGCCGGCGGCAGCGCCCGAACCAGCGCCCGCCGAGCGCAGACCTCGGCGGCCTGCTCGCGGTACTCCTGCGGCACCGCGGCCGTGGTCCAACCCGCCGGACCGGCCGAACCGGGCACCACCAGGCCCTCCGCGATCAGCCGGGCGAACCGTGGATACGTCGTCGGATCGGAGATCGCGCCGTTTTCCCAGTCGACATGCTCGGCCAGCCACTGACCCGCGTGGTCCACCCGCACCGCCGCCGGGGAAAAGCCGCCGATCGCGCAGGTCACCGTGCGAGCAGGCAGGTCGGCAGCCAGCGCGAAAGTCACCAGCGGACGCGCGCCCCCGGCCCGCGTTCCCACCTTCATGAAGCCCTGCGGACCACCGCTCATCGGCACCCGCAGCGCGGTAAGCAACTCACCGGGCCGTAGGTCAACGCCGCCGTCTCGCGCGTACAGCTCCAGCACCGGAATCTGCCGCCAGCCGTCCGCCGACCGGCACACCGCCACCGCGTTCAGCGCGACCAGCACGGTCAGCAGGTCGCGGGTCGGCGCCGCGGCGGTCGGACCACCGGACCGCTTACCCGAAAGCAGATTCCCGCCGAGCGTCGCCCGGCTGCGAATGCCCGGGGTGGCGATCGCGCGCGCCGCCTGGCCGAGAGCCGGCAGCATCCCGCGCACATCGCTGTGCATCAGATCCGCGCACGTCGTCGCGGCGCCCAGCACGACTTCCTGGTCGGCGAACCACACCCCGCGCAGCTCCGCGACCCGATCGATCACGATCAGGCAGGACGGAACCAGCGTGCCCGCGTTGACCAGGGTCATCACCTCGGTGGCACCGGCCACCACGGTCGCGTCAGGGCGCGCCGCGAGCAGGTCGAGTGCCTCCCGCACCGAGCCGGGGAACGCGACCGCCCGCTCGGCGACCGCGGTCCCCGATCCCATCGCCGTTACTTCTCTCCGCTGCCGGCGCCGGACGACTCGTTCTCGTCGTCGTAGAAGAACTTCGGATCGTCGAAGATCTCCTTGCAGGTCGGGCAGATCGGGAAGCGGCTGGGATCACGGCTTGGCACCCACACCTTGCCGCACAGCGCCGTCACCGGAGTGCCGAGCACCAGCGCCTCGGTGATCTTGTCCTTCTCCGCGTAATGGGAGAACCGCTCGTGATCCCCGTTGTCGGTGCTGTACTCGACCCGCTCATCGGTGATCGTGGCGGTACCGCCCGAGAGCTTTTCTGCCGTACTCATGAGGCGAGTCTACGAGTGCATCAGCCCCGCTGTGCAGCAGTTGGCGATACGAGGTAACAAAACGCGTAACGAATCACACCCAGCCGAGGCGCTAATTCATCGCCGGGTCCTCCGGGAAGGTCGACAGCAGCGCCAGCTCGCCGCGCTGCCTGCGCAACACCGCCCGCCAGGTGCGATCCGGATCGAGGGTGAAGGCGTCACCGGGCGCCGGATCGACCACGTACCAGGCGCCCTGAGCCAGCTCACGCTCCAGTTGCCCCGAACTCCAGCCCGCGTACCCGGCGTACACCCGGAACGCCGATATCTCCGTGGCCAGCATCTCCGGCGGGATGTCCAGATCGACGAGACCGAGATCGCCGTGCACCCGCCGCCAGCCGAGCGGCTCGCCGGCCCCGGGCCGCGGCACCGAACGCAACTCGGCCAGGCCGAGCGCCGAGTCCAGTGCCACCGGGCCGCCCTGGAACACCATCGGCAACGGTTCGGCCAGCTCACTCCACGCGGGCAGCACCTCGCGCACCGGCACCGCCGTCGGCCGGTTGACCACCACGCCCAGCGTGCCGTCGCCGTCGTGATCGAGCACCAGCACCACGGTCCGGTCGAAGTTCGGGTCCACCAGCAGCGGCGTGGCGACCAGCAGCCGCCCGGTCAATGCGACCTCGGTCATGGAGCCATCTTCTCAGGAGGATCATCCGGCGCGGCGCGTTGGTCGCCGACGGGTGTCGGCCGCGTGCCGGGCCGATCCACGGCGTACGACGCGCCACGCCGCTCACTCTTCTCACCGAACCTGAACTGCCCAACCGCCGCATTTTCGAGCGCTACCGCGCTGATCCGGCGGCGAGGGCCGGTTGCGGCGCGGCTGATGCGCGTGTTCGAACCGCCGCGCAGCGGTGTTGGAACCCGGCCCCGCGTCTCTGGCAGACTTGGCGCTTGTTCCGCCCCGAGATCCGGAGGGCCGCCGGAAGCAGGATGGGTCGGGACTCCACGTCCTCAAGCCCGCCCGCGGGCCGAAGCAGACACGGAGCCATGAACAGCGCACCCGCAACCGCCCTGCCCCGTCCGTCCGCAGCGTCCCGTTCAGCTGCCCGCACCGGCCATACCCCGCAGCTGCGGCCGGACCGCATCCACGTCACCGGCGGCACCCCGCTGACCGGCGAGGTCACCCTGCGCGGTGCGAAGAACCTGGTGCCCAAGGCCATGGTCGCCGCACTGCTCGGCAGCAGCCCGAGCCGGTTGCGCAACGTCCCGCGGATCAGCGACGTGCGGATCGTCACCGGCCTGCTGGAGGCGCACGGCGTCACGGTACGCACCGGCGATGTGGTCGACGAGCTGGTGCTCGACCCCGCTTCGGTGGACGCCGCGGACCACGCCGAGATCGCCGCGCACGCCGGGGAAAGCCGAATCCCGATCCTGTTGTGCGGCCCGCTGCTGCACCGCAACGGCCACGCCTTCATCCCGGACCTCGGCGGCTGCCGCATCGGCGACCGGCCGATCGACTTCCACCTCGACGCCCTGCGCGCGTTCGGCGCCGTGGTCGACAAGCGGGCCGACGGGCTGCACATCGAAGCCCCGCAGCGGCTGCGCGGCACGAAGATAACGCTTCCGTACCCGAGCGTCGGCTCTACCGAGCAGGTACTGCTGACCGCGGTGCTCGCCGAGGGCGTGACGGAACTGCGCAACGCGGCCACCGAGCCGGAGATCGTGGACCTGATCGCGGTCCTGCAGAAGATGGGCGCGATCATCTCGGTGCTGGACAACCGGGTCATCCACATCACCGGCGTCGACCGGCTCGAGGGCTACAGCCACCGTGCGCTGCCGGACCGGCTCGAGGCGGCTTCCTGGGCCTGCGCGGCGCTGGCCACCGGCGGCGACATCCTGGTGCGTGGCGCGCAGCAGGGCTCGATGATGACCTTCCTTAACGTGTTCCGCCGGGTCGGTGGCGCGTTCGAGGTCGACGACGTTCAGAGCGATCCGGGCATCCGGTTCTGGCACCCCGGCGGCGCGCTCAAGGCGCTGGCGCTGGAGACCGACGTGCACCCCGGGTTCCAGACCGACTGGCAGCAGCCGCTCGTGGTCGCGCTGACGCAGGCTCAGGGGCTGTCCATCGTGCACGAGACGGTGTACGAGAAGCGGCTCGGCTTCACCAGCGCCCTGATCTCGATGGGCGCGCAGGTGCAGTTGTACCGCGAATGCCTCGGTGGCACGCCCTGCCGGTTCGGTCAGCGCAACTTCATGCACTCCGCGGTGATCTCCGGGCCGACCAAGCTGCACGCGGCCGAGTTGCAGATCCCGGATCTGCGCGCGGGTTTCTCGTACCTCATCGCGGCGCTGGCGGCGCAGGGCACCTCGACGGTGCACGGTATCTCGCTGATCAGCCGCGGTTACGAGGACTTCGCGGACAAGCTGGCGGCGCTCGGCGCACGGTTCGAGTTCGGCGAGAACCTGACCGACTGAGCGGAATAACCCGGCCCGGCACACCCTTTGGCTCGATAACCATCGATGTTCGATAACTATCGACCAACGCGGAGGCGCGCATGAACGCGATCGTTGTCAGCAAGACCGGCGGCCCGGAGGTACTGGAGTACGCCGAAGGGCCGCGGCTGCACGCGGGGCCCGGCCAATTACTGGTCAAGGTGGCTGCGGCCGGCGTGAACTTCATTGACACCTACTTCCGGAAGGGCGCCTATCCGCGCCCGGTGCCCTTCACGCCGGGCGCGGAGTTCGCCGGCACGGTCGAGGCGGTCGGCGAGGGCGTGACCGGGTTCAACGTGGGCGACCATGTCGCCTCGGTGGACAGCGTCAGCGGCGCCTACGCGCAGCACACGCTGGTAGAGGCGGCCCGCGCGGTGCGTATCCCGGACGAGATCCCGCTGGAGACCGCGGCCGCGGCGATGCTCCAGGGCCTGACGGCGCATTACCTCACCACCTCGACGTGGCCGATCAAGGCGGGCGACACAGCGCTCGTACACGCGGCGGCGGGCGGCATGGGTCTGCTGCTCACCCAGATGATCAAGGCACGCGGCGGCCGGGTCATCGGCACGGTGTCCACGAAGCAGAAGGAAGAGCTGGCGCGGTCGGTGGGCGCGGACGAGATCATCCGCTACACCGAGGTCGACGACCTGGCCGGCGCGGTGCGCGACCTGACGGAGAACAGGCGAGGCGTCGACGTGGTCTACGACGGCGTCGGCAAGACGACCTTCGACGCGTCGCTGGGGTC
Source organism: Actinocrinis sp. (assembly GCF_035605935.1). GTDB lineage: Bacteria > Actinomycetota > Actinomycetes > Streptomycetales > Catenulisporaceae > Actinocrinis. The sequence continues at coordinate 9,126 of NZ_DATNGK010000083.1, read as the reverse complement.
CCTGCGCCCGCGCGGCCTGCTGGCGCTGTACGGCGCGGCGAGCGGCCCGGTCCCGCCGTTCGACCTCCAGCGACTGAACTCGGCAGGCTCGCTGTTCATCACCCGCCCGACACTCCAGCACCACGTCGCGGAGCCGCAGGAGCTGGCATGGCGCACCGGCGAGCTGCTCGGCGCGATCGCGGACGGATCGCTCAGCATCACGATCGGCTCCCGCTACCCACTCGCTGAGGCCGGGGCGGCGCACACGGCCCTCGAGTCGCGCGCGACGACCGGCAAGGTCCTGCTCATCCCCGAGCAGTAGCCGCGGTCCCTGGCCGCACTCTCTCGTGCGGACATCACCGATCCCGACTATCCGGTCATCAGAATTCTGATGACTGGATGGTCAGGATTCAGTGGGACGCCTGAGTCGCCATCCTGCGCGGTCCCGGCCGCTTCTTCCCGGCTACTTCTTCCCGTCCACGGCCTCGCGGACGGCCGCCGCCACCGCCGGCGCCACATCCGGGTTGAAGACGGACGGCACGATGAAGTTCGCGTTCAGCTCGTCCTCCTTCACCACATCCGCCAGCGCGCGCGCCGCCGCCAGCAGCATCGTCTGCGAAACCTTGTGGCCGTGCGCGTCCAGCAGCCCGCGGAACACCCCGGGGAACGCCAGTACGTTGTTGATCTGGTTCGGGAAGTCGCTGCGGCCGGTCGCGACCACCGCCGCGTGCTCCTGCGCCGCCGCCGGATCCACCTCCGGGTCCGGGTTCGCCAGCGCGAACACGATCGCGTCGGGAGCCATCGTCGCGATGTCGTCCCCGGTGAGGATGCTCGGCGCGGAGACGCCGATGAACACGTCCGCTCCGGCCAGCGCCTCGCGCAGCGTCCCGGTGTATCCGCCGGGATTGGTGTTCTGCGCCACCCAGCGCAGGTCCGAGTCCGGCCCGCCGAGGTCATCGCGCCCGGCGTGCACCACGCCGAGATAATCCGCGACCGTTATGTCCTTAGCTCCCGCTTCGCGCAGCAGCCGCAGGATCGCCGTTCCGGCCGCCCCCGCACCCGAGCCGACGATCCGCACTTGGCCGATCTCTTTGCCCACTACCCGCAGCGCGTTGGTCAGCGCGGCAAGCACCACGATCGCGGTGCCGTGCTGGTCGTCGTGGAAGACCGGGATGTCCAACTGCTCGCGCAGCCGCCGCTCGATCTCGAAGCAGCGCGGCGCGGAGATGTCCTCCAGTTTGATCCCCGCGAAGCCCGGCGCGATTGCCTTGACCGTGCGGATGATCTCCTCGGTGTCCTGGGTGTCCAGGCAGATCGGCCACGCGTCGATCCCGGCGAACCGCTTGAACAGCGCCGCCTTGCCCTCCATCACCGGCAGCGCGGCCTGCGGCCCGATATTGCCGAGGCCGAGCACCGCCGAACCGTCCGTCACCACGGCGATCGCGTTGCGCTTGATGGTCAGCCGGCGCGCGTCCTCCGGATTCTGCGCGATCGCCATGCAGACGCGCGCGACGCCCGGCGTGTAAGCCATCGACAGGTCATCGCGGTTGCGCAGCGGAACCTTCGACTGCATCTCGATCTTGCCGCCGAGGTGCAGCAGGAAGGTGCGGTCCGAGACCCTGCCGACCTCGATCCCGTCGATGGCGTCGATGGCCTCGGTGATCCGCTTCGCGTGCTCGCTGCTGGACGCGGCGATGGTCGCGTCGATGCGCAGCCGCTCATTGCCGGAGCCGGAGACGTCCAGCGCGGTGAGCGCGCCGCCGGCTTCCTCGACCACCCTGGTGAGGTGGGACACCGCGCTGCCGCGCGCGGGCGCCTCAAGCCGCACCGTGATCGAATACGAGACGCTGGGCTGCGCCGTCATCGCGATCGCCTCTTTCCGACGTTTCCGACTGCCAGCCCATGCTGCCACGCGGTGCCGATCCAACCAGCGGGGTTTTGCCGTTACGGGTTGTGATTCCACTCTCAAACGCGACCTGCGAAGCTGGACCGATGCTCGTGCGCATGTTTCCGATGACCGAACTCAAGACGGCGCGGCTCCTGCTGCGCGCGCACCGCGAGCAGGACGTCGAACCCACCGTCGCCATGTTCGGCGACGAACTGTCCAAGCGCTGGCTCTCCGCTCCCCAGCCGTACACCCTCGAAGACGGCCGCCGCTGGTGCGTCGACACCGCGCACCTGTTGCGCGCGATGGGCGACGGAATCCACTGGACTATCACCGACGCGCACACGGACCAGTACCTCGGCGGCATCGGCGTCAGGAGCACCGACTGGCTGCGCCGCTCCACCGAGATCGGGTACGCGATGGCACCGTGGGCGCGCGGGCGCGGCTACGCCCCCGAGGCGCTACGCATCGCTGCCGAGTGGATTCTGCGCGAGCACGCCTTCAACCGAGTCGAACTCTTCGCGGCCACCGGCAACACCGCTTCACAGCGCGTCGCCGAAAAGGCCGGCTTCGTGCGCGAGGGCGTGGCCCGAAACGCCGGCTTCACCCACCATGGCCAGCAGGACATGGTGACCTTCTCCCTCATCCCCGCCGACCTGATTGCCGAGCCCTGAGCGGCAGCTATCTGACCGTTCTCAAGCGGGCCGGTACCGTACGATGGTCGCGCGCGCGAGTGGCGTAATTGGCAGCCGCGCTGGGTTTAGGTCCCAGTGCCCTAATAAGGCGTGCGGGTTCGAGTCCCGCCTCGCGCACCGCGGAATACACGATGGCCCGCCGGGTTTCGGCGGGCCATCGCAGTGTGCTGGGGTGCGCGGCGCTCGTATCGGGGTCCGCCCGAACCTGATCGGGCTGGCTCAGACGGCGGTGACGACCTGCTCGAAGTCCAGGCGCGGGTTGCGCGGGAACCAGGCGTTCTCGCCGGGCCGGCCGATGTTCACCACGACCAGGGTCTTGTAGCCGGAGTCGGCGAAGAACTCGCGGTCGATGCCCTCGGCGTCGAGGCCGGTCATCGGGCCCGCGGCGAGGCCGGCCGCGCGGACACCGAGGATGAAATAGCCGACCTGGAGCAGCGCGTTCAACTTCGCCGTGTCGTGGCGGTGCGGCTTGCCCTTGAACAGATCCTGCGCGCCTTGGAAGTGCGGGAAGACGGTCGGCAGGTGCTCGTGGAACTCGGGGTCGTAGGCGAGGATCGCGGTCAGCGGCGCGCTCTGGGTCTTGGCCTTGTTGCCGTCGCTCAGCTGTCCGACCAGTCGCTCGCGAGCCTCGGGGGTGCGCACCAGCACCACGCGCAGCGGCTGGATGTTCATCGAGGTCGGCGCGTACTTGATCAGGTCGTAGATAGCGGCGACCTGCTCCTCGCTGACCGGCTCGTCGGTGAACGTGTTCGCCGTGCGCGCGGAGCGAAACAGCAGGTCCTGGGCGTTCTTGTCCAGTTCGAGAACGTCGTGCAGCTCAGTCATGGGATTCAACTCCTGTGCTCGTGCCGGGATCGGGTGGGCGCCTCACCCGCTGCAACTAGGTTGAATCCTAAACTATTCCAAAGCCTCGTTATTGAATTCGGGACAGTGTCGTGGCTCACGTTTCCCGGCTCAGCCCAGCATTCCGGAGCCGCCACGGGCCAGCGCACGTGACGCGCCGGCGACGATCGCGATGCCGAACGCCCAGCCGAGGTACGGCAGTCCCCAGGCCACGACCGCCGCGAAACCGTGCGACTGGAACGCGTCCGCCTGCCCGAAGTGCACGATCGGAACGAACAAATCCGCAGCGTAGAGCGCCGGGTAGTAGACCACGTGCTCGTCCGGCCGGATCTGTGTCGGCCGGTCGGCCGCGAAGAAGCCGATCGCCGCCAACTGGATCAGGATGCTGAAGAACACGGCCCGCATCGGCCGATACCCGTAGCCGACCAAGGTGCCGAACATCACTCCGACGAACCGGTCCCAGCGCCGGCTGTCGGTCCGACGCACCCGCTCCTTCTCGATCAGGATGGTGCGCGCGTCCTCCTCGTGTCCGAGCGCGCGGTAATACGCAGCCATGAACTCGTACGGTTGTGCGCGGTAACCGTCCCTTTGGCGGCGTAAGAGCGCGAGACGGTCCTTACCGGGCAGGTATGGATCGAACGCGTTGTAGGTAAGGCCGTCGAGCAGTACCTCGTCCGGCCACGTCTGCGGTCCGCCGTCGCGGATTGTCGCCACCGCCGCGTGGTAAAGCGTGATGGGACCCGAGTCCCTCGCGATGCCGACCAAGTCAAGGTTGCCGCCGACCCGCGAGCCGATCAGCCGCACCTCGCCCTTCGCATGGAAGCCACCCGTGAGGTAGAAGCCACGGGCGACCTGCATGCCGCCGCAATGCAGCGCGGGATCGTTGTTGACTGATTCAAGCCGCGCACCCCGGAAAGAAAGCACGCCGCCGAAGCTCGCGGCGATAAGTGCGACCTGACCCTCGGCGTGAAAGCCGCGTTCGAACAGCCCGTCGCCGGCGGCCGTGAAGCTTTCGCCGGCTAGGGCGACGCCCTGCCGGCCGACGATCTCGACGCCGCCGATATCCGTGATCTTGGTGCCGGAGAACAGCGCTATCCCGTCGACCGACGCGCCCGGCACCCGCAACTGCCCGTGGATCTGCGCGAAGCCGAGCAGCAGGCTGCGGCCGATGTGCGCGCCGCCGAGGCTGACCGCGGCGTTCCCGGGATGATGCAGCTTGCTGCGAACGAGATCCAGCACGGCGCCGATCCGCGCGCCGATCAGGCACACCGGCCCGTCACAGTGCAGCGCCCGCGCGGCGAGGTCCGTGTCGATCGTGATCTCGTCAAGGTGCAGCGCGAAATCAGGGTCACCGCACACCCGCACGTCGTTCAGCTTCAGCGAGCCGCGTACATGTGCGCCCTCGGCCATGATCCGGCCGGTCTGCGAGCCGGTGAGGTCGATCGACTTGGTCACCGCCTCGTCCAACCGCATCGTGTCCTCGATGCGGCAGTGCCGCAGGGTGAGCGGCACGTCAATTTGGCCGTGCCGCAGATCGATCTGCCCGACGATGCGCGCCCCGATGATCCGGACGCCCGCGGTGCGCCCCGGCACCGGCTTGCAGGCGCCGAGGGCCAGCGCGGCGATCACTGCCGCGCGAATCGTACGATCGTCACTCCACTCATCGGCCTGAGCCGGATCGTCGAGCTCGGGGTCGCCGGACAGGTATTCGACTGTCGCGCCATAGGGGAACGCCTCCCACAGGCGGCGCTCGGCTCGGGTGAGCTCAGGCAGCCAGCTTGGTATCTCCCCGTCCGGAGACTCGTTCTCAGCACTCGGCCCGCTCGACGCGGCTGTGCTCGCGGTGCTCGCCCCCGGCTCATTCGTCACGCGGGATATGTTGGCGTATCCGGGTACGCGTTGTCCGCCGGTCGCGGGGTCGCGAGTTCGGGTATTGCGACGCCGCCGATGTCCGGCCAGCTCGACGCCTGTCGCCACTCGCCCGGGCGAAACCGGATTTCGCTGCGCGCGGTCCGCCGTGTATGGTTTTCCTCGCTCGCCCCAATAGCTCAGTCGGCAGAGCGTCTCCATGGTAAGGAGAAGGTCTACGGTTCGATTCCGTATTGGGGCTCTGTGATCGGCGGCCCGCCTGTGACGTCATGATCGAGCGTCGCCCGGCGGGCCGTAGTCGATCATGGCGGTGTAGCTCAGTTGGCAGAGCAAGCGGCTCATAATCGCTGTGTCACCGGTTCAAGTCCGGTCACCGCTACCACAACCCGAAGCATGACGCGGGCGTCCGAGGCACCCGGCTCGATCCGGTAGCCTAGTCTCGTCCGCTTTTCAGTCTGTCCGCTCGCAAACAGGAGTAGCTCCCGTGGCCGCTACCGACGTCCGCCCGAAGATCACGCTGGCCTGCGTGGAGTGCAAGGAGCGGAACTACATCACCAAGAAGAACCGGCGCAACGACCCGGACCGCCTTGAACTGAAGAAGTTCTGCCCGCGGGACGGCAAGCACACCGTCCACCGCGAGACCCGGTAGTCCGCGCCCGCGAACCTCGGAAGCCGCCCGCTCTGTGCCGCGATCACCAAGCCGTGATCACGCCGCGCAGCGCGGAGCGGCTTCTCGTGCGTCTTGACGACGAGCGAACAGTCCAAGAGCGAACCGCACAGTCAGACGAAAGCCCAATCCGACGCGGCGCGCGCGTCTGAGACCGCGCCGGTGTCACGAGCAGAGGGGTGACGGGCCGGGCCATGCCGCTGGATCAGTCGTTCGTCGGCCGGACGTATCCGCCTACCGCGTCCTACGAGGTGGGGCGCGAGAAGATCCGGGAGTTCGCCACCGCGGTGCGCGACCTGCACCCGGCCTATCTGGACCCCGAAGCGGCCAAGGCGCTTGGCCATCCCGATGTGATCGCCCCGCCGACCTTCCCGGTCATCATCGCGATCCCGGCCGCCTACCAGGCCGTCAACGATCCCGAGTTCGGCCTGGGCGATTCCTGGGTGGTACACGGCGACCAGCGGTTCGTCTACCAGCGGCCGATGCGCGCGGGGGACCGGATCGAATGCGTCGTCAAGATCGAGGCGATCAAGTCCATCGCCGGCAGTGACATGATCACGCTGGTCAGCGAGCTGCGTACGGTTGAGGGCGAGCCGGTCTGCACGGCGTACGGGCTGTTCGTCGTCCGGGAAGACACCTCCGCCAAGAACGGCGGGGCGGACAAGGCCGAAGCAGGGGAGTCCTGATGCCGCGTTACGAAAACCTGGCGGTCGGCGACGAACTGCCTGCGCAGAGCTTCCCGGTGGACCGGGCCGATTTGGTGCGTTACGCCGGAGCGGCCGGGGACTTCAACCCGATCCACTGGAACGAGCGCTTCGCGGTGCAGGTCGGCCTGCCGAACGTGATCGCGCACGGCATGTTCACGATGGCGCAGGCAATCCGCGTGGTCACCGACTGGGCCGGCGATCCGAGCGCGGTCGTGGAGTACGGGGTGCGCTTCACCAAGCCGGTGATCGTCCCGGATGACGGTGTCGGCGCCAGCATCGAAGTGTCCGGGAAGATCAGTGCGCTGCTCGAGGACAACAAGGTGCGCGTCGAGCTGACTGCGGTGAGCGCGGGCCAGAAGGTGCTCGGCCGCTCGGTCGCCGTCGTCCGGTTGCTCTAGCCGACCGGAAACGGAATCTGTCAGATCTGACAGCCGGCGGACCTTCCCATACGGGCAGGTCCGCCGTTTCTCAGGCGCCGGTGTCCCAGGGCGGCACTAGGACGCCGCGTCCGATTTCCTGTCGGCGGGCCGTGAACGCAGCTGATGGCCCGCGCTGGTGAGGCACCTGCCACTGGGCAGGTCAAAACGCCAGCCATGCAGCTGGCAGGTGAGCGTCTCACCTTCCACGATTCCGAAACGAGTCAGGTCCGCCTTCAGATGCGGGCAGCGTCGCTGGAGGGTCCAATCACCCATCGTGATGTCTTCGGCATCCGTGGTGCGTTCGTGCTCGTCGTACCAGCCCTCGGCGTACTGGAGCCGCTCCTCGGAGAGGCACTTGAAGAACGAGTACACGAACTCGTTGTACTGGCCGATCCGAGTGGCGGTGAACCGGCAGGAGAGGAACAGCGAGTTCGACCAGTCCACCTCGCCAGTAAACAGCAAGTGCTCGATCAGCCGGCGCTCGGTGCGAAAGCGATAACGCACCTTCTCCTCGGCATACGGGCGCACCTCCCCGTTCGGGAAGTCCACGACGATTGACTCGACGACCTCACCTTCCGGGTCGGTCAACTCGAGCTGCACCGGCCCGCCCACGCCCTTAGCCATGTAGATCGATTCCTCCAGCAGCGGTTCGATCTGTCGGCGTAGGCCGTCAAGCACGTCGATCTCCGGGTGCGCCCAGGTGCGCTTCGCGGCTTCAATGACCGGGCGCTGCCGCTCCTGGTACCCCCTCAGATGCATTTCCTTGGCGGCGAAGAATGCGTCAACGTCCGCGACAGGGTGCTTGGTCGTGCAGTCGTCGGCGGTGAGAGTGCACACCGAGCCGGGCAGCAGGATATGCGAGTTATCGCCACCGACCTTGGCATACTCGACCTGGAAGGCGTGCTGGTCGGGGAAGATGTTGCCTTCGTCGCCGAAGATGTCGTTGTACTGCCAGAGCGCGTCGTCCAGGAAGCACGGCGGGCCGGCGATGGGGAAGACGTTGGCCGCCTTCAGATCGTCGATGTAGCGAAAGGTGCGGTCGAACTGCCGCTCGCGTTTCTGCTTACCGAAGGCGGTCTTCGCGTTGTGCGGAAGGTCGTAGACCATCGGGTACCAGATGGCGCCGGAGAACTGGAGCATGTGCCCGTGGACCGGACCCAGGTCCGCGAACCGCGTCAGATCGGTAGGGCGGGCGTCGTTCTGGTTCAGCAGCCGCACGCCGTCGTACTCGACCCAGAGCGAAGAGTCGCCGATCGGCCCGTCGGTGGGGGAGATCAGCGCCTGGACCATGATGTTCAAGCCGCCGTCGAGTTCCACTACCTCGTCGCTGACAGTGCGCAGGAAGTCGGTGAAGCCAAGCGCCCGCAGCTGGTCTTCCAGCTCATCGGTCGGGTACTCAGGCAGCAGGACCGTGGCCTTCTTGGAAACGTTGCGAGTAAGGTTCACTGCGTCGAAGTGATCACGGTGAAGATGACTGACGTACAGATAGTCGACTTGACCGAGCGCTTCCCAGTCGAGACCCGAGTTGTCCGGGAACGGGAACCAGGACGCGAAAAAGGCAGGATTGACCCAGGGATCGCACAGGATGCTTCCCGCGGGCGTATCGATTCGCATCCCGGCGTGACCGGTCCCGGTGATCTGCAGCACCGTTCGTCTCTTCTCTCTCATGCCACCCGCCGCGGCGTGCACGTACGCGGAAACGCACTGGCCGATGACATGCCCGAAGCCACGGGGGAAGACGCCGGTTGAATGGACGCGGGCGAGCTATAGCCCGGTTTTGTGGGCGGCCGCGACCTGCCTGACGGTGACGGAGCCTATCACCGAGGCCTTCCCGGAATCGGCCGTTGTGCTCAATACGAGCAGTTGACCAGGTCGCACTCCGGACCGAGCCGGATGTCGAAGCGGGCCTCGACCCCATCCCTGATGTGTGCGGCGAACTTCATGACGTCGGATGTGGTCGCGCCGCCGCGATTGGTTACGGCGAGTGCGTGACGACTGGAGAGGGCGACGGTGCCGTTGCCCCAGTCGTGGCCGAATCCGGGCGCGAATCCCGCATTGTGGA
>NZ_DATNGK010000082.1:0-23595 GCF_035605935.1 Actinocrinis sp. | reverse complement strand
GCACTTCGGAACCGACCTGCGCCCGCATTTCACCGGTGCCGGTGTCGTGGACGCTGGGTCGAAGCAGCTGTCGGTATTCGTCGTCGAATATGCGCTGGCCCGGGCGATGGAGCGGCGCGGCGTCACTGCGCACCTGGTGCTCGGAACCGGCGTCGGCGCCTTGGTCGCTGGCGTCCTGACGGGTGAGCGAAACCTCGAAGACGCGCTGCGCTCAGCGGCCGAAAGCACAGGCGGTGCGCAGGACGGTGTGGCTACGTCTGTGGTTACATCTGTGGCTACGTCTGTGGCTGTGGCTGCGGATTGGAGCCACGAGGCTGACCGCATAGCAGCGAACGCGCAGGTGTGCATCGAACTCGGCTCTGGCGGCGACGGCGCTCGTACCCTGATAAGCGGCTCGGATGGGGCGCACGGGCCAGTCGTGTTCAACGCCCTGCCGGAAGCTGGCGAGAGCGAAGCGGCACGCCTGCTCGCGACTCTTGGTCGGCTCTGGGAACTCGGCGTCGAACTGGACTGGGACGCGGTACGCGGCTGCCGTGGCCGGATCGTCCAGCTTCCCGCGTACCCATTCCAGCGCCAGCGTTTCTGGCCCGAGCCCGCCGCAAAGTCAACGGCGCAGCGACAGGAGCAGCAGGAGTCTGGGGACAGCGCGGCTCAGCGCGTCGAGTTGCTGGAACGCCGTTGGACTGAGCCCGAGTCCGCGATGCAGGGTGCTTCGACGCTGTCTGGTCGATTCGTATTGCTCGCCGATGCGCGTGGCATCGCTGACGCGCTGGCGCAACGACTGCGCGGCGAAGGGGTCGAGGTCATCGTGGCCCGATCCGCCGAGGAACTGGACGGCGAAGCGCTGCCAGACGCGGACGGAACGCTCACGATCGTTGACCTCATGTCGGTGGAAGAGCGCGATGAACTGGGCGCCGTGCTCGCCGCATCGCGTTCGCTGGCGCGGTGGGGGAGCCTTGGCGCGCAAAGTGTTCAGGTTCTTCTCGTCACTCGCGGCGGTCACGAAGTCCTCGGCGGCGAGCGGGCGAATCCGGCTCAGGCGGCTGTCGCGGTCCTGCCCGTCGTCGCGGCCCAGGAATATCTGAGCCTTGACGTGCGCGGCATCGATTTGGATTCGGCCTGCTCCATCGCGGACGCCGCAGACGCCTTACTCAACGAGCTTCGCGCTCCTGCTGCCGACCTCTTGGTTGCCTACCGCGCGGGAACCCGATACGCATCCGGTTACGCGACGGCCTCTGCCGATGACGCCGGCGACTCGCGCGATGCGCGGGTGGTTCTGCGTGGCGAGACTTACCTGATCACCGGCGGACTCGGCGATATCGGTCTGACGCTGGCAGAGCACCTGATACGCAGGGGTGCGGGCGCCGTGGTGCTGAGTAGTCGGGGCGGCCTGCCCGACGACCCGTCAGATCCGCGCCGTGCGGCGGTGAACCGGTTGCGTGAGCTCGGCGCCCAAGTGCACGTGCCGCGCGCTGATGTCACCGACTCGGCTGCGATGCGTGCGCTGTTCGCCGAATTCCGTATCGACGGTGTGATCCATGCCGCCGCGCAGACCGCGCCGGAGTCTTTCCGTTCGCTCGCCGACCTGGACGAGCGAAGCGTCGCCTCGCACCTGCACGCGAAGGTCGGCGGCGCGAAGGTGCTGGCGCGGGTATTCGCTGAGCTGCCCGAGGTGCAGGCGCCCCGGTGGTGCCACGTGTTCTCATCCACGTCCGCGCTGCTCGGCGGTGTGACGTTCGGCGGCTATGCCGCCGCCAACGCGGCGCTCGCCGCTGTCGCGAGCCAGGCGCAGGGCGGGCAGGTCCGCTGGATCAGCGCGGCGTGGGACACCTGGACCTGCACGCTGAGCCGGATCGCTGGGGGCGCGATCGGCGCATCCCTCGTCGCGCATTCGATGAGCGACGAGGAGGCGCTGGCTGCCTTCGATCGCAGCATCGCCTGCGGCCGGGCGTCGGTCGTCATCGCGGCCGGGGGACTGGCGGATCGGCTGCCGCGGGCTCGCGTCGCCGCGCCGGCGGGGACCGCGGCGATGGAAACCGTGGCGGCGCTGGTGGCTCCCGGAATGCGATTCGCGAGGCCGGAACTGCCACAGCCATATACCCCGCCGATCACCGACACCGAGCGCGAGCTGGCGGAGGTGTGGGCCGGAGTGCTCGGCGTGGAGCCGGTCGGCACCCGCGACAACTTCTTCGACCTCGGCGGCAACTCGTTGCTGGTGCCGCAGATGCTCGGGCTGCTCAAGCAGCGGTTCGGCGTTTCGCTGCCGACTGTGACGGTGTTCGAGGCGCCGAGTGTGCGTGCGCTGGGCGCGATCATCGACGGGCAGGGTGGGGCATCCGCGCAGGTGAGCGAGGTCTCGGAAGTTTGTCCCGGTGAGCGGGACAACTCGCAGCAGTCGGAGGCGCGCGTGCCGATGGGTCGGGTGCCGGAAGATTGTCCCGCTGAGCGGGACAACTCGCTCGCGCCGGTGAATCAGGTCTCGGAGGTTTGTCCCGCTGAGCGGGACACTTTCGCGGGGACCGCACCGGATTGGCAGAGCGACCGGCGGATCGCCATCGTCGGCATGTCCGGACGTTTCCCCGGCGCCGGCGACGTCGGCGAGTTCTGGCGCAACCTGTGCGAGGGCGTCGAGTCGATCACCTTCTTCTCACCCGAGGAACTGATCGAGGCCGGCGTCGAACCCGAAACCCTTCGCGACCCCGCCTACGTGCCCGCTCGCGCGGTCCTCGACGACATCGCGGGCTTTGACGCGGGGTTCTTCGGCATCAGCCCCCGCATGGCCGCACTGACCGACCCGCAGCAGCGACTCTTCCTCGAGGTCTGCTGGGAGGCACTGGAACAGGCCGGCTACTGCCGCCCAGAGCACCGCGGCCGCGTGGGCGTGTACGGCGGCACCCACATCAGCACCTACCTTCTCGGCATCCGCGACCGCCTCGGCGACGACGTGAGCCAGTTCGAGATCGCGATGGGCAACGAGAAAGACGCCCTCGCCACCACGGTCTCGTACCTTTTCGACCTGCACGGACCGAGCGTGGCCGTGCAGACCTTCTGCTCGACCTCCCTGGTCGCAACCCACTTGGCCGTGCGTGCGCTGCGCGACGGCGACTGCGAGATGGCGCTGGCCGGAGGCGTCTCTATCCGGGTTCCCGATAAGCGCGGGCACCGCTACGAGGAAGGCGGCATGGAGTCGCCCGACGGCCACGTGCGCACGTTCGACGCCAAGGCACGCGGCGCGATGTTCGGCGACGGAGCAGCCGTCGTTCTGCTCAAACGGCTCTCCGACGCGCTGCGCGACGGCGACCACGTCTGGGGCGTCATCCGCGGCTGCGCGATGAACAACGACGGCGGGCTCAAAGTCGGCTACACCGCGCCTAGCCTCGTCGGCCAGGCCAAGGTGGTGGCCGAGGCAATGGCCGATGCCGGGGTGCGCGCCGAGCAGGTCGGCTACGTGGAAGCGCACGGCAGCGGCACCCGGCTCGGCGACCCCATCGAGGTGGCTGCGCTCACCCGGGCGTTCGGGCCGACGCCGACGAATCAGTACTGCCCGATCGGCTCGGTGAAGACCAACGTCGGCCACCTCGACCGGGCCGCCGGCGCCGCCGGCCTGATCAAGGCGACGCTGGCGGCCCGCGAGGGTCTGATTCCGCCAACCCTGCACTTCACGACGCCGAACCCGGAGATCGACTTCGCCAACAGTCCCTTCTACGTCAACAACCGGCTGCAGACCTGGGCCGCCCCCGCCGGAGAGCCACGCATCGCAGGCCTCAACTCGCTCGGCATGGGAGGCACCAACGTGCACGTCGTCGTCGAGGAACCGCCGCGCCGCCCGACCTACCGTCCGGAGGATCCCGCCACCTCGCGCCGCTTTCAAGTGCTGCCGGTGTCCGCGCGCTCCGAGGCTGCGGCCGACGACTCCTGCCAGCGCCTCGGCGACCACCTCGCGGCGCACCCGGACACGCGGCTCGCCGATGTCGCGTACACCCTCCAGGTCGGCCGCAAGACCTTCGAGCACCGACGCGCGGTGGTCGCCTCGCAGCTCGGCGGCGCTGTCAACGTGCTGACCCGAGTGGACGGCGCCGCTCCCGCCTCCCGAGTTGAAGCGACACAGGAACGTCCGGTGGCATTCCTACTCGCGGGAGTGGGGGAGCAGTACCCGGGCATGGTCGGCGAGCTCTACCGCCGCGAACCGGCGTTCCGCGCCCGACTCGACGACTGCCTCAGCCGCATCGCTTCGTCGCTGCGCGCGGAGGGAGCAGACGTTCCGGACGTAGCCGGGCTCACTGACCTGCTCGCCGGACCGCGCGGCGGCGGCGCCAGCTTGGCCGCGCTGCTCGGACGGGCAACCGAATCCGACCCGCGCGCCGAGGCGTTGCAGCGTACGGAGATCGTCCAGCCGCTCATGTTCGCGGTCGATTACGCGCTCGCGGCCACGCTGATGGACTGGGGTCTGCGGCCCGCCGCGATGCTCGGTTACAGCCTCGGCGAATACGTCGCCGCGTGTTTGGCCGGCGTGCTCTCGCTCGGCGACGCGATCGCACTCGTCGTGCACCGCGCGACGCTGATCTCGGGCGTCGAGCGCGGAGCGATGGCCGCGGTGTCGCTCAGCGCCGAGGAACTGCGCACCCGCTTCCGGATCCGGGAACGAGGGCTCGACATCGCCGCGGTCAACGGCCCGCAGACGGTGGTCGTCGCCGGTCCGTCGGCCGTGATGGACGCGCTGCTCGCCGAGCTGCGACAGGGCGAGATCGCCTGCCGCCCGCTGCAAACCACGCACGCCTTCCACTCGCGCATGCTGGCCCAGGTCGCCGCGCCGCTCACCGACTGGATCGCGGCCAACATCAGCCTCAACCCGCCGAAGCTGCCGTACCTGTCCAATGTGACGGGACATCAGGCCGACCCCGCGCTCGTACGCGACCCGGCCTACTGGGCCCGGCACATGTGCGAGACGGTGCAGTTCGCGGCGGGCGCAGACGCGCTGCTCGCCGACCCCGAGCTCGCACTCGTCGAGATCGGCCCCGGTCCCTCGCTTGGCGCGCTGCTTCGCGCGGCCGGCTGCCCACCGCAGCGCTGGCCGCTGATCACCACGACGCTCCCGGCCGGCACCGACCCGCGCCCGGCCGACGAGACTCTTGCGGATTGCCTGGCCCGGCTCTGGCTTATCGGCGCCGAGATCGACTGGACCGCCTATCACGGTAGGCGTGACGGCTCGGCCGAGGTGTACGCCGTCGCCGCTCCCGGCCGCATTCCGCTGCCCACCTATCCCTTCCAGCGGCAGAAGTACTGGATCGAGGCGGACAAGCCAGCCGTGCGCGGCGCCGCAACCTCGGCGCTCCCGGCGGAAGGCACCGGCACGCTTTCCGACGTGGGCCGCATCCCGCGGCTTCCGGAGGAGCAATGGCTCCATCTGCCAGTCTGGCGTCAGCTTCCGGCGACACCGGCCGCCGAGCGGCAATCAGGCTCCTGGCTCGTCTTCGCCCGTGAAGGCACCGCCGACCGCGTACTCGCCGAACTGCGCCGCGCCGCCGCCTGGAGCGGAGCAGACGTCACCGTCGTACGTCCCGCGACGGCCTATGCGGCGGGGCCGGCCGGTTACACCCTGCGGCCCGGCAGTACCGACGACGCGCTGAACCTGCTTCGCGATCTGCGCGCCGGCGCGGGATGGCCGGAGCGCGTCGTGCATCTGTGGACGCTTGACGAGCCGACTGCCGCGGAAACGGCAGCGATCGCCGCAGCCGGCGAAGATGACGACGGCGCCTCCGGTTACCGCGACGAGCCGGGCCACGACTACGAGGACGCGGCGACCGTCGCGCTCGGCCTGCACACCCTGGTCTCCCTCGCCCGCGCGGCAGGGGAACTGGGCATGGAGGGCTGGGCGCTGGATATCGTCACCTCGGGCGCACACGATGTGCTCGGCGGCGGCGAAGTGCGGCCGGCGGCCGCCACGCTCGTCGGCCCGGCGCTTGTCATTCCGCTTGAATACCCCACGGTCAGTACCCGCCTCATCGACGCGGAGCAGCGCACTGATCCGGCGGCGATCGTCGCCGAGCTGCGCCGGACCCGGACCGAGCGGACCATCGCGCTGCGCGGCGCTCGGCGCTGGGCCTGCGACTATCAGAGCGTCATCGCGCCCGACCTCCCAGCCGCCAATGACCCAGCCGCCAATGACACAGCCTCCAATGGCACAGCCCAGGTTCCCAGCACGTCGCTGCGTGAGGGTGGCGTCTACCTCATCACCGGCGGCCTCGGCGGCATCGGCCTCGCCATGGCCGAGCGCCTGGCCCGCTCCTGCCGCGCGAAGCTGGTCCTGTTCGGCCGCAGCGGGCTGCCGCCGCGTGCGCACTGGGAGGCCATCGCCTCCGGCGCCGAGGCGGTCGACGAGAGCAGTCGCGGCCGGGTGGCGCGCGCCCTGGAAATCGTCGCGCTCGGCGGCGAGGTCGAGATCGTGGTCGGCGACATCACCGACCCGCAGGACGCGCGCCGCGCCGTCGAGCAGGCGCAGGCCAGATTCGGCGCCCTGCACGGCGTGCTGCACGCCGCGGGCGTGCCCGGCATCGGCCTGATCCAGTTCAAGCGGCCAGAGGACGGCGAGCTGGTGCTCGCGCCCAAGGTGGCCGGCACCCGGGCACTGGCCCGCGCGCTGCGGCTGGGCGAGAGCGACGAGATCCCGCTCGACTTCCTCGCCCTGTTCTCCTCGGTGACCTCGGCCACCGGCGGCGGTCCCGGTCAGGTGGATTACTGCGCCGCCAACGCCTTCCTCGCCGCCTTCGCCGCCGCCTGGGCGACCCCCGATCGCAGGGTCCTGTCGGTGGACTGGGGCGAGTGGGTGTGGAACGGCTGGGACGAAGGGCTCGGCGGCTTCGACGACGGCCTGCGGGCCTTCTTCCGCGAGCACCGCGCGGCCTTCGGCATCTCCTTCGACGAGGGCTGGCGAACCCTGCTGCGGGCGCTCGGCAGCGGCGAGCCGCGGCTCTTCGCCTCCACTCAGGACCTGTCGGCCATGGTGCGGCTCAGCGCCGGATTCACCGTGGACGCGGCGCTCGCCCCGACCGGCGGTCACACCCTCGACCGCCATCCGCGCCCGGACCTGGTGACGCCATATCAGGAGCCGTCCGGCGACACCGAGGAGACGATCGCGGCGCTGTGGGCCGAATCGCTCAAGCTCGATCGGATCGGCGCGCTGGACAACTTCTTCGAACTCGGCGGCAACTCGCTGCTCGGAATCAACCTGTTGGCCGCCCTGCGCCGGGCGTTCACCGACGCGGAACTGCCCCCGCACATCCTGCACCAGGCGCCCACCGTCGCGGCACTCGCCGAGATCGTCGACGCGGGAACCGAGGGAACGGCCGAGCCCGCGCCCCGGGACGACGACGCGCAGGCACAGGCCGAACTGCGCCGCTCCGCCCTCAAAGCGGCGGCTGCCCGGCGCCGCAGGCGCTGATTCACAAACACACAGATGCAGCCGCAAGCCACCGCCACACAGCACAACCGAGACAGAACGGAGAGGTCATGACCGTCATCGGCGTCATCGGCGTCATCGGCGCCGGCGTCATGGGCGTCGGGGTCGCGCAGAACCTCGCCCAGTGCGGGCACGAGGTGATCCTGGTCGACACGCAGGAGTCGATCCTCGACGAGGCCCGCGCCGCCATCGCCCGCAACTGCCGGCTCAGCAGGCTGACCGGCGGACCGGCCCTCGATCCCGACGAGGTGCTGGCCCGCATCAGCACCGCGGTCGGCGTCGAGGCGGTCGCCAAGGCCGAGTTCGTCATCGAGAACGTCACCGAGAACTGGCAGATCAAGCGCGAGGTGCACGAAGCACTCGACGCCGTCTGCGACCCGGCCGCGGTGATCATCGTCAACACCTCGGCGATCCCGATCACCAAGGTCGGCTCGGTCGGCCGCCACCCCGAGCGCGTGGTCGGCGTCCACTTCATGAACCCGGTGCCGGCCAAACCGGTGGTGGAGCTGATCCCCGGCTTCCACACCACGCCGGACGTCGTCGAGCGCACGCGAGAGCTGCTCGCGGGCATCGGCAAGCGCGCGGTGGACGTCAAGGACTCCTCCGGCTTCGTCTCCAACAGGGTCCTGATGCTCACGGTCAACGAGGCCGCGTACCTGGTTCACGAGGGCGTCGCCACCGCCGAGGCCGTGGACGAGGTCTTCCGAGGCTGCTTCGGCCACCCCATGGGCCCGCTGGAGACCGCTGACCTGATCGGCGTCGACACGATCCTCTACAGCGTCGAAGTGCTCTACGAGCACTACGCCGACAGCAAGTACCGGCCGTGCCCGCTGCTCAAGCAGATGACCGACGCCGGACTGCACGGCCGGAAGACCGGCCGTGGCTTCTACAACTACGAAAGCTGAGGCGAGCACCATGGCACAGACCGTCGACGGCCGGATCCTTGAGTTCATCGAGGGCCGGTTCCCGCAGGCCGGCATCGAACCCGGGCAGGACATATTCTCGCTCGGCTACATCAACTCCCTGTTCGCGATGGAGCTGGTGATGTTCCTGGAGAAGACCTTCGCCTTCACCCTCCCGAACGACGAGCTGCGGATCGAGAACTTCCGCACCGTCGAGGCGATGACCGCGCTCGTGGACCGGTGCCGGTCCGCGGTCGCGGTCGGGTAACCCGGTGGCACCCCTCGCGACGGCGGCCCCGCCGCGGGCCGCCGTCGCGGTGGACCGGGCGGCGGCGCGGGCCTTCGTGCAGGAGCACATCGCGCCGCACGCCGATGCCTGGGACCGGCAGGGCGTGATCCCCGAGGAGACGCTGGAGCGGATCGGCGAGGCGGGCCTGTGGGCGCCGTTCCTGCCGATCGACCTCGGCGGGCGCGGCCTGGACATGGTCACCCTCGGCGAGATCCACGAGGAGGTCGGGCGCGGCTGCTCGTCCGTGCGCAGCCTGCTGACCGTGCACACCATGCTCAGCTGGGCGCTGAACCGCTGGGGCAGCCCGGATCAGCTGGAGCAATGGGCCGAGGAACTGGCCGCGGGACGCGTGCTCGGTGCCTTCTGCCTCTCCGAGCCCGGCGCGGGCAGTGACGCGGCGGGCATCGCCACCACGGCCACCCCGCACCGCGGCGGCTGGCTGCTGCGCGGCACGAAGAAATGGACCACCAACGGTCAGCGCGCCGATCTGTTCCTGGTCTTCGCGCGCACCGAGTCGAGCATCGTCGCGCTGCTCGTGCCGCGGGCGACGCCCGGCGTGCGGGTGACGCCCATCCACGACATGCTCGGCACCCGCGCCTCCATGCTCGCCGAGATCGAGTTCGACGACGTCGTGCTCGGCCCGGAGGCGCTGCTCGGACCGAGTGCCTTCGCCGCGGGCATGGTGCTCACCGGCACGCTCGACCTCGGCCGGTACAGCGTCGCGTCCGGATCGGTCGGCATCATTCAGGCGAGCCTGGACGCGAGCACCGCCTACGCGAGCGAGCGCGCGGTCGGCGGGACGCTGCTGCGCGACATGCAGCTGATCCGGGCGAAGCTGTCCGACATGGTCACGGACGTGCGCGCGGCGCGGCTGCTGTGCGCCGAGGCCGGCCGGCTCAAGGACGCCGGGGACCCGGCGACCATCATGGCGACCTGGGTGGCGAAGTACTTCGCGTCCACCGCCGCCGCCAAGCACGCCGCCGAGGCGGTGCAGATCCACGGGGCCAACGGGTGCAGTGCGCACTATCCGGTTGCCCGCTACTACCGGGACGCGAAGGTGATGGAGATCATCGAGGGCAGCACCGAGATCCAGCGCACCACCATCGCCGGCGAGGCATTCCGGGAGTGGACGCCGTGAGCCGGGTCATCGAAGCGGTCGAAGTGGGAGCAGGGGCCGTATCCGCAGTCGCCGAAGGCACCGCGCCCGTGGGCGCGGCGTCCGCTCTGCCCGCGAAGCCGGCGCAGGGCCGGATCAAATGCGTGGTCTGGGACCTGGACAACACGCTGTGGGACGGTGTCCTGCTCGAGGACGGCGAGGTCGCGGTGCGCCCCGCCGTCGTCGAGCACATCCGGCGGCTCGACGCGATGGGCGTACTGCACTCCGTCGCCAGCAAGAACGATCCGGACATCGCGCTGGAGAAGCTGCGCGCCCTCGGCCTCGAGGAGTGGTTCCTCTACCCGCGCATCGGCTGGAACGCCAAATCGGAGTCGATCAAGCAGATCGCCGCGAAACTGAACCTCGGCCTCGACGCCTTCGCCTTCGTCGACGATCAGCCCTTTGAGCTGGCCGAGGTCGGGCACGAGCTGCCGCAGGTCACCTGTGTGGACGCGGCCGAGATCGACCAGGCGTTGACCCGGGCGGAGTTCAGCCCGCGGTTCATCTCGGACGAGTCATCGCAGCGGCGCGCGATGTATCGCAGCCAGCTGACTCGCGATGACGTGGAGGCGGGGTTCGTCGGCACCGGCGAGGAATTCCTGGCCAGCCTGGAGATGACCTTCACCATCGCGCCCGCGCGGCGCGAGGACCTCCAGCGCGCCGAGGAACTGACCATCCGCACCAACCAGCTCAACTCCACCGGCCGCACCTACTCCTACGACGAACTGGACGCGCTACGCGAGTCGCCCGACCACCTGCTCCTGGTGGCGACGCTGACCGACCGGTTCGGCTCCTACGGGAAGATCGGCCTCGCGCTGGTCGAGAAGGGCGAACCGCACTGGCATCTCAACATGCTGCTGATGTCCTGCCGGGTGATGTCGCGCGGCGTGGGCTCGGTGCTGCTCGGCTACATCATGCGCCGGGCGCACCAGGCCGCGGCGGGATTGCGCGCCGACATGGTGGAGACCGGCCGCAACCGGATGATGCAGATCACTTACGCGTTCAGCGGATTCCGTGAGGTAGAGCGGGACGGCGCGCACGTGGTGCTGGCCGTGGATCCCGCCACCGCGCAGGAGCCGCCGGCGTACGTGACCCTGGTGGTGGAGGAGGAGTGACCGTCACCACCGTCACCACTGTCACTGCCGCCACCGCCACCGCCACGGCCGCAGGTTGTCCCGGTGAGCTGGACAAGTGGTTCCCGTTCCAGATCCCGGAAGGTGACGTCCGGCTGTACTGCCTGCCCCACGCGGGCGGTTCGGCCTCGACGTACCGGGCGTGGACCGGCCGGGCGGGCCGGGCGGCGATCTGCCCGGTCCAGCCCGCCGGCCGGGAGACCAGGCTGCGCGACACGCCACACCGGCTGATGGAACCGCTCGTCGCCGAGCTGGCCGACGCGATCCTTGCCCGCGAGGGCGGCGGCCGTAGCGGGGGCGGCTCCAAGGCCGGCTACGCGGTCTACGGGCACAGCCTTGGCGCACTCGTCGGCTTCGAGTTGCTGCGGGAGATCCGCCGCCGCGGCGGCCCGGATCCAGTGCACTTCATCGTCTCCGGCTGCTCGGCTCCGCAGCTGAGCAGCGCCGAGAGCGTGCGGGTCTCCGAGCTGTCCGACGCCGAGATCGTGGAACTGCTGCGCGGCCTCGGCGGAACGCCCGGCTGGATGCTGGCCGACCCGACCGTGCTGCGGATGATCCTGCCGCCGTTCCGGGCCGACTTCAGTATCAAGGAGAACTACCGCTACGCGCCGCAGCCGCCGCTCGACGTGCCGATCACGGCGCTGGCCGCCACGCACGACCCGCGCGCCGACGTCCAGTCGGTGTCCGGGTGGCGTGACCAGACCACCCGGCGCTTCGAGCAGCACCTGTTCACCGGCGGCCACTTCGCAGTGCTCGAACAGCCGAACCTGACGCACGCCTATATCAGGGCCGCGCTGGACCGGCACTGACCAATGCCTCGGCGGGTTGGGCGGCCGCTGAACAGCGCGATGCGCCGCGACCGGATCGGTCGCGGCGCATCGCGCGGTCAGGACCGCTTGGAGACCGGCACCACGTAGCGGCTGTAAACCAGGTCCCGCAGCACATCGTCGCCGCCCTCGACGATCGAGACGTACCGCATGTCACGCACCAGCTTGCCGATGATCGACTCGTGCGTGTAGCCGACGCCGCCGAACATCTCCGAGGCCGCGGCCGCGATCTGCCATCCGGCCTGGCCGCAGAACATCTTCGCGGTCAGCGCGGACTTGAGCGCGCCCTGCCGCATGAACTCCTCGGCGGCGTCCGGCCGCGCCGCGACCTCGTCGTATTCGCGGGCCGCCGCGAGGCACTGGTTCGCCATCACATCGATCTGCATCTCGAACTGGCCGAGCCGGCCGGCGAAGATCGCGTTCGAGGCGAGCGGCGCGCCCTTGACCGACTTGGTCTTGCCGTAGTCCATGCACAGGTCGCGGATGCGGCGCGCGATCCCGAGCCCGGTGGCCGCGATCAGGATCCTGCTGGCGTTCAAGCCGATCTCCAGCAGTCGCAGCCCGTGGCCATGCAGCGCATTGCCGGCGGGCACCCGGCAGCCGCGCAGCGCGACCTGATACGTCGCGGACGAGCGCAGCCCGATCACATCCCAGCGCTTCTCGACGGTCACACCCGACGTCTCACGCGGCACGAGCACCGCCAAGTACTGGTCCGGATCGTCGGCGGAGCGCGCGATGACCACGAGGAACTGGGCAAAACCGGTGTCGGTGGAAAACGCCTTGGCGCCGTCGAGCACCAGCCAGTCGCCGTCGCGGCGCACCGTCGTGCCGATGCGCGCCAGTTCACTGCCCGCCTCGTGCTCACTGCCGAGCGTCGCGGCGAATCCGTTGCCGGCCACCAGCCTCGGGAGGAACTGCTCCTTGAGCGTCTCCGAGCCGTACCACGCGACCATGCTGGTCGTGAGCACCGGAATGAACAGCGTGAAAGCCACGCCCGCGTCTCCGTAGGCGAGCGCCGCGACGATCCGCACGCTCTCTTCGAGCGAGAGGCCCAGGCCGCCGTGCTCCTTTGGCAGCCACCAGTTCATCAGGCCGGTCTCGGCGAAGCGGTCGTACAGCGGCAGCGGAGCCTCGGCGAGCGAGTCGAGCTGCGCTTCCCGGCCCAGCAGCTCGCGCCGCACGAAGCCGTTGACATCGCGGAGGTATTCGGGTTCTCTCATGGGTTCCCTCCCTGGCTGGTCTGCGCGGTCTGTGTGGTTCGCGTCGTGCGGACGAGCTGTGTCGCAGCTGCCGTCCCGGGCGTCAGGCCCGCGCACAGCAGGCGCACGGTCGGCTGCTCGATCAGCGCGGTGACCGGCAGTGCGGCGCCGAGTTCGGCGCCGACTCGTTGGGCGAGTTGCACGGCGGTCATCGAGCGGCCGCCGAGCTCGAAGAAGTTGTCGTCCACGCCGACCCGCTCCAGGCCGAGTGCCTGGGCCCAGAGCTGCGCCACCGTCTCCTCGGGACCAGGTGAGGGCTCGACGAACGCGGTCGCGAGCGAGGGCCGAGGCCGTGGACCCCCGGCTCCGACGCCGGGGCCAGAGCGGGATGAAGCCACGGATGCCGAGCCGGGTGCGGTCGACTCCGCGAGGGCTGACGTGTCGTCAGGCGAGGGCGGTCGCGTTCCACGCAGGAGCCAGGCTTCCTGCCCGCGCACGGCGCGCGGTCCCTCGTGCCGGCAGATCGAGGCAGCCAGCACCAGATCGATGTCCGCGTCATCGGCCGCGTCGATGTGTCGGCCGACGATCGTCGCGCCGCCCACGTTGATGCTTGGAGCGAGGGCTGCGAGTGCGGCGTGCTCGGGGTGCTCGGGGTCCGCGCCGGTGACGCTCACCGCCGCCGAGGTCAGGAGCACCACGTCGATGGCGGGCAGTTCCTCGCCATGCTCGGCGAATCCGGCCTCGTACTCGGCCAGCGCCCTAGCGAGCGCGACGCCGCCGCGAACGCCCCGGTCCAGTTCCGCCTCGAAGCGCTCGATCCCGGCGCCCTCCGGGGAGGCGAGGCTCAGCGCGTGCACGATCGTGCGCGGCACCACCAGCATCGTGCGCAGTAGCTCGGACAGGCTGGCGGGATCGGCGGGGGACACGGTGAGCTCGCCGCTGTCCTCCTCCCGGAAGCCCTCGCCCGGGCGCACGGTGAAGACCTCCGCGCCGGCCAGCACCAGCCGCTCGGCCAGCGCCTCGCCGCACTCCTCGTCGGCCAGCACCAGCCAGGGACCGGCCGCGCGCAGTCGCGCGTCGAGATCCGCGACCGGCGGTGTGCCGCGCTGCCACCGCGCGGCAGCAGACCGCTGATCTGGTTCGGCGGGCGCGGCGTCCAGCCAGAACCGGCGCCGCTGAAAGGGATATGTCGGCAGCTCGACGCGGCGCGCGTCACTTCCGTGGAGAGCCGGCCAATCGATCGGCGCCCCGGCCTGCCACAGCCGTGCCAGAGTCGTCAGAACCCAGACATCGGCGGGCTCGCTGCCCGGCACGGCGAGCACCGTTTCGGCCCCGGCAGCGGTTTCCGGAGCGTCTACGATGCGCACGCCGAGCCGGGTAAGCGCGCGGGTAAGCACAGCAACTGCACCGTCGCGGTCGACAGTGCCCTGATTGGTCTGCGCGTTGTCACCAGGGAGCAGCGCCGCGGAGGCTAGCGCGAGCCGCGTCCACCACGGGTCCGTGGCCGCGCCCTGCGCCGCCACTCGGACACGAGGGTCGCGCCGCCGTGCCTCGCCGTCGATCCAGCGACCCGGGTCATCCAGCGCTGCGACAGCATCCTGATAGTCGCGGCAAACCACCGCCCGGCGCAGCGCGAAACGACCTCGCGACAGGTGGAGCGTGTACGCGACGTCGGCCAGATCTTCGCCCTGCTGCCGGGACAGGTGCTCGCGCAGTCGCCTGGTCAGCGCGTCCAGCGCGGCCGAGTCCGCAGCCGAGAACGTCAGCAAGTACGGACCCTTCGATGGCTTACGCTGCGTTCGTGACGGCGGCTGCTCAAGGACCACGTGCGCATTCGTGCCGCCGACCGCGAAGGAGTTGACCCCGGCGCGGCGCGGCTCGTCCCCGGGCGGCCACGCCCGGTCCTCGGCCAGCACCACGAACCGGTCCGGGGCGGCCGCCAGCGCCGGGTTCGGCGTCGCGAAGCCGGGCGTCCCCGGCAGCACCCCCTCGCGCACGCACAAAGCCGCCCGAATCAGGGCCGTGACCCCGGATGCGCGGTCCAGATGACCTATCAGAGGCTTGATCGACCCGAGCACGCACGGCTCTGGCGGCGCGGTGTGGAACACCCGGCGCAGCGCCGCCAGCTCGATCGAATCGCCCAGCGGCGTGCCCACAGCGTGGCATTCGACGTAGCCCACGGACTGTGGTTTCACCCCGGCGACCGCGAGAGCCGCCTCGACCACGGCGGCCTGCCCCTCGACACCCGGCGCGGCGTATCCAGCGCGCTCCTGGCCGTCGTTGTTCACCGCCGATCCGAGGATTACCGCGTGAATCACGTCGCCCTCCGCGAGAGCATCGGAGAGCCGCTTGAGCGCCACCACGGCCGCGCCCGAGCCCATCACGGTCCCGTTGGCCGCGGCGTCCAGGCTGCGCACCCGGCCGTCCGGGGAGAGAATGCCGCCTTCCTCGTAGCGGTATCCGGTCGGTTGCGGCAACGGCAGGTAGGCGCCGCCGGCCAGCGTCATATCGCATTCATAGGTCAGCAGGCTTTGGCAGGCCATGTGTACCGCGACGAGCGAGGTCGAGCAGAACGTCTGCACCGTCACGCTTGGCCCGCGCAGGCCGAGCTTGTACGAGACGAGAGAGGTGAGCGAGTCGCGCTCGTTGCCGGTGGCGAAGATACGCGCCGTGGCCGGATCGCCGGCGAGCCTGGCCGCGTTGAGCACCATGTAGTCAGGGAAGCCGCAGCCCCCGAACACACCCACGCTGCCCTCCGGCTGCGTCGGCCGGTAGCCCGCGCGCTCCAGCGCCTCCCAGGCACATTCGAGGAACAGCCGATGCTGCGGTTCCATCGCCTCGGCCTCTTGCGGGCTGAAACCGAACACCGCGGCGTCGAAGAGGTCGATGTCTTCTACCGGCCCGCCGACGCGCACGTAACCCGGGTCGGCCGCGGCCTCCGGTGCTACTGCGGCGCGCGCCAACTCGTCATCGCTGATCGTGCGCAGCCCGCCCACCCCGGCGAGCAGGTTGCGCCAGAGCAGGTCGACGTCCGCGGCGCCGGGGAAACGCCCGGCCATGCCGACGATCGCGACCGCGGAGTCGTATGCGGTGTCTGTCACGGTCATCTCCCGGTCAATGCCATCGAAGAGTCGCGGCGCGGTGCCCTAGCTTCGGGAAGCCCTTGCGGCGGCTCGCCACGAAGAGGCCCTAGCGCCTGCAGAGTGCGTGCGGCGGCGTCACGCCAGCGCGATTCGCCTAGTCGCTCCAGTGCGTTCAGTGCCAGGCTCAACCGCGCGGCGGCCCGGTCATGGTGGTGCTCGTTGAGATCAAGGGCGCCGAGCGAAGCGAGCAGGACGGCCTCGCCGCGCCGATCACCGGCCGCGCGTACGGCGCGCAGGGCTTGCTCGTGGCTGGTGCGCCAGTCGTCGTATCGCAGCTGTGCGGCGGCCGGCGCGGCCGCGGCGATCGCGAGGTTCCAGCACAACTCTGCTTCGCCGCAGCGTGCGGCCTGGCCTGCCACCGCGAGCAGCGCGCCGCGCTCGCGCTCGTACCAGCCCGCCGGGTCGGCCAGCAGGGCGTCAGCCATCGACGCCGCCATCGGCCAGCGGGCCGCGTCGCCATTGCCGCCGCCCAGTGCGCCGCCATAAAGTCCGCCGCCAGGAGCGCCGCCGAGCCGCGCGCTGGCTTCGTCCAACAGGAATAGCCAAGCGCCGAGCAGTCGTCGCAACGCCGCGTCGCGCTCGTCCTCGCCCTCCTCAGTGAACTGTCGCTCCCGCGCGTAGAGCCTGGCCAGATCACGTAAGCGGTATCGCGGGCCTTGGCCGTCGCCCTCGGTCACGTCCACCAGCCGCGCGTCGACCAGGTTCTCCAGCACCTCGGCCGCGGCTCGCGCCTCCATGTCGAGCAGTGGGGCGGCGACCCAGGCCCCGAGGCTCGCCGCGGGTAGCGCGCCCATCCGGCCGAACAGCAGCTTGGCGGGGCGGGAAAGGGCCTCGCAGGAGTCGCGGAACGCGCCGCGCACGTCGAGCCCCGGTTGGGTCAGCTCGTCCAGCCGCCGATGATCGTCGGTGAGCCTG
Organism: Actinocrinis sp.; assembly: GCF_035605935.1. Lineage (GTDB taxonomy): Bacteria > Actinomycetota > Actinomycetes > Streptomycetales > Catenulisporaceae > Actinocrinis. The sequence goes on along the minus strand of NZ_DATNGK010000082.1, from coordinate 6,575 downwards.
GCGGTCAGTTGCGCGAGATCCCAATGCGGGCGGGCGGCCAGCCGGGTCGCCGCGGCGCGCAGTGCCAACGGCAGCCGGTCGCACCGCTCGACCAGGTCGAGGGCTTCGCTCGGCTCAGCGGCCACGCGCTGCGGCCCGGCCATCGCCGCGAACATCCGCACGGCTTCAAGCGCGTCCGGCACCGGGATCTCGACAACCGTGGCGCCCGGCAGCGCGGCCAGGCGGGCTCTGCTCGTCGCGATCAGCCGACAGGACTGCGTGCCAGGTATCAGCGCCCGCAATTGGGTCTCGTCGGTCACGTCCTCGACCACGACGAGCAGGCGCCGATCGGCGATGACGCTGCGGTAGAGCGCGGCTCGGCCCTCGAGATTCGCCGGAACCGCCTCGCCGCGATGGCCGAGCGCGTGGAGGAACCGCTCCAGCAGATCCGCGGCGCTCGCCGGGCCATCGCCGCCGGGCGTCAGCCGGGCGTAAAGCTGGCCGTCCGGGAATTCGGCGGCCAGTGCGTGCGCGGCCTCCACGGCGAGCGCGGACTTGCCGACTCCGCCGCAGCCGGTGACTACCGCGATCTGGATCCGGTCGCCGTCGCCTTCGGCGGAGAGGCGGCGCCGTAGCGCCGCGAGCGCTCCACCGCGATCGGTGAAGTCCGGCGTGCGGGCCGGCAGCATGCGGGGTGCCGGGGGCGACCCGACGACGGCCGGTGCTTCGACAGCGCCGCCGTGCGGTTCGAGTTCACCGGAGCCGTTGAGGATGGCCAGCTCCAGCCGGTGCAGCTGCGCGCTCGGCTCCAGCCCGAGCTCCCGCACGAAGGTCCGGCGGACCTGCTGGTAGACCGCCAAGGCCTCGGCCTGCCTGCCGCAGCGGCACAGCGCCAGCATCAGCTGACCGGCCGGACGCTCGCGCAGCGGATACTCCTCGGCCAGAGCTCTGATCTCGCCGAGCACTTCGCGGTGCAGGCCGAGTCGCAACTCCGCGTCGATGCACTCCTCAAGCGCCTCGACCCGCCGATCCGCGATGCGCACCAGGCGCGCCGCCACCTCGTCGCTTTCCACCCCGGCCAGCGGCTCTCCGCGCCAGAGGGCCAGGGCCGGGCGAAACGCGGCGCGGGCCACCTCCGGCCGCCCGGCCAGGCTCGCCGCCCTTCCCCGGGTGATCAGGTCGTCGAACACATGCAGGTCCAGCTCGCCGGGCGCGACGTCGACGCTGTAGCCGGGACCACGCATACGCACGCGCTCGCCAAGCCCGGCGCGCGCCAGTGAGCGGCGCAACACCGAAACGGCGGTCTGCACCTGAGCGCGCGCCGTCGTCGGCGGGGTGACGCCCCAGACACCATGGATCAGCGTCTCCAGCGGCACCACCTGATTGGCGCTCAGCAGCAAGAGCGCCAGGACCACTTCCTGCCGGCGCGCGGTGACCGCGACCGGTTCGTCGCCGTGCACCTCCAGCGGCCCGAGGATGCGGAACGGCGGCTCGGTGCGTCCGGCCGCGCGGGAGTCCGCAGCGCCGCCGAGACCATGCGGCGGCTGCGCGGCGCGGGCGCCGTCCCGGGTGACCAAGTACAAGTCAGGCCCCTGTCGCAGGGTCTCCATTCCGGTTCGCCTCCTCAGACGAGCGCAGTTGAGATGAGCGCAGTGAGTTGAGCGCAGTGGAGATGAGCGCGGTCAGACCAGTACTTCGACCGGCGGCGGATGGCCGAGGAACGCGGTCGGGCTGGCGGTCAGGCCGTACGCTCCGGCCTGGAAGAGCGCGATCAGGTCCCCGACTTCGGCCGGCGGCAGCTCCACGCCGTCGCCCAGCAAGTCGAGCGGCGTGCACAGGCAGCCGACGACGGTGACCTTCTCCCGCTCGCTGTCCGGCTCGCCGTCCCAGTCCTCGCGCTGCGGGCCGCCGAACCTGCTCGCGACCGCGATCGGGTAGTTGCGCCGGATCACCTGGCCGAAGTTGCCGGACGCGGCCAGCTGGTGATGCATTCCGCCGTCGACCACGAGGTAGGTCTTGCCGCGGGACTGCTTGCGGTCGACGACGCGCGTCACGTACACGCCCGCCTCCCCGACCAGATAACGGCCTAGCTCGATGACGACTTGCGCCTGCGGCAGCGCGGGCCGGAGCTGCTGCTCGATCAGCTTGTGCAGGTTCTCGCCAATCGGCCCGAGGTCCAGCGGCTCGTCCTTACGCGAGTAAGGGATACCGAAGCCGCCGCCGAGGTTGAGATAGCGGATCGGACCGGGCGCGGCGTCCGCGAGCCCGAGGATCATCGCCACGGTCGCGCGCTGCGCCTCGCAGATGCTCTCGGCCCGCAGGTTCTGCGAGCCGGCGAACACGTGGAAGCCCTGGAAGTCGGTCTCCGGCGCGGCGGCGAGTACGGCGAGCAGGTCGGGGACCCGCTCGGCGTCGATGCCGAACTGCTGCGGGCCGCCGCCGAGCCGCATCCCGGAGCCGTGCATCGCGAAGTCCGGGTTGATCCGCAGCGCGACCCGCGCCCGCGTGCCCAGCCGGGCGGCCACCTCGCGCAGCCTGGCAAGTTCGTTCTCTGATTCCAGCTCGACCAGCACTCCGGCCGCGACCGCCTGCGTCAGTTCCGCGGTGGTCTTTCCCGGCCCGGCGAAGCTGATCCGGGCCGCGGGCATCGGCGTGTCCAGCGCGTGGCGCAGTTCACCGGCTGACGCGACGTCGAGGCCGTCGACCAGAGCGCTGAGATGGTGCAGCAGAGCGGGCATCGGGTTCGCCTTGACCGCGTATTTCAGGTGAACGCCATCCGGCAGCGCCGCGCGTACCGTCGCGACGCGGCTGCTTATCAGGTCTCTGTCGTAGGCGAAGAACGGAGTGCTGCCGACCCGCTGTGCCAGCAACCGCGCCGGGATGCCACCGACCGCGAGCTGCCCTTCCACCGAGTCGAACGCGTCCATCACGCGCCTATTCACCACGCGGTCAGTCGCCGCAACCCTGTTCATTGCGACACCACCCGGCGCAGCTCGACTCGGTCGAACTTCCCGTTCACCGACCTGGGCAGCTGCGGCAGCACCAGGACCCGCTGCGGCTGCATGTAGTTGGGTAGTTCCGCGGCCAGTGCCTTGCGCAGCAGCGCGGCGTCACAGGGCTCGGATACGACCAGCGCGATGTGCTGACCAAGCCGCTCGTCGCCGACGCCGAGCGCGACCGCCTCGGTCGCCAAGCCGGTCGCGTAGACGGCCTCCTCGACCTCGGCCGGACTGACCCGGTACCCGGAGGTCTTGATCATTTCGTCGGCTCGGCCGACGAAGTAGAGGAAGTCTTCCTCGTCCCGGTACACGGTGTCCCCGGACCAGACCGCGAGTTCCGGGCGCGCGGCCGCCCCCATTGTGCCGACCGCGATCGCGGCCTGCGGGAGCGGGCGGAAACGCTGGGCTGTCCGTTCCGGGTCGTTCCAATAGCCCTGCGCCACCAGCGCTCCACGGTGCACCAGTTCGCCGTGCTCGCCCGGATCGCAGGGCGTCCCGTCCGGCCGCACAACCAGGATCTCGGTGTTCGGAATCGCCTTGCCGATCGAGTCCGGTCGGCGGTCCGCCTCGGCCGGGTCGAGATAAGTCGAGCGGAACGCCTCGGTCAGCCCGTACATCAAGTAAGGCTTCGCCTGCGCAAACAGCTCCCTGAGCCGCGCGAGCGTCGCCGCGGGCATCCGGCCGCCGGTGTTGGCGAAATAACGCAACCGACCGGCTGCCTGCTGCGGCCATTCCTGGCCGGCCAGCTGAATCCACAGCGGCGGTACGCACGTCATCGCGGTGATCGCGTGCTGGCTGCACAATCGCACGAGGTCGCGCGGCAGCAGATAGTTGGCCAGGACCACATGCGCCCCGGCGATCAGCGAGATGGTCAGCTGGCTCAGCCCGGCGTCGAAGCTGAGCGGAAGCGGGGCCAGGATCGTGTCCTCGGCCGTGTGGTCGAGATAGTGCGCCACGCTCTCGGCCCCGGCGATCAGGTTGCGGTGCGAGAGCACCACACCCTTGGGGCCGCCGGTGCTGCCGGAGGTGTAGAGGATCGCGGCCAGATCCGCGTCGATGACTGATTCGCCGTCAGGTACCGGATCTGGCGCACTCTCGGCGAGAAATGCCCAGCCGATCACCTCGAAGCGCTCCGCCGCGCCCTCGGCTGCCGCCGTGTCCCGCCCCGGGCCGCCGATCAGCACCACCGTCTCCACGGAGGTGTCCTTGGGCAGCGCCGCGCGCACGGTGTCGAGCCGCTCAGCCGTCGTGATCAGCACCCGAGGACCGCAGTCCGCCGCGACGTGCGCCAGGTGCCGGGCCTTGAACAGCGGATTGACGGGCACGAAGATCCCGCCGGCCGCGGACACGGCCAACAGCGCGACCACCGTCTCGATCTGCTTCTGGGCGTAGATCGCCACGCGGTCGCCGCGCCGGACACCGAGCGCGCGCAGGCCGTTCGCCGCCCGAGCCACCCGGTCCGCCAGTTGCCCGTAGCTAACCGTCTCGGCCGCGTAAGTCACCGCCGGCCGGTCCAGATCACCGCACCCGATGAGCCGGTCGACCCGGGTCATCGGCGGCCTGCGCCCCTGGGCACGCGCGGCTGGGTCACTCACCGCCGACCCGTTCCGCGCCGACGTGCCCGGCCACGGTCGCCCACAGCGAGCCGACCGTCGCGAAGGTCTCCTCGGTCAGCAGCTCGTCAGGAAGGTCCAGTTCGTAGTTCTCCTCGAGGTCGACCAGCAGCCGCACCACGCCCATCGAGTCCAGGCCGAGCGCGGCCAGATCGTCGGTCGGCGCCAGGTCGTCGCTGCCGGCATACGGCAGGTGGGGCTTGAGAATCTCGAGGAACCGGCTGGGGATTTCGGTGTCGGTGAGGCTCACTGCTCTCCCTTTCGCTCGGGGCCGATCGCCCGGCGGGGGTCGGTTCCGCCGCCGAGTCGACTCGACCACCGCTTCCTCTCGACTCGCCATCGGCCCGCTCTCGGTGCCCGGCGGCCCGCCGCCGGGCAGTCCAGCCCGGACACACGTTCGATAGCCGACCGATAGCGTGAATACCGGGACGGCTGAGGCGATGAGTGTGACGTGATGGCCGCGTGCAGCACTGTGGGAATCGGTAACGCGCGATCAACGCGCGAATGCTCTAAGACTTCAGCGTTCTCGGGGAGGGAGCCAGATGTCGACCGATGCCCTTTCGGTCATCGATTGGACGCCCACGACCTACGGCCGCGCCGCGGCCGGCGGGAGCGTCGACGAACATCTCATCGACGTGTACCAGTACGCGGCCCGTGCGGGGTCGCTCGCGCCCAACGCGCTCGGCACGGTTGCGCGGGACCTCGGTCTGCCGCCGCGCACCGTGTTCGGCGCGGTGGCCGAACTGGTCGAACTGCGCCTGCTGCGCGCCGACGCGGGTCCCGGCGGCGTGCTGGTGCCGGTCGCACCGCAGACCGCGGCCGCGCTGCTGGTCGCCCCGGCGGAGCGGGCCATGTACCGGCGGCGCGACCTGGCCGACCGGCTGCAGGAGCGGATCGCCGCTCTCGCGGGTCCGGGCGGGCAGGCCGCGCACGGCGGCGCGGTGGACGTCTTCGAAGGCGTGGCGGAAATCCGCGGCCTGCTCAAGCTGGCCGCGGACGTCTGCCGGCGGGAACTGGTGGTGCTGCGGCCCGGCCACGAGGACGAGGAACTGCTTGACGAGCTGTTCGAGTCCTGCGCCGGCGCGCTGGACTGCGGCGTCGAGTCCCGCTTCGTCCTTCCGCACCGCTGCCGCGCCGACTTCGCGGCCCGCGCCCGAGTCAAGCGGCTGCTGGACTACGGCGCGCAGATCCGCACGGTCAGCCTGGTCCCGCAGGCCGCAGCGGTGTTCGACCGGGAGCTCGCGATCATCCTCAGCCTGCCCACCGACGGGGGCCGGCCCACCGCCCGCCGGGTGCGCGACGCGGACGTGGTCGGGTTCCTGGTGGACATGGTGGACCAACTCTGGGAAGGCGCCGCTACGTTCGCGTCCGATGAGCCGGGATACGCCAACGAGGTCGCCGACGACCTTCAGCGCGCTATCGCCAGGCTGATGGCGCAGGGTTACACCGATGAGGTGGTCGCGCGGCGGCTCGGGATGTCGGTGCGCACGTGTCGCCGCCACATCGCCGCGCTGCTGCGCAACCTCGGCTCGGTCAGCCGCTTTCAGGCGGGCGTGAAGGCGGCGCAGCACTTCACGATCCAGGATGCGCAAGGCGCATCGGCCGGATAGATCGGCGCAGCAAGCAGGTCGGGGCGCGGGACTCGTCGAAGTCCGGCGCCCCGAGCTGTCTCGCTCAGAGACGGAGGCCATCTGGTGTCTGGCATTGGCGGGGCGGGAGGGGCGGTCGTGTCCGTCTGGAGTGGCCATCCGCGGTCGCCGGTTGTCCCGTTGAACGAGACAACTGCCTGACTGTCCCGTTGAACGAGACAACCAGCAAGTGCGCTTACGACCTTGGGAGCGATTGAGGTTCGGGCGTGTTGGCCTGGCGGATCGGCTGGAGGTTGATCAGCAGGTGGGCTGCCTGGCGAGCACCAGTTCGGTGCTCGTGCGGTGTAGCGCTGCGGGCGGCCACCTGCTCACCGACCCGACGGTCATACCGTCGA
>NZ_DATNGK010000081.1:0-35384 GCF_035605935.1 Actinocrinis sp. | reverse complement strand
GCCCGCGTCGCTCTTTCAATCTCCGCCTGCTCGCGGCGCTTCGTCTTGTGAAAGACGGTAAGCAGGACGATCCGGCGCCCGGGCGCGATCCAGTAGCTCACTCTTTGTTGCACGCCGCCACAGTAGAAACGCAACTCCCAGAGCTGCCCATTCAGTTGCCGTGCGTATGGCATCCCGAGCGATATGCCCATCTCCTCAAGCAGTTCAAAGTGCATATACGCCTGGGCGCGCCGTGCGTCATCGAGCTTGCCGTACCACTCTTCAACTTCAGGCTCCAGCTCAAGTGTACCCCATTTCATAACACGGATGTTATGAGACGCGTCTGCCGATCCGGCCGAAATGAGATCACCCCGAACCTCCGTGACCCTTTTGCCGGATCGTCGGCGATGAGCCAGCGCTCTGATTCGCGTAGCGGCCGAGCGCCAGCGAGGACGCGGAGCAGGGCGGGCGAGTGGGCGATCTTCCGCGCGGAGCGCGCCAGCCGCAGGCGTCATCTGCGGAGCGCAGCGGAGCCGCTGTGCTTGGCCGGTGCTTACGCGCCCGGCTTGAACTCCTCGCCCGGCTTGAGGGCGCGGAAGCGCAGGGCAGACCAGGTTTCGTCGATCGCGACCTGGCTGATGGGGCGCATGCCGCGCTCGGCGAGGATCGGCCAGAGCGTGTCGCGGTTGATGTCCGCCTTGTTCGCCTTCGGATACGCGACCCAGAACGCCGCGGGCGCAGCCAACTCCTCGTCGGCGTGCTTGCCGAGGAGCTGACGCAGGTCTGACGCGCTGTCGGCGAACATGACAGCCGCCGTCGCCTCACCGATCGCCGGGACGATCTCTACGTTGTCCGGCAGCGGTGCGATGAGCGCGAGCCTGTCTTCGTGGGAGAGCCAGAACCTCGAATCCGGCTTGACGAGCAGTTTTGCGGCTACTGACTTCTCGGGCATGCGCGATACCTGCTCCCTGTCCCGATGGGTACTTCAATGTGCTGACTGGGCGCCGGTCCGGGATACCGAACCGACGCCCAGTCAGTCATGCCACCTGCCCGCGTGCCGCCCGCGATCAGCCCTTCACCGAGCCGGCCAGCAGGCCGCGCACGAAGTAGCGCTGGAGCGAGAAGAACACTGCGAGCGGGATGACGATGGACACGAACGCGCCCGCGGTCAGCAACTCCCAGCGCCCGCCGAACGACCCCACCATCTGGGAAAGCCGCACGGTGAGCGGTTCGACCTGGGGCGTGCCTCCCGCAAAGGTCAGGCCGACCAGAAGGTCGTTCCACACCCACAGGAACTGGAAGATGGCGAATGCGGCCAGGGCCGGGGTCGCCAGCGGCAGGATGATCGTGCGGAACACCCGGAAGTGCGACGCTCCGTCGACCAGCCCGGCCTCGATCAGGTCCCGCGGGATCTGCGCGATGAAGTTGTGCAGCAGATACACCGCCAGCGGCAGCGCGAACATCGTGTGCGCCGTCCACAGCGACACGTATGTGCCGCTGACGTTCAGCGCCGGGATGAGCGCCACCGTGCCGATGTGCGCCCCGCCGGAGAACAGCTGGAGCAGCGGCACCAGCGCCAACTGCAACGGCACCACCTGCAGCGCGAAGATGAAGAAGAACAGCGCGTCGCTGCCCCGGAACTTCACCCACGCCAGCACGTACGCCGCCATCGCCGCGAGCGTCAGCGGGAAGAGCGTGCCCGGGATGGTGATCGCCAGCGAGTTGACCAGGAACGGCATGATGCCGCTCGAACCGCCGAAGTTGGCGCTCTGGAACAGCACCGTGTCGTAGTTCGAGATGGTCAGGTGCGGATGCGCGAACGCCGTCCACCAGCCCGAGGTGGCCGAGGCCCCGGAGGGCCGGAATGAGGCCACGAACAGGCCGAAGGTCGGTACCGTCCACAGCACTGTGAGGAGCAGGACCAGCCCGGTGGCCAGCGGGGAGGAGAAGGAACGCCGGACCGCCTTCGCCCCGGGCTCGGCCGGCGCGGTCTTGATGGGGGAGACGACTTCGGCAGGCGTACTCACCGGATCTGCCTTTCCCTGCGCAGCAGCACGATGTTGTACCCGACCAGCGGCAAGACTCCGGCGAACAGGATGACCGCGAGCGCGCTGCCCTTCCCGGTGTCGAAGTTCACGAAGGTCTGCGAGTACATGTCGTTGGCCAGCACCTCGGTCCCGAAGTTACCGCCGGTCATGGTCCGGATGATGTCGAACAGCTTCAGTGTGATGATCATGACCGTGGTGAGCACCACGATCAGGGTGTTGCGGATCATCGGGAACGTGATCCGGAACGCCATCGCCAGGCCCTTGGCGCCGTCCACCTTCGCCGCGTCGATGATGTCGTCCGGGATCGCCTTGATCGCGGCCGAGAGCACCACCATGGCGAATCCGGTCTGCGACCAGATCATGATCACCATGAGCAGGAAGTTGTTCAGTGGATGGCTCAGGATCCAGTTGGGCGGATTGCTCCAGCCGAGCTTGATCACGATCTGGCTGAGCAGCCCGGTCTGTGGCTGACCCGGTGCCCGGTAGTCGTAGACGAACTTCCAGATGATCGACGCGCCGACGAAGGAGATCGCCATCGGCATGAAGATCAGCGACTTGTACAGCGACTGGAATTTGACCCGGTCCACCAGAACGGCGAGCAGCAACCCGAGCCCGGTGGCCACGAACGGCGCGATGATGATCCACAACAGGGTGTTGAGCAGGGCCTGTTGCGCCGCGCCGTTGGTGAACGCCCAGCCGTAGTTCCTGCCGCCGAGGAAGACCGAGGAGTCGTCGCTGTAGAAACTGAGGAAGATCGTGCGGATCGCCGGGACGACCAGCCCGACCGCCAGCAGGATCAGCGCGGGCCCGAGCAGCACCGCAATGGTCAGCGGACGGTGCAGCCGACCGGTCGCCCGGCCGGCCGCGACGAAGATGATCAGCCCGATGCCGAAGAAGATCAGCAACGCCTCGCCGGTCTGCCCCAGCTTCGAGAACGCGTCGCTCGCCGTGCTGGCGAGGATCTCTTGTGTCTGCGCGGCCATCATCCGGCCTCCGTGATACGGAGGCCGGACGAGGCGTCAAACTTGGTGGAACCGTACGTCACGAGCTGGGCCAAGCGGCATCGATGTCGGAGGCGACCTGCGTGGTGCTCTGGCCCTGGCCGAACCAGGCGGTGAACGACTTCCACTCCTGGCCCGCGCCGACCGCGGCGGGCATCAGGTCCGAGGCGTCGAACCGGAATGTCGCGTTCGGGTCGGTCAGGTACTTGGCGGACAGCTGGTCGATCGGGTCGGTGTACAGGCTCTTGTCGACCTTCTCGTTGGCCGAGACCCATCCGGGCGCGACCTTGATGCGCGAGTCCGCCCAATCCGGGGTGGACAGGTAGTTCTGCACCGCCTGCACCTCGGGACGCGAGGAGAACGCGGTCACGAACTCGCCGCCACCCTCGACCGGGGTCTGGGTGTTGCCGGCGGCCGGCAGGTAGAACGCGAACACGTCGCCGTCCGGGGCGACCTTGGTGCCGGTCGGCCACTGCGCCTCGTAGAACGAGGCCTGCTGCAGCATCCAGCACTGGCCCTTGAGGATCGGCTTGCCCGCGTCCTGGAAGGTGGTGGTCGCGATGGTCTTGACGTCACCGAAGCCGCCGTTGACCCACGCAGGGTTCTGCATCCAGCCCGCCACGGTCTGCATCGCGGACTGGATCGGCGGGTCGGAGAACTTCACCTTGTGGCTGACCCAGTCGTCGTAGACCTGGCCGCCGTCCTTGCCGAGCACGACCTCCTCGAGCCAGTCGGTGGCCGGCCAGCCGGTCGCGGTGCCGGAGGAGATACCGCCGCACCACGGCTTGCCCTTACCCGAGGCCGCGATCTTCGCCGAAAGCGACATCAGCTGGTCCCAGGTCGTCGGCACCTGGTAGCCGGCCGCGCTGAACGCCTTGGGCGAGTACCAGACCAGCGACTTCATGTTGGCGCTCATCGGCGCCGCGTAGAAGGTGCCGTTGACCGTGGCGTACTGCTTCCAGATCGCCCCCCAGTTGTTCTCGTTGGACACAGTCGTCGCCGGCGGCTTGGCCACCTTGTGCGTCTTGACCATCTGGGCGAGCAGACCGGGCTGCGGGATGACCGCGATGTCCGGGGCGTTGCCGCCGGAGACGCGGACCGCCAGCTGCGACTCGAAGTCGTTCGAGCCCTCATAGGAGATCTTGATTCCGGTGCACTGGGAGAACTTCGCCCAGGACTTCTGCAAGGAGTCCGACTCGGGGCTGATGATCGAGGCGAACATCGTGACAGTGGTGCCGGAGTGGCCGGCGTAGGCCTGGAACTGCGCGCAATCGCCCGTGAGGGTTGGTACGGCCTGCGCGCCCTTGGAGCCGCTGCTGCACGCTGCTGCGAGCAGCGATGCCGAGGCGGCGGCGGTCAGCAATACGCGGCGCTTCGAACGCGACCGCTTGCGATCGTCGTGGCTCCGGGTCGTGAGCCCCCGTGTGCCAGAGCTTGTGAACATCATCGTCCTCGATCCCTGACTCGCTGATTACCGGTGCGTCCTCAGGAAAGTCGTTGACTCGGCCCGAGAAACGACACCTGAGATGCAACCTTGCTTTTGTTGTCCCGTCCAGCGTTACTGGTGGATCAACCCGGTAACGATTCGGCCAACCCGTCCGGTGGACGCGAGATCAGGCAAGGGGCGGGCCGGCGAGGCCTCTCGCTTTTGAAAGTTTCACGGATAGCGGCCAGATGGATGCTTTTACCTGCAGAATTGGGCCGAACGGGTGGAAGCTGGGAAAGGCGGACTCAATTGGCGTAGGCGGTCGCCTGGAGGGAGTAAAGCGCGGCGTAGCGCGCGTTGGCGGCGAGCAACTGCTCATGCGTACCGCACTCGGCGAGCTGACCGCCCTCCATCACCAGGATCAGATCCGCGCCGGCGACGGTCGAGAAGCGGTGCGAGACCACGAGGGTGATACCGCCGGAGTGCTCGGCGATCTCGCGGGCCCGGCGCATGTAGCGCTCGAAGATCGCGTGCTCGCTCGGCGCGTCGAGGGAGGCGGTCGGCTCGTCCAGCACGAACAGCAGCGGAGCCGGGCGCATGGAGGCGCGGGCCAGCGCGATCTTCTGCCACTGGCCCTCGGAGACCTCCACGCCGCCGAACTGGCGGCCCAGCCGCGTGTTCAGGCCGTCGGGAAGGCGGCGCACGAGAGCGTCGGCGTCGGCGTCGCTGACGGCCTGTTCGATGCGGGCGATATCGTCGATGGCTGAGACGTCGCCGAAGCCGACCGCCTCGGCGAACGAGGTGTGATACCGGCCGAAATCCTGGAACGCGGCGCTGGTGACGGACCGCCAGGCGGGAGTGTCGACGTCGGCGAGATCGACGTCGTCGACCAGGATGCGGCCGCGATCTGGGCGGTAGAGCTTCGTCACGAGCTTGACGAGCGTCGTCTTGCCTGAGCCGTACTCGCCGACCACCGCGACCACCGAGCCGGCAGGTAGATGGACCGTCAGGTCGCGCACGGCGCGGCGATCCGTGCCGGGATAGCTGAAGGTGACGTTGTCGAAGGTGATGCCGGAGGAAAGGCGGGTCGGCGGGTGCAGACCGGGACCGGCGAGCGCGTACTGGTGGTCCCGGTAGCGCCGCAGCCAGCGGAAGGGGCGTAGCACCCGGGTGTATCCGCCGGTGTCGGCCGAACGCCGGACCGCTTGCTCGACGATCATCCGCAGCTGCGTGCCGACCGTGACCGTGAGCACGATGTCGCCGATACGCCCAGGATTGTCCGCGGCGCTGCGCACGACTACGGCAAGCCCGCTGACGAAGCAGAGCGAGAACAGGCACCAGCCAGCCGCGGCCCAGATCGCCGAGCGGATTCGCGCCCTGATCCAGATCCCCTCGGCCCGATCCGCCGCGGCGCGCTGGCGGCGTACGAGCTCAGGCCCGGCGCCGCTGACCCGTAGCTCCTTGCCCGCCGCCGCGGAGACGGCAAGCTCGAAGAGGTCTCGTTGCAGCCTGCGGTCGGCTGAGCGGGCGATCTCGGCGGCCTTGACGCCCATCCGGCCCCGCCGCTCGAAGAGCACCGGGATCGCGCTGGCGCCCAGGATCAGGAACAGCAGTGGGCTGACGCTGCCGAGCAGGCCGAGGGTGAGCGCGAGCCTGGCGATGAAGCCGACCGACTCGACCGCCGCCCACGCCGAGTCCACGATGCCCCAAGCGTTGTTCTCGACCAGGGTGAGCCGGTCGAGGTATGCGGAGCGCTCGAGGTGGTCGACGGTCTCGATACCGATCGCGCCGCGTCGCACTTCCGGCACGATCTGGTGCATCGCGACGACCTCGGCCAGCTCGATCCGCATCATGCCGCCGATCTCGCCGATGCACTGGTTCACCGTGTATGCCAACGCCGCGCCGAGCGCCCCGACGATAACTGCGCTGGTTGTGTGATGCACGGAGCCCGAGACGATGGCGCGCAGGCTGACGCCGATGAGCGCGATGGCGCACGTGTCGAGGATGAGCGCGCCAATCACGGTGACGCACCGCACCTTGCTTTGCCGCCAGCTAAGCCGCATCAGCTCGCGCCAGAGGGCAAGGCCGGCCCGCAGATCGGGACCGAGCGCTTCCTCGGGTTCGGGCGCGGTTGCGGACACGGTGGTGCTATAGGAGCGGTTTGGCTCCGGGTTCGTCTCGGCGCTCGACTCTGGGCTCGAAGCCGCGTTCACGGTAGTTCTCCCTGTTCCAGGACGTCCTGGTAGCCGCGCACGAAGCGCTCGGCCTGGATGGCGAACATCTCGGCGTAGCGGCCGCCGCGCGCGATCAGCTCGTCGTGCGAACCGGATTCGGCGATCCGGCCGGCGTCGAGCAGCACGATCCGGTCGGCTTGGCGCACCGTGGACAGACGATGCGAGATCAGCACCACGCTTGCCTCGCTGGCGGCGTCGGCGAGTCGCTGAAAGACCTCGAACTCGGTTCGTACGTCCAGATGCGCGGTCGGTTCGTCGAGCACGAGAATGCGCGCGCCCGTTCGCACGGCGAACAACGCGCGGGCAAGCACGACCTGCTGCCATTGCCCGCCGGACAGGTCGACGCCGTGCTCCCGCGACTTGGACAGCGGCGTGTCCCAGCCGAGCGGGAGCCGGTCGAGCGCGTCGATCAGGCCGGAGTCGCGGGCGGCGCTCTCCAGAACGTCCTGCGCCGCGTGAGTATCACCGGTGGAGGCGCCGAGCTGTACGTTCTCGCGGGCGGTCAGCGGGTACTTGACGAAATCCTGGAAGACGATCGACAGCTGACGACGCCACGCGGCGTGGCCGAGATCCCTGATATCCACGCCGTCAGCGGTGACCCGGCCCTCGGTTGGCTCGTAGAGACCGGCGAGGATCTTGGTCATGGTGGACTTGCCGGCGCCGTTGAGCCCGACCACCGCGAGCAGTTCTCCGGGCCGGATCTCGAAACTGAGGGCGTCCAGGATGGTGCGGGTCGAGTCGGGATAGGCGAAGCCGACTCCTTCGAAGCGGACCAGGGGCGCCGGGCGGTGCTCCGGCGCGGCGGTGGCGGTGGCGGTGGCGGCAGCGGTGGAGAAGAAGGCGGGAGCAGGAGCGGGACTGCGGCTGGAGTGAAGCCGTGCGGCGAGCAGCTGCTCCAGCTCGTCATAGGCCTCCATGACGGGCGTCGCGCCCTCGATCGCCATCGCGTCGTACGTTCCGCCGATCGCCGCGAAGACCGACCAGGCGGACGTGAGTACGACCGTCTCGGCGGCAAGCGTGCCGTGTCCGTGCGCCGTCGCGAGGCCGACCCCGGTGAACGCCACGGCGAGCGGCACGAAGATGAGGATCGCGATCAGCCACTTCGAACGCGCGACCCGGTGGTGGCTGGCGAAAGTCGGGTCGAGGTGCGCGCGCATGTGTCGCTGACCACGCGCGACAAGCCAGTCTTCGAGCCCGAAGATGCGCAGTTCCTTGCCCTCCGCCGGTGACGTGGCGACGTTTCCCCAGTACCTGAACTGCCGGTTCTCGGCGATGCCGCGCCGCCAGATCCGGAAGTGCGACAGCCATTCGCGGCGGCCGACCGCGCGCGCCACGAACGCGGGCACCACGATCACGGGCACCAGCCACCAGGAGAAGCGGGCGACGACGAGCGCGGAGGCGGCCACGCCCAGATAGCGCGCTATTAGCTGGAGTTGGCTGAGCGCGCCGTCGGCCGGGGTCTTCTCCACCCAGGTCGTCGATTCCGCCGAGGCCGCCTTGATCAGGTCCTGCACGTGCGGCCGCTCCAGTTCGGTGATCGTCGGGGTGCCGAGCGCGAGCAGCGCGAGCCGCTCGCGGTGTGTCGCGTTGATCCGCGAGTACGCCACGTCGAGCACCGGCCAGTTCGCTGCGGCGACCAGTTGCGCGCCCACGAGCGCGGCGGCGAGGAAGATCAGCGGCGGCGCGGCGAATGAGAACGCGCCCGGATGTCCGGCGTGTGCCTCGATCCGGCTGACGACGGCGGCGGTGGCGAGCGCCGTGGCAGCGGGCAACAGCACGCTGATGACTAGGAGAGCGGCATACAGCGTGGTGATCGGATATCCGGCGTCCGGAAATAGTTTCAGGAGTTTGATCCGGATGGCGAGGCTCGATGTCATACCGTCCTACGCGGGTTGGGTGGGGAGGGGCCCACCCTGGTTTCGAACGCCGCGTCGGTCAATTCGATTTTCGCGGTTCGAAACCGGATCCCACGCCCGTCTCATGAGCGGCTCATCGAGGTGGGGCAGCGTGAAGGCCATGACAGCGACCGTGGAGCAACGCACGAACGTAGTGACTGATGTAGTGACGCACGGCGGCCGGCCGCCCGGACGCTTCCCATGGCAGCGAAGAGCGCTGTTCA
The DNA here is from genome assembly GCF_035605935.1 of Actinocrinis sp. Lineage (GTDB taxonomy): Bacteria > Actinomycetota > Actinomycetes > Streptomycetales > Catenulisporaceae > Actinocrinis. The sequence continues at coordinate 26,577 of NZ_DATNGK010000081.1, read as the reverse complement.
TACTGCTTGCCGCGACTGCAGCGCTCTATCTGTGGAACCTGTCGGTATCCGGCTGGGCGAATCCGTTCTACTCGGCGGCGGTCCAGGCGGGCACGAAGAGCTGGAAGGCGTTCTTCTTCGGCTCCTCGGACGCCTCGAACTTCATCACCGTGGACAAACCGCCGGCCTCGCTCTGGCTGATGGAGCTGTCCGCGCGGCTGTTCGGCGTCAACTCGTTCGCGATCCTGCTGCCGCAGGCGCTCGAAGGCGTCGCGTCGGTCGGCGTGCTGTACGCAGCGGTGCGGCGCACGTCGGGCCACGCGGCCGGGCTCATCGCCGGCGCGGTGCTGGCCCTCACGCCGGTCGCCGCGCTGATGTTCCGGTTCAACAACCCAGACGCGCTGCTCGTGCTGCTGATGACCCTTGGGGCGTACGGCGTGGTGCGCGCCGTGACGAGCGTCGAGTCAACGCGTGCGCAGACTCGATGGCTCGCGCTGGCCGGTGCGTGCATCGGCTTCGCGTTCTTGACCAAGACGCTGCAAGCGTTCCTCGTGCTGCCCGCGTTCGCGCTGGTCTATTTGGTCGCCGCGCCGACGACGCTGTGGCGCCGGGTCCGGCAGATCGGCGTCGCGACGCTGGCCATGGTGGTCGCGGGCGGCTGGTGGGTCGCCGTCGTCGAGCTGATTCCGGCGGCTGACCGGCCGTACATCGGCGGATCGCAGGACAATGACTTCCTCTCCCTCACCTTCGGCTACAACGGCTTCGGCCGGCTCACCGGCGACGAGACCGGCTCGGTGGGCGGCGGTGGCGGCGGCTGGGGCGCGACCGGCTGGACCAGGATGTTCGGCTCCGAGGTCGGCTCGCAGATCTCCTGGTTGCTGCCGACCGCGCTGCTGCTGCTCGGCTTCGGGCTATGGGCGACGCGCCGCGCACGGCGCACGGACCCGGAGCGCGCGGCGCTGCTGCTGTGGGGCGGCTGGCTGGTGCTGACCGGCGCGGTGTTCTCTTACATGGCAGGGATCTTCCATCCGTACTACACGGTTGCGCTCGCTCCTGCGATCGGCGCGGTCGTCGGCATCGGCGCGATGATGCTGTGGCGGCGGCGGGCGAACGACAAGGCGGCGGTGGCGCTCGGGGCCGCGATCGCGGTCGGCGCGGTGTGGGCGTTTGTCCTGCTGAACCGGACACCTGAATACCTGCCCTGGCTGCGATACGTCGTGCTGATCGGCGGTCTGGCCTCGGCCGGGATCGTCGCGCTGGCGGCGCGGGCACCGAAGACCGTGGTGCGGTGGGCCGCAGTCGCCGGGCTGGTGGCGCTCCTGCTCGGACCGGCGGTGTACACGCTGGACACGGTCAACACCGCGCACACCGGAGCGATCCCGAGCGCCGGTCCCGCGTCGGCGGGCGGATTCGGCGGACCTGGCGGCGCGGGCCGAGGCGGGTTCGGCGGGCCAGGCGGCGGCAACTTCGGCGGATTGCGCGGCGGTCAAGGGCAGAGCCAGACGCAGAGTCAGGGTTCGCCGTTTGGGCAAGGCAGCACGACACAAGGCGGCACATCCCAAGGCGGCACATCCCAAGGCGGCTTCGGCGGTGGCTCGGCGGGCGGCATGGGCGGCCTGCTGAACGGATCGACCGTCAGTTCGGCGCTCACCCAACTGCTTCAGGCGAACGCGGGCAAGTACACCTGGGCCGCCGCCACCATCGGCTCGAACAACGCGGCGAGCTATCAGCTGGCCAGCGGCGATCCGGTGATGGCCATCGGCGGGTTCAACGGCACCGACCCGACCCCGACCCTGGCCCAGTTCGAGCAGTACGTGCAGCAAGGGAAGATCCACTACTACATCTCCGGCTCGACCGGCGGCTCAAGCTCCAGCGCCGCGCAGATCGCGAGCTGGGTCAAGTCGCACTTCACCGCGCAGACGGTGGGCGGCGTGACCGTGTACGACCTCACCTCCGCGACCAGCACGAGCACGGCCTGACCGGCGCGTCCACGAGTTGTCCACAGACCGGCCCGGAACCCGCAAGTTCCGGGCCGGGCTGTCGCATCCGCCCGATAAGCTGCGGTCATGGCGGCGGCTAAAGAGGCGAGGGATGCTGAAACGGAGGGGGAAGGCCCGAACTTCCACCTGGCCGTGCTCGAAGGCGTCCTCGAACGCATCACCTATGCCAACGAGGAGACCGGCTACACCGTTGCCCGCGTCGACACTGGCCGCGGCTCTGCCGATCTGCTGACCGTCGTCGGCGCGTTGCTCGGCGCGCAACCCGGCGAATCGCTGCGCATGCGCGGTCGTTGGGGCTCGCACGCGCAATACGGCCGGCAGTTTCAGGTCGAGAATTACACAACCGTCCTGCCCGCGACCATACAGGGCATTCAGCGCTACCTCGGCTCCGGCCTGATCAAGGGCATCGGGCCCAAGCTCGCCGAGCGCATCGTCGAACACTTCGGCACCGACACGCTCACCATCATCGAGACTGATGCGCAACGGCTGGTCGAGGTGCCGACGCTCGGCCCGAAGCGCACAAAGCTGATCGCGGACGCCTGGATCGAGCAGAAGGCCATCAAGGAGGTGATGGTCTTCCTGCAGTCGGTCGGCGTCACCACCTCGATCGCGGTGCGCATCTACAAGGAATACGGCGACACGGCCATCGAGGTGGTCAAGGCAGAGCCCTACAAGCTGGCCGCGGACGTGTGGGGCATCGGCTTCAAGACCGCGGACGCCATCGCGAAGGCGGTCGGCATCCCGCACGACTCTCCGGAGCGGGTGAAAGCCGGGCTGCAGTACACGCTGTCACAGGCTTCTGATGCCGGAAACTGCTTCCTGCCGCGGGAGAAGCTGATCGAGGCGGCCGTCAAGATCCTCACCGTGGACGCAGCGCTCTGCGATTCCTGCCTCGAACAGCTGATCGCGGCGGAGGGGGCGGTGCGCGAAACGCTGCCGGGGGAGTGGGCGGACACCGAGGCGATCTACCTCGTGCCGTTCCACCGCGCCGAGGTAGCGCTCGCCGCGCAGCTGCTGCGGCTGAAGAACGCCGGCGAGGACAAGCTCGCCCAATTCCAGCAGATCGACTGGGACAAAGCCCTGACTTGGCTGCGGGCGCGCACCGGCAACGCGCTGGCGCCAGAGCAGGAGCAGGCGGTGCGGCTCGCGCTCACCAGCCGACTCGCGGTGCTCACCGGAGGCCCCGGCTGCGGCAAGTCCTTCACCGTCCGCTCCATCGTGGAACTCGCCCGCGCGAAGCGGGCCAAGGTGGTGCTCGCCGCGCCGACCGGCCGCGCCGCCAAACGGCTGGCGGAGCTGACCGGCGCCGAGGCCGCGACCGTGCACCGGCTGCTTGAACTCAAGCCGGGCGGCGACGCGGCCTACGACAAGGACCGGCCGCTCGAAGCAGATCTCGTGGTCGTCGACGAAGCGTCGATGCTCGACGTCCTGCTCGCGAACAAGCTCGCCAAGGCGATAGCGCCCGGCACGCACCTGCTGCTGGTCGGCGATGTGGACCAGCTGCCGAGCGTCGGAGCGGGCGAGGTGCTGCGGGACCTGCTCGACGCCGAGCCGATCCCGCGGGTCCGGCTGACGCAGGTGTTCCGGCAGGCGCAGCAGTCCGGCGTCGTCGTCAACGCGCACCGGATCAACGCCGGAAAGCCGCTGCGTCTGCGCGAGTACCCCGACTTCCACCTCTTCGCCGAGGACGACTCGGAGAAGGCCGCCGACCTGGTGGTCGACCTCGCGGTCAGCCGGGTGCCGCGCCGCTTCGGCTTCGACCCGCGGCGTGATGTGCAGGTGCTCGCTCCCATGCATCGCGGACCGGCCGGAGCGGGGAACCTCAATGTGCTGCTTCAGCAGGCGCTCACCCCGCACCGCGACGGCGCTCCCGAGCGGCGCTTCGGCGGCCGGGTCTACCGGGTCGGCGACAAGGTGACGCAGATCAGGAATAACTACGACAAAGGTGCGAACGGGGTCTTCAACGGCACCGGCGGGATCGTGACGGGCATCGAACCGGACGACCAGAAGCTGACGGTGCGCACCGATGAGGACGAGCTGATCGCGTACGACTTCGCCGAGCTCGATGAACTCCAGCACGCATACGCGGTCACCGTGCACCGGTCGCAGGGCTCTGAATACCCGGCCGTGGTGATTCCGGTGACCACCAGCGCGTGGACGATGCTCCAACGCAACCTGCTCTACACCGCGGTCACCCGCGCCAAGAAACTCGTGGTCCTGGTCGGCTCGGAGCGTGCCCTCGCGCAGGCGGTGCGCACGGCCGGGTCCGGTCGCCGCCACACGGCACTGGACCTGCGGCTGGACGGGACGCTGAACTGAACTGAACTGAACTGAACGTCAGGAGACCGCGGCCGGAAAGAGGCCGGTCGGCCAGTCTCCGAGCCAGAACGCGATGCGCGACGACTGCTCGATGCCGAGCGTCGAGCCGTCATGCGGAACCAGCTCCGTGGGCGCGATGTAGCCCTCGCCGGGCTCGAATCGGATCCGCACACAGCGCAGGTCTCCGCCGCGCCGCATAAACTCGCGAACGTCCCCGGTGCGTGGGAACGGAGCGTCGAGTGCCTGCTGCGCGCACAGGTCGCGGATGTCCAGCGTCGCAAGCAGCACGTACCGATCGCCGGGGCCGAGATTAAGCGCCAGGCGCCGGCGGCTGCGATCCCGCTGCGCCAGCGGCAGCTTGTCCCAGTTGTCGAGGTGGATTCCGGTGCGCCGGTTGACGCGCTGGTCAACGGTCGTGGTGCGCTGTCCGGCCGGGCTGTCGGTATGGCCGAGGAAGATGCTCGGATGCCGGCCGCCGAACGGATCGAATGGGCTGGGCCGACCAGGGTCGTCGAGATCGAACTCGACGCTGTGCGCCCGGATCTGGTCAATTTCCCCCGGCCGCAGCGGCAAGCGAATCACCTCGTGCACCGCGCTGTCCGGAGTGTCGTCACCCGGCCGCAGCCCCGCCACGTCAGCGGGAGTCAGCGGCTCCCAGTCGTCGCCGGGCAGCACGGCCAGCGGGTCATAGCCCGGCTCATTCGCGGCGATCCGCGTCGAGGCGACTTCGCAGCGTCCTTTCGCGTTCAACGCGTCGATGAACGCGATGCGCGTGCTCATGCCGTCCGTCCGAAATTGGGTTGAGATGGAGACCTGGCTGGTGGCGCCATAGTCTCATGCGAATATCGCGCGGTCCGGCAACCGGGCTGAAACCAGCCTGGCGAATCCGGCGGTTGCGCGGGCGCCGTCCGGTGTCGTGCTCTCGCCGTCGCCCGCCCGAAACGCGCCGTTAACCGGCACCGGCCGCGGGGAAGATGATAACCGGGCTCTGATAGCGGAGCCCTCATTGCATGTTCGGCACGACACAGGAGGGGCGCCTGTGAGGTCGATGGTTCAGGCTGCTGACGGTCGCACTCTGATGTACGAAAGCTGGGGTGCACCGGACGGCGAGCCGGTGTTCCTGTTTCACGGCACGCCGGGCAGCCGGGTCGGGCCGCATCCTCGGCACGCCGTGCTCTATCGGCTCGGCATCCGGCTCATCTGCCACGACCGGCCGGGGTATGGCGGCTCCGATCCGCTGCCCGGCCGCACGGTTGCGCACGCAGCCGAGGACGTCGCGGCCATCGCCGATCACCTCGGACTGGATCGATTCGCGGTGGTGGGCCGGTCCGGCGGCGCGCCGCACGCCTTGGCCTGCGCCGCGCTGCTGCCGAAACGGGTCACCCGAGTAGCCGTGCTGGTGGCGTTGGCGCCTTGGGACGCCGAAGGACTGGACTGGTACGCCGGGATGACCCAGTCCAACATCGACGAGTACCGCAGCGCCGAGGCCGGCTACGAAGTACTGGCCGCGCGGATCAGCGCCTACGCCGACCGCATCCGGCGCGATCCGCTCGCGGAACTTCCGTTCGATCCCGCCGACCTGCCGATCGCCGATCGCCGGGTCGTCGCCGACTACAGCATTCGCAGCATGCTGCTGGACAACTTCATCGAGGCGTTGAAGGACTCGGACACCGGTTGGATCGACGACGCCTATTCGTTCGTGCGGCCCTGGGGTTTCGAGGTGACGGCGATCGAGCGCCCGGTGCTGCTCTGGCACGGCGAACTCGACATCTTCTCGCCGGTCGCGCACAGCCGCTGGCTCGCCCAGCGCATCGCCGGCGCCGAACTGGTCCTGGACAAGGACTCAGCGCACTTCGGCGCGATGAAGGTGCTGCCCAGGGTGCTGAACTGGCTGGCCGAGGACTCGACAGGCCGGCTCGTCGCCTGACGGCGGCCGCCGCGTCCCCGGTCAGCCTGAACACCGGTCAGGTCGGCTGTGGCTCGAGCTCCCGGTCGGTACGCTCGCGCCGCCGCGCGGTCACCACGGTCGGGTGGTCGTCGCCCAGCTTCGCGGCCAAGGCGGGCAGCAGTTGTTCACGCATCGACCGCGCCCGGGCGCTCTGACCGACTGCGTCCAGGTCCAGCGAGAGGTTCAGGCCGGTCGCCATCGTGTCCGGGTGGATCTCGCCGAGCCGGTTGACGAAGCCCTCATACGTCTCCTGATCCAGCCGCGCCGCCTCGGCGAACTCCCCGCGCGCGACAAGGCAGTTGGCCAGATTAACCGCGGCGGACAGCACGTAGGGGTGGTCCTTGACGAACCGTGACAGGAAACCGGTGTGGGCGTGCCGGATCGTGTCCTCGGCGTCCTGCACCCGCCCGGCGCGCAGCAGGTAGACCGCCATGTTGTTACGGCACACGTGCGAGTACGGGTGCTCGACGCCCAATCGGGCTTCATACGCGACGAGCGTCTCGGCGGTCGTCTGTGCCGCGGCCACGGCGTTGCCCGTCGCCGCTTGATCCGCCGCAAGGTTGATCTTGCAGGCGAGCGCGTCCGGGGTCTCGGTGTCGAACTCTTTCGCGTAGAGGGCGAGCGTCTGCTCGGTCAGCTCACGCGCCTTCGGATGCTGACCCGCCTCGCGCAGCGAGATCGCCAGCGAGGTGGCCGTGCGCAGAGTCTCCTGGAAGCTTTCGTCCAACTCCGCGCGGTAGTCCTCGTAGGCCGATTCGAGCAGGCTGATGGACTCGTCGTACTCGCCGAGCTCGCGCAGGTCGCGGGCCAGCGCGGTGACGGAGAAGAGGGTGTACGGGTGCTTGGGCCCGAGCACCGTGCGGCGGCGGCGCAGCGTGTCGCGGTCCAGGTCTCGGGCGCGCACGTTGTCGCCGACCAGGCGGCAGGAGACGGCGAGGTTGTTCGCCGCGGACAGGGTGCGCTCGTGGTCCTCGCCGAAGATCTCCTTGAGGCTGTTGTAGGTGTCCTCGTCCATGCGCAGCGCTTCCGCGAACTGGCCGAGGCCGCGCAGGTCGGCGGCCAGGCCGCCGGCGGTCATCAGGGTGTGCAGATCGTTGGGCGGCAGCGCGGCCTCCTGCTCCGCGCGCACCGACTGATTCATCTCGCGGGCCTGCTGGAACTTGCCCTGCGAGCGATAGATGTTGCCGATGTGGAAGCGCAGGTGCAGCAACTGACGGCGCAACAGGTCCTGCGCCTCGTCGCCGGGCGCCTGGGTGGTCTGTCCGGCGAGCGCGGCCGACCACGCGGTGTCCAAGGTCTGCGCTAGTTCCAGCGCGCTGTCGAACGCGCCGCTCTTCCACTGGTAGCGCACCCAGTCGATCAGCAGCTGACGCACCGGCTCCTCGTCGCAGGCCACTGCTTCAGACGGGGTCAGGTGCGGCCAGATCAGCGCGTACTGCTCCCAGTTCTTCGGGTCGTCGGTGTCGCCTCGGGGCGGCCGCGCCGCCGCGAGAATGCGGTGTACCAGGTGGACAGTGTCGTTGCGCTCCGCCGGCTCGAGCTGGTTTTTCAGATAGGCCTGCATTAGCCGGTGGATCTGTAGCTCGTTCTTCTGCGCGTCGATGCGGGCCAATGCCAGCCGGTTGACCTCCTGGGTGACCCGCCCGAGCATCATCGGCACACGCAGCGACCCGTCCAACGGCACCAGCGCGTCAACAGTCTGCTGACCGTAGATCAGGTCCAGCGAGATGTTCGGCGCGAGGAAGGCGCACATGTACAGCAGCCGCTGACCCGCCTTGGAACGCTCGGCGAGCCGGTCGAGCGAGATCTTCCAGGTCGCCTCGAGATTACGCGGATATCCCGCCGGCTGGCCGAGCGACAGGATCCTGGTGCTCTCCTGCTCCAGCGAGTCCAGGTAGTCCTCGACCGAGGTTCCGGTCTCCGACAGCCACGCGGAGGCGACCTCGACCGCGAGCGGCAGGTCGCCGAGCACCTCGGCGACCCGGTCGGCGTCGGCGACGCTGAGCGAGGGTATACGGCGCGACAGGTGCGCGACCGACTCCTCACGGGCGAACACGTCGATCTCGAGCGGCTCCGCCACCTGTGTCCAAGACTGGTTGCGGCTGGTGATCAGCGTGTGCCCGGAACCCGCGGGCAGGTAGGGCCTCAGGTCGTTCGGGTCGTCCGCGTTGTCGAACACCAGCAGCCAGCGCTGATACGGCGAACCGCCGATGCGCAGCCGGTCCAGGGCCTCTCGGGCCGCCTCCGCCTCGCTCTCCCCGACGCGGATGCCGAGCCTGCGGGCCAGTTCCGCGAGGGACTGGTTGATCAGGCCCGGCTGTTCGGCGTCGAGCCACCAGATCAGGTCGTAGTCGGCTTTGAACCGGTGTGTATATTCGAGTGCTACCTGGGTCTTGCCGACGCCGCCGAGTCCGTGCAGCGCGACGGGCAGCACGACCGAGACGCTCTTGGACGCCAACTGGCTGCGCAGATGCTCCAACACCGGATTGCGGCCGGTGAAGGTGGCGTTGCGCGGTCCCACATTCCAGATCAGCGGCGCGGCACCGGGAAAACGCGGAGCCGGGCGCGTCGGATCGGCGACCCCGGTCGGCGCGGGCAGATCGAAGGCACGCAGCACGGCCTCGGTGGCGGCGGCCGCGGACAGCCCGCCGAGTTCCAGGGCCGGACGCCCGGTGAACGGTTCCGCCGAACGCACCTCGGCCACATTGAGCGCTATCAACTGGCCGCGACTGCGCGATGGATCGGTGTCGGCCACCGCGCGCACGAACGCCATCGCGTTGCGGGAGCTGAGATACGACTCGGAAACGATGGCCAGGGTCCGGTTGCGGGAGAGCGCGGCCATCGTGGCCGGCGACTGCGCGAGACTGTCCGCGTCGAACTGCACGGTCTGCATCCCGGCCCGCTCCAGCAGCGCCGATACCCACTCGGCCCACATCCGGTCCTCGGGCACGTAGCTGAGCACGATGTCGCCGGGGTGCGGCGGGCGGCGGCGGGTGAAGGCGGCCAGGACCCGCTGCCGCTCCGGCTCCGGCACCGGTTCGGAGGAGGTGACCTCGCCTTCGGTGATGTACCCCACCAGGCGCTCGAAGGTGGAGAGCAGCGAGTTCTGCAGGCCGGGCCGGTCGCCGAAGGTGGCCAGCGTCTCCTCGTATGCGTAGAACGGCCGGTATGGCACCTCCACCGAACCCCAGTACTGGGTGCGTTCGGCGTCGTTCATTCCGCGCGGCATCGAGACGAACCGGTTGCGGGCGAGCGCACGGCCCGCGTCGGCCTTCTCCTTCTCGCCCTCATCGATCCGCGTCGGCACCGGAAGGATCCTGATACCACGTGAGGCGTACTGTGTGTCAATGTGCTGCGCCACGGTGGCCGAGCCTTCGATGCCTTGCTCGCTCAGCGTGAAGCAGGTAACCAGGATGTGCGGGAAGTGCAGGGTGCAGATCTCGGCGACGTCGCTTAGGCCCGTTCTGCTGTCGATCAGCGTGTAGTCGTAATTGCCGGTCATCTCGTCGCGCATGGCGTCGAAGAACTCGCCGCCGCCGCGCTTCTCGTAGAACTCGTCCCAGTCGATTCCGGCCAGCGTCGCGGAATAGTCCTGATTCTGGCTGCCCGCCGACATGAAGTGCAGCACGCCGCCGTGCGGGAACTCCCACTCCAGCGACACGGTGTTCTCCCCGACCCGCGCGTACTCGCGGTGCCAGTCCAGCGGCCGCCCGGGCTTCTCCACCGTGGTGGCGAACCGGTACTGCCGGATCATGTCGATGACGCCGGGGGTGTCGGCGACCGCGGACAGGTCGAGGAAGGGGTGGAAGAAGCGGTGCAGGCCCGGGGACTCCAGGTCCCAGTCCACGGCGAGGACCCGCTTGCCGGCGCTGGCCAGGATCCAGGCGGCGTTCGCCAGCGCCATGGTGCGACCGGTACCGCCCTTGTACGAGTAGAAGGTGACGATCTTCCCGTCACGCGGGCCTGTCATGGACGGTCCTCCCGTGCTTCTGGCGGTTCGTCGTCCTGGTTGTCCTGATAGCCCGCCGGGCGCAGCCCGCCGGAGCCGAGGCCGGGTGCGCGCAGGCGCAGCCGTTTTCGCGGCGAGCTGGAGCCGGGGCTGATGGGCGGGTAGGTCTTCGCCAGGTTCACATAGTTGCGCTCGGCGGCCCATATCGCGGCCGGCAGGTCAGTGATCAGGTCGTCGATCGATTCGAGGCCGTCGACGGCGCGCGAGGTCTCCCAGCGGCAGCGTGTCACGGTGCGTGAGAGGGTGCGCTCTAAGCCGCTTTCGAGATCCACCTCGTGCGCGGCGGAGTGCCGGTTGTTGCGGTTCCACGGGATGACCAGGCGTATCCAGCCCTTGTCCGCAGTGCGCCGGTCGAAGGCGTTGAGCCGCTGTGCGAGGTCTGGAATCTGAACGGCCCAGGGATCGACCAGCAGGATGGTAGGCGCGGTTGGGTCGGCGGTGGGCATCAGCTCGCGAGAGCGTTCGGCGCTCTCGATGAAGGCGTGAAAGTGCAATGATTCGGCCAGCCGCTTGGCGGTCTGCGCGACTTCGCCTTCGTAGTCGGGCAGGAAAGGGCGCCAATGGAACGCCTCGGCGCCGTACGCTTCCGGATCGCAGCCGCGCGGCAGCCGGCTGCGACGCGGTGCGGCGACGACGATGCGCAGCCTCGGCCGATCCGTGTTGTCGATCGGACCTTGGACAGCGAAGGCGTTGCGTAAGTCCTGATACATCGGCGGCGGGACGGTCGGGGAGGGCGCGTCGGTCTCCGCGACCGCCGTCACCCGCTCGGCGAAGAAATCGACCGCGCGGCTGTACTTCTCCCGCAGCTCCCGGTGGGTCATCAGATATCGAAGACCGTGCTCGTGGTATTCGGGCCCGAGGTGAGGGTGCAGATACTGCACGTCCTTCAGCGCCGCCGGCATGGACTCGGTGCGCACCGGTAGCCACAGGACCGGGATGAACGCCTCGCGGTGCACGTTGTAGAGCACATGATCGCGGTGGATCCGGTCCGCGAACGCACTCCATTCCATCCCGCAGTCCTGGCTGTCGAAGTATTCGGCGCAGTACAGCGCCACGAAGGATCGGCACGTGGCCAGCGCGATGGCCAGGCGGTTACGCCATAATCCGCCGACCGGGATGTGCGCGTCGGAGCGTCCGGGCACGATCGCGCGCGGATGCTGGGCGCGTTCGAGCACCGCCCTGCTCAGATCTTCCTCGAAGCGGTGTACCAGCGAGTCGCGCTCGAAGCGGTCCTGCGGTCCGACCCCGCTGCTGTGGGCGTAGCTGAGGAAGAAGTACAGCGGTGACGGTTCGGCTCCGCCCTCCGACGGCACGACCAGCCTCCCCTCCCCGGACCGGATGGCTCCGGCGGCCCCTTATAAGAACTCTGGTGTCCAAGGGGGACGGCGGTGAAACCTCGTGGAGCTTGCGGCGGGTGGCGAATAGGGCGCGTTTGGCAGGCGTCGCGGCCCCGGCGATACTTTCCAAACGCGCTCTAGGCGGCGAACCGGCGCATCCAGTTTTCGGCGAAGTCGACGGCGGCGCGCAGCGGGAAAAGCAGCGAGTCGGTTTCGCCGGTGCGCCCGGTGCGCACCGGGCCGCCCGCGGTCTCGAATTCCTTGCCGATCAATCCGAATTCGCTGTCGTCGAGTTCGATATCGTCGAACGTCGTCCAACCGTCCCCGGGCAGCCCGGCGATGCGGCATTCGTAAGGTCGCGGTACGCGCGGGGCGTAGCGGTACTCGGCAAGATGGAACGCGGTGCAGACGTCGTAGCCGACGCCGAGCAGCAGCACCAGCGCGTCGGCCGCGTACAGGGCGCCGAGCGGTGACCGTTCCCCGAGATGGCACGCCAGATCATGGATGGCGGTAAGCGAATCGGCGTGTCGGCCGACGGCGGCGAACGAGGTCTGCGGATGGGTGCTGCGATGAGCGCCGGGCAGGGTGCGGATCGTCTCAGCCAGCGCGCCCATTCCGCTCGAGGCGGTGACGCAGGGGTCGAATGCGGGCAGGCTGAGCCGATAAGCATCGGCCTCCTGCGGTGTCAGCTCGGCGACCGCCTCCCTGTGTGCGCGAGAGGAGGTCGAGTTCCATGACGTGTATGTCGGCACGATGATCGTCCCGGCCGGGCCGAGCACGTCGAGCAGGGCCTCGACCACGGTTGCCGCACGCGCGGATCGCGGAGCGACCTGCCGCATCGAAGCTTGTACGAGCACGATGTCTCCGGCCGCGAGCCCGAGGGCTTCGAACTGTTCGGCTAGAGTCCGGCGGTCCGCGCCGGCGGTCACCGCGCTGCTCGCGGTGCGGACGTTGACCAGGACTCGGCGGTGCGAGCCATCCCGGCGACGAAACGCCGGCCGAGATCGGTCAGTTCGCGGCGACGGTGAAGCTGCTCGATCGCTGCGGCGGGGTTTTCGCCGAGCGGTTGCTGTCGCGCGCGGCGCAGTTCGCTGATGGCGAGACTTTCGTAGGCCTCGTACATGAGGTCTTCGACGGGCTTGCGGTCTGCCGCGGTGTGGGCCGGATCGACGAGATCGAAGAGGTCGAAGAGTGCGTGCAGCTTGGCTCGCTGGAAACCGCGCAGCAGGCCGATCGCGAGTTCGGTCGGGTCGTTGGTGGGCGTGACGGCGACGGCGCCCACCGTGTCACAGGGTTCTGTTACGCGTGTCGTGATCGTCTTGAAAGCGGCGCGCAGACCGGGGAGATAGTCCGGGAGGAAGCGCCCGAGCAGGTCTGCGGCCTCGGGCAGCGCGTCCCGGATCAGTTTCGCGTCGCGGTCCTCAGCGTTCAGCGACACGCGCAGGCCTGGAGCCGGGCTGACGCGTTGTACCGGATGCCAGGCGGGATCCGGCGTCTCGGCTTCGAGATCGAATCCGAGCGCGTGACCGTCCCGCGCGATGCGGATCTCGGAACCCTCGACGGTCACGACCGCATCGCCGCGCCCGCCGACTTCGGCGTATCCGAGAGTGGGCAGGTGCACGGTTCCCGCGACGACTGGCACGGCCAACTGTGCAGCCGCGCCCGCGCGGGCGGCCGCGGCGATGGCCACGTTGCTCAGGTATTCGATGCCGATCGGGTCCGCGACACCGCGCCCCAAAGCATCGGCGCAGCCGGTCGCCCAACTCCGGACGCTCGGGTCCGCAAGCACCGTTTCAAGGGCCTCGGGGCTCTCCGCGTCGAGACGCACGAGCAGATTGCCGGCAGTGGCGAGTTCGGTGCCTGAGCGGGCTGAGCCGATCAGTGCTGCGATCAGCGCGCGGCGGATGGAGTCCTGTGCCTCAGCGAGCCGGACGAGGGCTTCGGCGCTTCCGTAACCGGATGCCAGGGAGTCGAACTCCTGCGCTGCCACCGTGTGTACGGCGCCGGTCTGCGTCGCGGGCCGATGAGCCTGGATGTGGACGATCGTCGCCTTGAGGTCTTCGCAATATACTGATGGGTTCGCGAAGCCGTTGCCGGTACGGAATCGGTGCGCATACAAACCGCCGCCGCAGACATCGACGACTGGGCACTGCCGGCAGGCGCCGCACAGACCGTCCAAGCCTTGCTGGCGCGCTTCGATCCCCTCGTGCCGCGCCGCGTCGTCGAAGCTGTGCCGAACCACGTCGAAGCCTGTCGCCGCGGCGCCGTCGTAGGCGGTCTTGAGCGAATCAGCCTGCTCCATCGTTCCGTCGGTCTCGATCACCAGCAGGTCGGTCGGGGTGAGGCCGAGCGATTCGGTCTGGCTGGGTTCGCCGCGCAGTGCGGCGAGGATCGAGTCGAAGGTGCGGATCCCGAACGGGCGCCCGTCCGCGGTCCAGCGGTCGTAGATCGCGGTGAGCCAGTCGGCGTATTCGGTGGGCGAGGCGCCGGTCCGAGTGGGCGGGCTGTCCCAGGTCGCGTGGGGGAGCAGCAGATCCACCCGCCCAGGACGCTGCTCGGCCAGTGCGTTGTATACCGCGATGGGGTCGTTAGCTACGTCGATGGTGCAGAGAATTCCGGCGTACAGGTGTGCGAATTCGGGTTGGCGTAGCAGTTCGAGCGTCCGCATTACCTGAGGGTGGCTGGACCGGCCATTCGCGAAACGGCGGTGCCGGTCATTCGAATCGCGGTCGCCGTCGAGGGAAACGCCGACCTTGACGTCGAATTCACGGAACAACGCGCAGAATTCGTTATCGAGCAGTACTCCATTGGTGTGAATACGCAGATCTAATCTGGTTACCGGTTCGATCTGCGCGCGCAAGGTCTGGAGCGCTGAACGAGTGCGCTGGACGCCGAGGAGAAGAGGTTCGCCGCCGTGTAACACGACATGGACGACAGGCAGCTGATGTTCGGCAGCGTGCTGCGCGATGCGTCGAGCGACGCGACTCACCGTCTGCTCGGAGATCACCTTTGGGCGACTGCGCCAGGACTGGTCGGCGTGCTCGTAGATGTAGCAGTGATCACACGCGAGATCGCACCGGCTGTGCACCTTCAGCACAAACTGGCGAAATGGCAAGACCTGCGTCATACCGCACCTGGCCGGTGCGATCTCGAGGGGGTTCGCTTAGATCGACGAGTTGAACTCGCCCTCAGATCGCTTAGCCCGGGTCTCGCCAGCGTGGTCGGCGAGCTCGCCGAGCGGGACCCGCTGCACGTTGCGCACCGCGGAAACCAGGGAGCGAGAATCCGTCGCCGTGTCCATGAGGTATCACCAATCCGTCTAGTGCCAGACAGACCTGTCGAACGCAGGTCAGGCCAGTACTGCGACGGTGCGCTTCCCTTGTGTCCGGTTCGCAGTTCTGTCAACCTCATGGTAGCGGCACAAACGCTTGACAGGTCAAATTGAGTTGCGAGCGTTACCAGCTTGAATCATTGATCATCCACTCGTCTGATCAATCGTATTGTCCGATTCGATGGCCGAAGTACCGCTTGAGTGCGGCCTGAATTGGCGCAATGATATTGCCCCGCACTTTAGCGCCTCGCTTGCCACATCGTATGTTCGCGGCTCACGGCCGCCTCCGCGGACGCACAGTAGTCACTCCAGTCGCTCTCGCTCTCACCGGTCTCTGCCGCCATGGCGAGGACCTGGCGCAGCTCCGCCGCGGTCAGCCGGTACGCCGCGGCGAGCGGCCAGTACTGGCGCAGCTGGCCGTACGCGGCGAGCGCCGCGACTAAGGCCGCGAAGAAGCCGAGAAGATCCACTTCCAGGTCCCAGACAACCCGAGCGATGCCCAGCGCTACACCCAAAGCGTTCGAGGCGACCGCGCACGCTCCCGCAGCCATCGCCGCCTGACGTGCGCCCTTCGCCTTCTCCGTGTACCAGTCGATCTGTGCCTCTACCCGCCGCCGTACGTAACACTGCCGCCGGTCCGAAAGCCGGGCTTGGCGCAGGACGACGAGCGGCGGGGTGATCGCCTCCTCGGCGAGGTACGACTCGGACTCGACTTCGTCCCCGAGTTCAGGCACCAGCGCGAGGATGGCTGCTAGGCGCGTGGTGAACTCCGCGTCGGCTGTGGCATCGTCGTCGAAGGGCTGCACACGCATCGCGTACTTCCACGCCAAGCTGCGGACCGACTCTGCTGCTGCCCGGCCGTCGTACCAGAGCCGCTGTGCCGAGCCACTGTGCAGAAGGACGGCAGGCACGAGCGAGAGCGCGAAGGAGACTACTGCGCAAATTTCGAGAACTTTCGCGGCGGTGCCGTGTCCGACGCCAAAGCCGGCCGCGAGCGCTGAGAGCACGGCGAGCGAGAGCTGAGCCCGTGTCAGCAGGATGGTACGGCGCTGTCCGGCGAGGGACGCGCGGTCCGCGAGCTGGAACAGCTCCGGAAGGTCCGCATCGTTTAAGCCCGCTGATTCTGCCGCAACGCCGAGTTCGTCCACCTGCACATGGTCCTGGCTGACGTTCTGTCAGGCAAGATGGCAGGAGGCTCATACGCGCAGCAGCATGACCCGTGGCGAGCTAAGTCGAGGTGCGGTGTAGGGCGCATGGAGGGCGGGTTGGGAAGTGCTGCTTACGCCGCCGGCTCGCCAGGCAGCAGGAGGCGTGCGACGGTGCCACCGCCTGGCGCCGGCTGGAGGCTGACCTTTCCCCCGGACTCCTCGGCCACCTGCGAGACGATCGCGAGACCGAGGCCCGAGCCGGGCAGCGAGCGGGCGCCGTCAGAACGCCAGAACCGCTCGAACACATGCGGCAGGTCGGCCGGGTCGATGCCAGGGCCCTGATCGACGACGACGTACTCGCCGCCCTTGAGCCGGACCAGCACCGTGCCGCCGGCCGGGGAGAACTTCACCGCGTTGTCCAGCAGGTTGACCACCGCGCGGTCCAGCGCCGTCGGGTCGCCCTGAACGAACCAGGGTTCGACTTCGATGTCGAAGTGCAGGCCGGGACCGCGCAGCCGCGCACGCTCGATGGCTCGCCCGACGCTCTCGTGCAGCGCGACGCGCATCGTGCGCCGCGCGCCGCCCTCTTGGCCGCGGGAGAGTTCGAGCAGATCCGTGACCAATCCGGACAGCTCGTGCAATTGCTGGTCCACGCTCGCCAGCATCGCCTCGCGGCGCCCGGGCGGCAGTTCGCGGCCGGTGCGTTCGCTGCGTAGTAAGAGGTCGACGTTGGTTCGCAGTGAGGTGAGTGGCGTGCGCAACTCGTGCCCCGCGTCGGCGATCAGCTGGTGTTGCCGGACCCGGGAGGTGGCCAGCGCCTTGGTCATCTTGTTGAACGCCGCGCTGAGCCGGTTGATCTCGTCCTTTCCGTTGACTGGCAGCTTGACCGACAGGTCCTCGGTCTTGGCCACGTGCTCGACCGCGCGGGTCAGCATGCGCACCGGTTTGACCGCGGAGCGCGCGACTACGAGTCCTGCGACGGTGGCGAGGGCGACCCCGCCGACTGCGGCGAGCGCGAGCCAGAAGATGAGCTTGCTGAGGGAGGCGTCGACGATGCTCAGCGAGCCGATGCTCGAGACCGCTATGCCGTCGCCGACGTACGTGGTGTAGACCCTGACGTGCTCGCCGGTGGTCGTGTAGGTGTCGTAGAAGACTCCCTGACCCGGCAGCGACTCCAAAGTACCGGCGGCCACGGCCTTTTGCGTGTCGGACACCGCGACCTGCAACTGGCTGTTGGTGGCGCAGTGCTGCCCGTCCGCACTGACGAATTCCTGATTGAACGGGACGCCGGGGCCCGAGTCCGGACCTGAGCCCGAACCCGGGCCCTGATCCGCGCTGCCCGGGAACCGCAGGAAGCCGCCGACACTGCATAACTGCGCCAGATTCTGCGCCGTGGTGCCGGTCAAGTCGCGGGAGTTCGGCTCGTGCATCCGGGTCAGGTTCTGGTTGACCTGGTTGTTGAGCTGTTCGGAGACGAGGAAGTAGGACGCTAGGGCGGCAACGATGATGACCACCGAGACCGCCAGCGCGGAGAGCAGGGCGAAGCGGCCGCGCAGCGAGAGGCTCCGGAAGAAACCGCGCGCGTGCCGGTGAGTCACGGGTTGCCATCCGGAGCGCCAGCGGTCGCGCCGGCGGCGGCAGTACTGTCGGCGCGCAGCACGTAGCCCACACCGCGCACAGTGTGCAGTAGCCGTGGCTCGCCGCCCGACTCCGTCTTGCGGCGCAGGTACATCACGTATACGTCGAGCGAGTTGGACGTCGGGCCGAAGTCGAAGCCCCAGATGGAGGAAAGCAGCTGATCGCGGGCGAGAACTTGGCGCGGGTGGCGCAGGAACATCTCCAGCAGATTGAATTCGGTACGGGTCAGCTCGATGCCGCGCTCGCCGCGCGTCACCTCACGGGTCAACACGTCCATACGCAGGTCGGCGTAGGTGAGCACGTCGATGTCCGAGACTGCCGGCTGTGACGCCTCGGCTAATAGTGCGCCGCGACGCAGTAACGCACGCAGCCGCGCGTAAAGCTCGTCGAGATCGAAGGGCTTGGCGAGGTAATCGTCAGCGCCAACGTCCAGCCCGGTAACGCGGTCGCCGACTGTGTCACGCGCGGTGAGGAGCAGCACGGGCAGCGCGGTGTTGAACGATCGCAGCCGGCGCAGGACCGTGAGCCCGTCCATCCGGGGCATCATCACGTCAAGCACGATTGCATCCGGGACCTGTTTTGCGACCGCCTCCAGCGCGCCGAGCCCGTCTGCGGCCACCGCGACCTCGTACCCCTCGAACTCCAGGCCCGCGCGCAGCGCCTCGCGCACCGCGGGCTCGTCGTCCACGACCAGGATCCGGCTGCTCGGCTCGTGCGTGGACATGTCGCTCCAGGTGGCTTGACGGGTTAATGGTCTGCTTCGGCGGTGGCGCCTTCGGTTGTCCCCACCCTCGCAATCTCTCATGAGAAAGGCGTGAGAGGAGGATGTGACGTGGGCAAATACCTGCGCGGTCGCACAAAGCTCAGCCATGCGGCGGCCGGGACGGGCCGTGTGGACCCATCCCGGCCGCCGCGTGCGACCGCCGCCGGTCAGGAGGTGACGGTGGTCGGCGCGTCGCGTTTGATGGTCAGCTTGCCGTTCTTGATCAGGGCCAGCCGGGGGACGCGGTTGGCGATCGCGGAGTCGTGGGTGACCATGATCACGGTGAGGTTGCGCTCCCGCCACAGCTTCTCGAGCAGCGCGAAGATCTCGTCGCGGGTGTCCTCGTCCAGATTGCCGGTCGGCTCGTCCGCCATGATCACCTTGGGTTCCTTGACCAGGGCGCGGGCGATGGCGACGCGTTGCTGCTGGCCGCCGGACAGCTCTCCTTGCAGGTGCCCGGCACGGTCGTCGAGGCTGACTTCCGCGAGGGCGCGGGCGGCGCGCTGTCTGCGTTCGGCCGCGGAGATCCTCAGCGGCACCAGGGCGGTCTCGACGTTCTCCTGGGCGGTGAGCGTCGGGATGAGGTTGAAGGACTGGAAGATGTAGCCGAAGTTCTCCGAGCGCAGCTTGGTCAGCTGCATCTCGTTCATCTTCGCCATGTCTCGCCCGTCGAAGACCAGGCTGCCGGAGGTGGGCCGGTCCAGCCCGCCGAGCAGCTGAAGCAGGGTGGACTTGCCGTGGCCGGTCGGACCCTGGATGGCGAGCATGTCGCCGTCCGGGATCACCACGTCGACGCCGCGCAGCGCGTCCACGGTCTCCTTGCCGCGCTTGTACTGCTTTGTTAGGCCGCTGATTTCATACATCGTCTCGAGGTCTCTCTCTGGAGTGGAATCGGGCGGCCGGGTCAGGCGACCTTGCGCAGGGCGTCGGCCGGGCGCAGCGAGGAGGCGCGCCAGCCGCCGAACCCGCCGGCGATCAGGCCGCCGAGCACGGCCAGAGCCACCGCGAGCAGCAGTACGTTGAGCGCCACCGGCGCGGACAGGTGCACGGTGACCGCTTGCGACGCGGCCTGGCGGAATCCGCCACCTGCGCCACCGCCCTCACCGCCGGCTCCGCTGCCGCCAGGCAGCCCGTTGCCGGTCGGCGTCGTGATGCCGCCGGTCGACGCGGTCAGGCTGGGCGCGACCTGGTCTATCGCGAACGCGGCCGCGAAGCCGAGGCCGATGCCGAGCGCGCCGCCGATCAGGCCGGTGACGATCGCCTCACCCATCACCTGACGTACCACCCGGCGCGAGGTCCAGCCCAGCGCCTTGAGCGTGCCGAACTCGCGCACCCGTCGCCCGACTGCCGACATGGTGAACAGCGCGGCCACCGCGAAGGCCGCGATCAGCACCGCGATCGAGAGCCACTTGCCCAGGTTGTTCGCCAGCGAGGCCGCTGAGGAGATCGAGCCGGTGACCGACTTGGCCAGGTCGGCCGAGGTGGTCACGGTCGCCGTGGAGTCCACTTTCTTGATCGCGGCCGCGACCGCGTCGATCTGGGTCGAGTTGTCAGCCTTCACATACACCGTCGTCACCGCGCTGGTCTGGCCGGAGAGCGCCTGTGCGATGCCGAGCGGGATGTACACGTTGCTCGACGTTGATCCGGAGGCCAGGCCGATGATCTTGAAACTCTTGCCGCCGAGGGTGATCGTGCCGCCGAGCTTGAGGCTCTTGGAGGAGGCGTACGACTGGGTGATCACCGCGACGTATGACTTCGCGTCCGCGGCGGTGAGCATCCGGCCGGAGGCGAGCGTGAGGGTGGAAACCGGGCCGACGCTGAGGTTGGAGGTGTCCACTCCGGTGACCGAGGTGGAGTTGAAGAAGCCGCCTCCGGAAGCCGGTCCGCCGAAGGCCGGCCCGCCACTCGAACTGCCGGATCCGCCGCGCTCGAAGGTGCCGCCGGAGTTCGTGCTCGGCTGCTGGGTGACCTGCTGTGAAACCGTGGTGCTGATGTTGAAGTCGTTAAGCGCCAGCGAGCCGACCGCCGCGGACACCCCGGACACGCTCTTGATCTTGGTGAGTGTGGCCGAGGTGATCGCGGAGGTGCCGGGGGAGAGGGTCAGGTTGTCCGAGGTCGTGGTCGAGGACTTGGTGCCGGTCGTCGAGCCGGCGTCGGGGCCGCGGAAGTTGAACGACTGCCTTCCGCTGCCCGCGGCGGCGGTGCTCGTCACGGTCATGTCGGTGCCGACCCCGTAGAGCGAGTGCAGCACCGTCTTCTGCGCCGCGTTGACGCCGGCTGAGGCGGCGGTCACCGTGATCGTCAGGCCGATGCCCAAGGCCAGGCCGAGCGCGATCACGAACGCCTGCCGCCCTCGTCTGCGCAGTTCCCTGGTCAGGTAGGTGAAGAACATCAAGCGTCCTTGAGGCCGGTGGGTCGAAGCGATGGTCGCGACGACTTTCCGGCCTCCCTTTGACCAGGGCATGAGGCGAGCATGAGAACGCAGTGAGTGACCGGATCGTTATCTTTGCTGGTCACCGACTGGCTGCGCAGCCCACTGATACACCGCGCCGCGATGCACCGCGCCGTACACCCGATCGCGCAGGACGTTCGCGTCATGGTCGGTCAGGGTGCGCTCCAGGTCGCGCAGCACGACCCGGACGAGCACGTTGTCCTGATCCGCACGCGCTCCCAATCGGTCGCGGGCGGCCGGAGGCAGCGCGGCGAGCGCGGTGCGCGAAAGGATCTGGACCGACTCGACCTTCGCGGCGTCAGCACCGAGCGCGTCACGGATCCGGTCGCCCAGATCCTCGGCCGTGTCGCCCTCGTCCACGGCGACGGACAGGTCGCGGCGGATCGGGGGCATCGCGGAAACCGCGCGGTACGGCTCCAGGTCGAGCATCTGACTGGCGATACGCGGATCGGTCGCGCGCAACAGCCGGATGTCCGGGATGCCTTTGACGAGCATCAGCAGCCTGTCGAGTCCCGGGCCGAGCGCCAGACCCGAGTACGAGCCGTCGCCGAGTCCGGCTCGAGCCAGCACATCGGGATGCGCGAGTCCGCCCTCCCCGACCTCGATCCATTCGCCGTTGACGAGTACGTCCGCCTGCTGACCATTGCGCGTGTACGGGTGCACGCGCGGTTCGAGGCGATGCTCGGCTCCGGGAAGCAGAGCGTTGAGAATCAGCTCGACCATCTCACGCAGGTCCGCGTCGCCAAGCAGTGGCGTGCCGCGCCTGATACGCCACAGATCCACTTGATGCGGAGTGCCCGTGTGCAGTCGATCGATCGAATCGCGCCGGTAGACCATCCCAGGGCAGACAAGGAGCACGTCATCGGCGGGCTTGACGGCTAACGCACGCAATGCCGCTGGGATGAGGGCGCTTGAGTGGCTACGCAGCATCCGGTGCTCATCGACATAGCGCGTATAGCGGGCGTCGCGCGTTACATCGCTCGAGTCGTAGCCAAGAGCGTCGTAGTTGTCCGTGATCGACACGACGCGTTCGCCGCTACACCAGCGAACCTCACAGCCCCACGCATCGGCGAGGGCGTGTACTGCGCGGTCGAGGACGAGTTGTACCGCGTGCGGCCCCTCATTCGGATCGGAGAGGTCACGGATCGTCAGGTCGCGGGCAAGCTGCTCAGCGGAAAGGGAGATGTTCACGAGGGGACTTCCTGTCGGTCGGAGCGGACGGTTCGGGCGGGAAACCCCTGGTCCGTCGGCTCAAAACCTCGGTGGAAGTCGCTAGCGGCCTGAAGCGGCCAAGACGTGGCGAAGCGCGACCCCTGCGGTTCCCGGACGGGACCAGGGGCCGGTAAATCGGTGCGTCAGCACTACCGAAGCCACGGGTCCAGCATACGCGATCGGGGCGGGAATCGGAGCCGCAAAAAGATCTTGAAAACAATTTCGCGGGCGATGTCGAAGTGCGGCCACCCCCGATCGACGCGTAGATGGAAAAGGGCGAAGGGCCCGGAACCTGCAGCGTGTGAGCGAACCGGAACGGAAGGAACCACCATGCGTTACATGTCCCTGATCAAGATCGACCCCGCCGGCGTGCCCGAAAGCGGCCCCAGCGAGGAGCTGATGACCGAGATGGGCAAGCTGATCGAGGAGATGACCAAGGCCGGTGTGCTGCTGGACACCGCGGGCTTGGCGCCACTTGAGCAGTCGACCCGGGTGCAGCTTTCCGGCGGGAAGCTGACCGTGGTCGACGGCCCGTTCACCGAGGCCAAGGAGTTCGTCGGCGGCTACGCGCTGATGCAGTGCCGCTCGAAGGAGGAGGCGGTGGAGTGGGCCAAGCGATTCCTGATCATCCACGGCGACCAGTGGGAGATCGCGACCGAGATCCGCGCGGTGGAGGAGCCGTCTTAGGCACGGGTAAGAGGGGCTGAGCCACCGGGCACCCGCGGCGGCCGTGCAGCGCTTTGCGCCCGTGCCGCAGCGGCGGTGAGATGGGGGCGTGAACCAAACCGACGAGCGGGTCAGGCGTGCGGTGGAAGCCGTGTGGCGTATCGAGGCGCCGCGGCTGATCGCGGGCCTGGCCCGCGTTTTGGGCGACATCGGCTTGGCGGAGGATCTGGCGCAGGACGCGTTGGTCGCCGCGCTGGAGCAGTGGCCCGACGAGGGGGTGCCGCGCAATCCCGGCGCCTGGCTGATGACCGTCGGCAAACGCCGGGCCGTCGATCTGATCCGCCGCGACCAGACCTACGCTCGCAAACTGGAGCTGGTCGGCCGGACCCTCGACTCCGACGAACCAGGGCCGGAGCCGAAGGCGGAGGCGATCGAGGACGATCTGCTGCGCCTGGTGTTCACCGCCTGCCATCCGGTACTCGCTCCGCAGGCGCGCGTGGCGCTGACGCTGCGACTGCTCGGCGGCCTGAGCACGGCGGACATCGCGCGGGCGTACCTCGTTGCGGAGGCGACGATCGCGCAGCGCATCGTGCGGGCCAAGCGGTTGCTGGCGCAGAAGCGGGTGCCGTTCGAGGTTCCCACCGGGGCGCAACTGGCCGAGCGGCTGAGCTCAGTGCTCGAGGTCGTCTACCTCATCTTCAACGAGGGCTACTCGGCGACGGCAGGCGACGACTGGATGCGCCCGGCACTGTGTGAGGACGCGCTGCGGCTGGCGCGCGTGCTGTCCGGACTGATGCCCGCCGAGCCGGAGGTGCACGGACTGACCGCGCTGCTGGAGATTCAGGCTTCGCGTGTCGCGGCTCGTGCCACAGCGCAGGGCAGCGTGGTACTACTCGCCGACCAGGACCGCGGCCGATGGAACCAGTTGCTCATCCGCCGTGGGTTCTCGGCCTTAGCGAAGGCCGACGCGGCGGCCAAGGCGCGGGGCGAGCCGCCGGGACCTTACGCGCTGCAAGCCGCGATCGCCGCCTCGCACGCGCGAGCGCTCACCGCGCTGGACACGGACTGGAATACCATCGCAGGACTCTACGATGCCCTGATCGTGCTGCTGCCGACGCCGGTCGTCGCGCTCAACCGTGCGGTCGCCGTCGCCCAGGCGCGCGGACCGGCCGCCGGGCTCGCGCTCGTGGACGAGGTGGCCGCGGATGACGCGCTCAAGGACTACCACCTGCTGCCTGCCGTGCGCGCCGATCTGCTCAGCCGGCTTGGCCGATACGACGAGGCGCGTGCGGAGCTCGAACGCGCCGCGCCGCTGGCTCGAAACCGCGCCGAACGGTCTCTGCTCGTTGATCGCGCGGCCGCGCTACCGCGGTGACCCGGCTGGCTCTGTCGCGCGCGGTCTGTCGATCCCGACCGGGACTATTCCGGCCGGTCGGCAACGTCATCGTTCGGTAATGGCGTCGTAAGCGGACGGTAAGGGCGCTGGTCCTGGCGGAAGCGGGGTGTGCACCGCTTCGATTGAGCCATGGCCAGACTCACGTTCCCGACGCCGCCGGGGTGGCTGCGGCGCGGGCCGCTGCGAGAGGGCGCGTTTCGCAGCTCCCTGCATGACGAGCGCACGGCGGCGCTGATCGGCACCGCGCTCGGCATCGCTTTCACGACCGCCTTCCTCACCGGGCTGATCAGCCACGAGTTGCAACTGCGGCACCCGCCGACGTGGATTCCCGATCGGCCGGTATGGATCTACCGGTTCACGCAGGGCTTGCACGTCACATCCGGTCTGGCGGCGATCCCGCTGCTGCTGGCGAAGCTGTGGACGGTGTACCCACGGCTCTTCGCCTGGCCTCCGCTCTCGTCGATCCGGCATGCGCTGGAGCGAGTGTCGATCCTGGTGCTGGTTGCGGGCGCGATCTTCCAGCTGGTGACCGGACTGCTGAACGTCATCCAGTGGTACCCGTGGGCATTCGCATTCGTGCCGACGCACTATCAGGTCGCTTGGATCACGGTCGGCGCGTTGATCGTGCACATCGCCGTCAAGGCGCCAGCCATCGCTCGCGGCTACCGGCGGCCCATCACTCAGCCCGCACTCGACCCAGCGGGCGAATCGGGCCTCGAATCACCCGAGCCGCCCGAATCAGCCGAACCATCAGCCAAGGCGCCAGCGACCGATGCCGCCCCTCCACGTTTCCTCGCCCCGCGCCCCGGTACCGCCAGCCGCCGCTCGCTGCTCACGGCGACGGGCGCGGCAGTCGGCGTCGTGACCCTGACCACGATCGGCCAGTCAGTGACCTGGCTGCGCGGCGTGGACCTGCTCGCGCCGCGCGACCCTTCCGTCGGACCGCAAGGTGTCCCGATCAACCGGACAGCGGCGCAGGCCGGCGTGCAGACCACCGCCTTCGATCCCACCTGGCAGCTGGAGGTCGACGGCCCGCGCCCGTTCCAGCTCACGCTCGCCCAACTCGGCCAGCTGCCGCAGTACGAGGCGGTGCTGCCGATCTCGTGCGTGGAAGGCTGGTCGGTCAACGGCAGCTGGAGCGGCGTGCGGCTGCGTGACCTGCTGGATCGCGCCGGAGCGCGGCCCGGAGCCGATATCAGGATCGTGTCCTTCGAGAAGGCCGGTTTCTACGCGACAACCACGATGCCGCGCGAATACGCACGCGACCCGCTCACGCTGCTCGCGCTGCGGCTCGGTAGGCAGCCGCTCAGCGTCGATCACGGATACCCGGCTCGGATCATCGCTCCGGGCCGCCCCGGTGTGCTGCAAACCAAATGGGTGCAGCGGATCGAGGTACTCTGAGATGCGTATCAGACAACGAGGATCCGCGCTCGGCGCACTCCCGATCAGTCCGCTGCTCGTGGCGCGCATCGCGTTGGGGGCCTTCGGAGTGTGGGTCGCGAGCATCGGGCTCAGGGCACTGCTACGCGGCCATCCGTTCGCGGCGAACGCCCCGGTCGGTCGCTGGCTGGTCAGTGGTGTCCTCGCGCACGACGCCGTGATCGCGCCCACCGTGTTCCTGCTCGGCGCGGTGACCGTCCGCCTCGCCGGCCCGCGCACCCGGCAAGCGCTGGCGGCGATCCTGCTGATCGGTGGCTCGGTGCTGATCGTCGGCCTGCCCGACGTGCTGCGCAAGGGCCACAACGCCAACCCGACGGTCACGCCGCTGGATTACACCCGCAATCTGCTGATCGTGCTGCTGGCGGTCGTCGGCGGAGTCATCCTCGCAACGAGCGCGTCCGCGCTTCGCCAGCGCCGGCGCGACCGTGGTGCGCCCATGCCGCTAGTCCCGTCCGAGCAGGGCCCCAAGCCCGAGATGGACGAAGCCGAACCTGAGCCCGAGCCCGGAGCAGAACCAGAGCCCGAAGCAGATGGCGCAGCGGAAGCCGACACCGACGCCGGTGACGACGACGTCTCTACCGCTGATGACGCCGCCGACACTCCCGACGCCGAGGACAAGGGCCACGTTCTGGACACCGGGGCCGCCGTTCCAGACGCTGAGGCCGAGGCGTCCACCAACCCACGCGACCCGGCCTAGCCGACTAGGACAACTACTCGACCGACTCGCCGCGGCGGCGCAGTTGCTTCGCCGCGGCTTCGTGCAGACTCTCGTCCTCGTCTGTCAGCAGGCGAGTCAGCGCCGCAGTGGCCTCGGGTCCCGGCGTGCCGCCGAGCGCCCAAATGGCCTTGTGCGCCAGAGCGCGGGCCTCGTCGAAGTCGAGATACTCGGGGATCCATTGCGTCGCGTGATACAGCGCGTCGACGGTCTCCGGTGACTTA
>NZ_DATNGK010000080.1:0-38809 GCF_035605935.1 Actinocrinis sp. | reverse complement strand
GCCTCATCCGCCACCCGCACATGCACCGCATCACGATCCGGCTCCGCATACACCGCCACCGAACCCACCCCCACATCCCGACACGCCCGCGCCACCCGCACCGCGATCTCCCCACGATTCGCGATCAGCACCTTACGCACGTCAGGCTCCCTCAATCTCAAAATCCGAGAAGACCCCTTGAGTGTAGGCAGGCGTGAGAAGCCGCTGCCTGGAGGGATCACTACCGCAGGTGCCGCCACTTGTTGTATGCGGCCCACAACCAATCCTGCTGCATTGCGCGTCTCCTTGTAATGAGGTGGGCGCTATGGTTCTTCTCACAGGGGACGTAAGGTGCGAGGGCGAATGACGACTCGGGTCGGAATCAGCACGAAGCGAACTACGCGATCGGCGCGTTAGGGGAGGGTGGCGGCGGGTGTCCATATCCGGCGGCTCGGTGGAGACGAGGAAGGCGGACCGGCTCAAGGCGCAAGGCGCCTCGATGCTGGCCGAACTGCGCGTCGCGGCTGAGGTCACCGTTTTCGTCGTCGCCCTGATCTGGGTGGTGCAGGCGTTCAACGCCGCCGACGGATACCGCCTTGATGGCGAGTACGGCATCGTCGCACGCAGTCTCCCCTCCCTGCCGCACATCATCACCGCGCCGTTCCTGCACCTCGGCCTCGACCACATTGAGAGCAACACGCCGCCGCTCGCGCTGCTGACCTTCCTGGCCGCACTCGGCGGCATCAGGCGGTTCGTCTACGCCGCCGCGATAATCGTTGTGGTTGGTGGACTCGGCACCTGGCTGGTCTCGCCGTCCAACAGCGACACCGTCGGAGCCAGCGGACTGATCTTCGGACTGCTCGGCTACGTCGCCGTGCGCGGCCTGTTCGCCCGCTCGCCGTGGCAGGCGGTCTGGCAGATCGCGGTCGGCGTCGCTGTGTTCGTCTACTACCAGTGGACGCTCGTCCTGCTGTACCCGTCCGCGACCGTCAGCGCGATGCACATCTCGTGGCAAGGACACCTGTGCGGCCTAATCGCCGGGATTCTCGCCGCGGTGCTGATGTGGCGGCGAGGCAGACGACTCGACGCAGAGCCGGAACCCGCCTGACCCACCTACCTAGTCCCTGATTCAGTCCCGACCCGGAGTGGCGCCAGTCGTGCCGATACCCCCGAAGACCCCCTCGCGCGTGTTCCGCACCGCCCCCGCCAAAGCCGCACTGGCGGTGGGCGGTGCAGCCCTTGCCGCGGGTGCCCTGCTGGCCTTCCCGGCCACGGCCTCGGCTGCGTCGAAGCCGGCGAACCTCCTCATCAGGCCGTCGCGTCCGTTCCCGAGCTTCAGCTTCCCAGGGCAGCCGACCACGCAGTTTCCGACCTCTGGCGGCTCGACCATCATCCCGGTGGGCGTGAAGAAGTCGGCCGCGCCGAAGCACTCGGAACAAGCACAGTTCAGCTACGTCTCGACCTTCTCGCCGGCACCGGTCGCCACCAGCGCGCCCGCGAACACCGCGAGCGCGAGCTGCGTGGCGAGCAGCGCGCCGGCCCCGGGACCCGGCGGTGACCTGGACTTGCCGGGCATCAACGGCGCCTCCAAGGACGTCGGCCACGTCGGCGCCCTCCCGATCAACAGCCTCGGCCCTACGGCGATGCTGCCGCCGCAGATCGACTCGACGAACCTCGGGCAGCTGAAGGTGACCCGGCCGGTGGATGCGACCTCGACGAATCTGTCGATGGTGGCCAGCTCGGGATATCGGTTCCCGTGCGTGCACATTGAGGTCGGTCCGGGGCGCGGGTTCGGGAATGCCGAATACGCGCTCGTCAACGCCGGGTTGGTCGCGGATGACCGGTCGGGTTCGACGGAGACCCTGACCTGGACGTACTCGACGATTCTGTGGTCTTACACGGTGCCGGGTTCCGCGACCGTGCACCAGGGTTCGGGGCAGATCAACGCGCAGCCAGACCGGACAGCCACCTCGCTCGTCACCGACTCGAAGGCGGTCGCGGCGGGCACGATCGGCCTGACGCTCGTAGTCTCGCTCGGGCTGATCGCGCTTTACGTCATCGGAAGACGCCGCAACCGGGCGCGGTACCGCGCGCGCTACTACCGTCGCGCGGCGGCGCGTGCACAGCGCGAAATCATGGCCGCGGGAGTCATGCCGATAATGCAGTCGGCTGAGCAGGCCCAGCCGAGCGAGATCTGGGAGCCGCGGGCTGGCGAAGTCGTCGAGGTAGCGGAGACGGCCGGGGCGGCTGTGCCGGAAGCAGAAGCGGCAGAGGCAGCGACGGCGGAGGCAGTGGAGCCCGAGGCGGCGCAGGAATCGGAGGACTCCGAGGAAGTGCCGGAACCCGAGGTTGCCGGGCAGCCGGAGTCAAAGGCGGAGCCGGAGTCGGAGTCCGAGCAGCCTGCCGAATCCGCGGAGCCCGCGGAGCCTGTGAAAGTTGTGGAGTCGGTCGAGCCAGAAGCGGTCGAGCGAGAGGCCGAGCCTGAGGTTGAGGCTGAGAGCACTGAATCGCACATAGCTGAGTCTGAGCCCGACTCAGACGAGGCGGAGGAGCCGGTCGAGTCGGAGGCGATTGTCCAGTCTGGCGGGACAACCGAGCCCGAGGACGTTGTCCAGTCTGACGAGACAACTCCGTCCGAGGACGTTGTCCAGTCTGACGAGACAACCCCATCCGAAGACGTTGTCCAGTCCAACGAGACAGCCGAGTCAGGCGACGTTGTCCAGTCTGGCGAGACAGCCGAGTCCGAAAAGACCGAGCACCAGGCCGCCGAGCCGAGCGAGTCAGAAGCCGAACCGGCTCCGGGCGACAAGCACGAACCCGCCGCCGCTCGCTGATCTGCTCTGCCTACTCTGCCCTGCCCACTCTGCCCTGCCTATCTGCCCGACCTACCGGAAGATCCCGGTGTGCCCGAGTGAGTACCGGCCAGGCTGCGGGTACACGCATAGGCCGTGCGGTCCGCTCCCTACCGGAATACGCGCGATGAGATGACCGTCGGCCGTCGAGATCGCGTACACCTCCGCGTCGTACCGCCCCGCCAGCCACAGCACCGTGCCGTCCGCTGACACGCCGCCCATATCCGGACTCGCCTTACCCGGGATCTTCCACAACGCTTTTACCGCACGCGTCGCGAAGTCGAGCACCGAGATCGAGCCTTCGCCGCGGTTCGACACGTAAAGCGACGTCGAATCCCGGCTCACGTACAGGCCATGCGCGCCCAGCCCCGTGTGAATGAACCCGGTCACCTTGAAGTTGTCCCCGTCGAGCGTCCACAGCCCATTCGTCGCCATGTCCGCGACGTACCAGATCGAACCGTCCGGAGCTATCTTCACGTCCTGCGGCATCGCGCCGGACTTCAACGTGATGACGCCCAGCAGCTTGTGCGCGGCCGTGTCCACCTTCAGCAGCTGGCCGGAGAACTCGCACGACGCGATGAAGTACGTGCCGTCCGGCGAGAAGTCGGCGTGGTTCACACCCGCGCAGGGCACCGGCAGTATGTCCTGGATCGCCATCGTGTGCGGGTCGCGGAACACGATCTGGCGGTTCGCCTCCGCCATGACCATGGCTGATTTGCCATCCGGAGTGAAGTAGAGGTTGTACGGGTCGTTCACCGGCACAGGCTTGCCGAACGCGCCGGTCCGCGGGTTGATCGGCGTAAGCGAGTTGCCGAGGTCGTTGTTCACCCAGAGCGTTTGCAGGTCCCAACTCGGCACGACGTGCTGCGGTTGATGCCCTACGGGTACCGTGCGCACAACCTTGTAAGTCGCCGGGTCGATGACTGAGACTGTGTCCGAATTGCTGTTCGGCACGTACACGTACGACGGCATGCCCTTCACGGCGTCGGACAGCTGATTCGGTCGATCGGCGAAGTAAAGGTCTGCAGGGTTGTACGCGGGCATACCGGCGAGACCCGAGCGCAGCTCAATCGTCGGCGAAGCCGATAGCGACGCACTGCTGGCCGTCTGGCGTGGTGCACCAGCCGCAGCCGCGCCCTGCGTGGTGCGCGAATTGCCGGCCGTGTTCGATCCCGAGCCGGATAGCGCGCATCCGCCGACCACGACGACTGCCGTCGTCATCACGACCGCGCCGCCGAACAAAGCCTGGCGTCGGCTGAGACTGTTCACCGGCGTGCTACCTCCGAGATCGAGAGGGGCTGGGGGAAAAGGGCGGAAGCGGTGACAGCTTGCAGGCCGCGCGTGCGCAGGCCGTCCAGAATCGCCGGGAGCGCGGTGATTGTTCCGGTGTGACCTAAGTGCATAGAAACCACGTCGCCCGCTCGCACTGCGCTCAGCACGTTGTGCACGACCGCATCGGTGCCGGGATCGGTGTAGTCGAGCGAGTCGAGATCGTACGAAAGCACGGTCGGATAACCAGCGCGGGCAGCTGCCGCCCGAACAGTAGTTGTGGCGTGCTGCGCTTGTGACGGACGGAACCAGCGGCCGCGCGAGCCGGTCAGCCTTTGCAAGCGGGCTGCACAATCCTCGATCTCGGCGTAGGCGGCACTTGAGCTCAGCGCGTCGATGTCGATGTGATGCTCAGTGTGATTGCCGAGTTCGTGCCCGCCATCAAGCACTCGCCGAGCCATCTGCGGATACTCGCCGAGCCAGCGGCCCACGGCCAGGACCGTGACACGCGCGCCGGCCCGCTCCGCCTCCGAGAGCAGTGCGGTAGCAAGCGAGGCAGTGCCGTCGCCATGGAAGGTGAGCGCGACGCCGTTAGCGACTGCGGCGCTGGCGCTCGGTACCGCATTGCCGGATGCGGAGGCACCTGAGGACGTGCCAGCACCCGGCGCAGTCGATGTTGCCGAAGGGCCCGAATGCGCGACTCCCGATCCCCCTGCGCCGGCCGGGTGACCTCCGCTGCTTGGCGACGAGCAGCCCTCCGTCACAGTGGCGACTGCACAGGCCGTCCACGCCGCGCGCAGCGCGTCCCTGCGCGACCAGTTGACGGCGCGCCGCGGCTCGTCGTCCGGGACACTCACGCACCGACCCTATGTGAGGCCGAGTCAGCAGGTAATCGCCTCTTTCGGCTAACGGAGTGAAGCGCTCAACCCTTCAGGGGATCTGACCACAGGTCGGCGACCGAGATGCCGAACTCGGCGAGCATCCCGCGCAGCAGCGGCAGCGAAAGTCCGATCACGTTGGACGGATCGCCGCCGATCGACTCGACGAACGACCCGCCGATCCCGTCCAGCGTGAACGCCCCGGCTACCTGCAGCGGCTCGCCGGTCGCGACGTAAGCCTCGATCTCGGCGTCCGAGACCTCGGCGAACTGGACCAAGGTTGCGCCCGCTCGGGTGACTTCGCGCCACTCACCAGCGCTGCCATTGCCAGCAGCGCCACTTCCGCCACTTCCGCTTCCGCCGCCGCCGCTGTTGCTGCCGCCGTCAATGCTGTCCGACTGATCGTCCGCAGCCGGCTCGGCATCCCCGTCGGGCACGGCGCCAGCTTCTTCGAGTGGCCGGGTGTCGATCAGGCAGTGGCCAGTGACGAGGATGCCCTGCCGCCCCCGCATCGCCTTCCAGCGCCCGATGGCGTCCTCCACGTCGGTCGGCTTCCCGAACGCACCGCCGTCCAGGTCGAGTACCGAGTCGCAGCCGATCACCAACGCGCCGGGCTCGACCCGCTGGGCCACGGCTCTCGCCTTGGCCCGCGCCAGAATCAGCGCCAGCTCCACCGGGCTCGTGGCATCGAAGGCGTCCTCGTCCACGCCGCTGACGATCGCCTCCGGGGCGAAGCCCGCGTTGCGCAACAGAGTCAGTCGGGCAGTTGACTGCGAGGCCAGAACCAGTCTCAAGATCGCTACTTTCCGGTTGCCGGATGGTCTAATGCGGTGCGGTGCGGTGCGGCTGGCTCGCGATCAGCGCGGGAGCGTGGAGGACCGCCAACCGCCGGGGAACGGCCTGCCGGGCGAGCGCATGTACCGCGACCGGTCGGTCCAGCCGGAGACCTTCGGCGCCGCGACGGGCTCGCCGACCGCGGCTGCGTCGGCCGCCCGGCTCGCGATCACCGCGACCAAAGCCGCGAGTTCTTCGGCGCTCGGCTCGCCGCGCACCACCTTGAGTACCGCCGAATCGCTCTCGGTGTCCTCCGCGTTCACTGCGCCCTCCCTCCCCGCTGCGTTCTCCGCGCTGCGCGCATGGTCTGCGCCGCGCGCATGGTCTGCGCCGCGCGTTCCCGAAGCCGCAGTCACCTTAGTCACCGCCGCCTTAGTCACCGCCGCCTTGGCCACCATCGCACCGATCGCCGTCACAGCGGGATGTTCCCGTGCTTCTTGGGCGGCAATTGCGCACGCTTGGTCCGCAGCGTTCGCAACGCTCGCGTGACGAACGCCCGGGTCTGCGAGGGCTCGATCACCGAGTCAACGTACCCGCGCTCCGCCGCGATGTACGGGTTCATCAACGTGTCTTCGTAGTTCGTGATCAGGTCGGTACGCATCGCCGCCCGGTCCTCGGACGCCGCGAGGTCACGCTTGTACAACACGTCTACCGCACCCGATGCACCCATGACCGCGATCTGCGCCGTAGGCCAGGCGACGTTGATGTCCGCACCGAGATGCTTGGAACCCATCGCGTCATACGCACCGCCGTATGCCTTACGCGTGATGACCGTGATCATGGGCACAGTCGCTTCCGCGTACGCATACAGCAGCTTCGCCCCGCGCCGGATGATGCCGTCCCACTCCTGGTCCGTACCGGGCACGAAGCCGGGCACGTCGACGAAGGTCAGGATCGGGATGTTAAAGGCATCGCAGGTGCGGATGAACCTGGCCGCCTTCTCCGAGGCGTCGATGTCGAGGCATCCGGCCTTCATGATCGGCTGGTTGGCCACGACGCCGACCGAGTGCCCCTCGACCCGTCCGAAGCCCACCACGATGTTCTGCGCGAACAGCGGATGCACCTCCAGGAAGTCGCCCTCGTCGAGTACGTGCTCGATGACTCGGTGCATGTCGTAGGGCTGGTTCGCCGAATCCGGGACCAGCGAGTTGAGCTCCAGGTCGACCTCGGACTCGGCCAGGTCGTTGTCGAGCTCGAAGACCGGCGGGTCCTCCAGATTGTTCTGCGGCAGGAAGGACAGCAGACCCTTGACGTACTCGATCGCGTCCTTCTCGTCGGCGGCCTGGTAGTGCGCGACCCCGGACTTGGTGTTGTGCGCGTGCGCCCCACCAAGCTCCTCGTGGCCGACGTCCTCCCCGGTCACCGTCTTGATCACGTCGGGCCCGGTGATGTACATGTTCGAGGTCTTGTCGACCATCACGATGAAGTCGGTCAGCGCGGGGGAGTAGACCGCGCCGCCCGCCGCGGGACCGACGATCAGCGAGATCTGCGGGATGACGCCGGAGGCGTGCACGTTGCGCCGGAAGATCTCCCCGAACGCGCCGAGCGAGACCACGCCCTCCTGGATCCGGGCGCCGCCGCCGTCGTTGAAGCCGACCAGCGGACAGCCGATCTTCATCGCCAGGTCCATCACCTTGGCGATCTTCTCGCCGTTCACCTCGCCGAGCGAGCCGCCGAAAACGTTGAAGTCCTGAGAGAACACGCACACCGCGCGGCCGTCCACGGTGCCGTAACCGGTGACCACGCCGTCGGTGTACGGCCGCTTCTTCTCGATGCCGAAGTTCGTCGAGCGGTGCCGGGCCAACTCGTCCAGCTCCTGGAAGGAGCCCTCGTCGAACAGCAGCTCGATGCGCTCACGCGCGGTCAGCTTGCCCTTGGCGTGCTGCTTCTCCTGTGCACTCTCGGAACCGGCGTGTACCGCCTCGTCAAGGTGCGTACGCAGCAAGGCGAGCTTGCCCGCGGTCGTGTGGATGTCGATCTCTTCGGCCATCGTCGCTCGTCACTCCCTGAACGGTCCGGAACCTCCCGGTCGACAAGCACGTCGCTCCGGGGGCTGGAGACAATGTATATGAGCGCTTCGCGGGCGACTCCCGGCACCGCTCCGCGACAAGGTTCGGGCCGCGCCATAGGCTGCGACCATGGCCTCCGTCTACAGCGATCTCAATCGCCCGCCGCTGAACGAGCACCGTCTCCAACGCGCGCTGATGGTTCCCGGCGTCGGGTTCGGCGGGCACAGCATCGCTGCGCTGCGTGTACTCCCGGAGGTCGATTCCACCAACACCGCCCTCCTCGAGGCCGCGGATGACGGCGCCCCGCACGGCTCGGTCGTCGTCGCGGAGTCGCAGACTGCTGGCAAGGGACGCCTCGGCCGATCCTGGGTCGCCCCACCACGTTCCGGACTGTTCCTGTCCATCCTCCTGCGCCCCGAGGTGTCGGCGGCGCGCTGGGGCTGGCTGCCGCTGCTCGCCGGCGTCGCGGCGCGTTCGGCTGTGGCGCGGGCCGCGGAACTCGAGGTGTCGCTTAAGTGGCCGAACGATCTGATCTTGGCCGAGCCGACTGACGGCGAATCAGGCAGCGCTTCATCACCCGCCGCCTCGTCAAGCGGCCTCTCATCAGACGCCATCCCGGATTCCGGTTACGGCGTCGGACTCAAGCTCGGCGGCATCCTCGCCGAACAGGGCGGTACCGCGTCGCAGCCGTGCGTTGTCATCGGCATCGGCATCAACGTCACGCTGCGCGCCGACGAACTCCCTGCGCCGCACGCGACTTCTCTCCTTCTCGCCGGAGCTAAGGTCACCGACCGCGACACACTCTTGCGTGCGTTACTGCGTAGCTTCGGGTCCTGGTACGTCGATTGGGCCGATTCCGACGGTGACGCCGAACGCTGCGGCTTGGCCGCCGCCTACCAGGGCGCGTGCGCGACTCTCGACCGCCAAGTGCGTGCCGAATTGCCAGGTGGCGGCAGGGTTTTCGGACACGCGACCGGCATCGACCCGGAAGGCAGGCTCCTTATCCGCACCGCCGATGGCGCTTCGACGCCAATTGGCGCCGGAGATGTTGTGCACTTGCGATAAGCGCAGTAATAGCGCACCGTCCGGCTCGCATGCCAGGATTCGCCCATACACACACGCGGTCGGATCGGCGCCCGGCCGAACCGGACGTAAACCAAGAGGGGACAAGGACGGTCATGGGGTACCCACAGCGGCTGCTCGCCGAGGGAGAGCGGATCGACCTACAGCTGCGTCCGCACTGGAAAGCCCTGGTGGCGCCGGTTATCACGCTCATCCTGACCTTCGGCATCGGCGGCTTCCTCGTGGCCATCGCGCCGAAGCACGGCACCGGGGCGCAGGCCAGCTGGATCGCCATCGGCGTCGTCGCGCTCGCGCTCATCTTCTGGTTCGCCCTGCGGCCCTGGATCGCGTGGCTGAACAGCAACTACGTGATCACCAACCGGCGGCTCATCATCCGGCTCGGCTGGATCCACCGGGTCGGCCGGGACATCCCGCTGGAGAAGATCAACGACGTCTCCTTCCGGCACGACTCGCTGCTGGACCGGATGCTCGGCTGCGGCACGCTCGTGGTCGAATCGGCCGGCGAGCACGGCCAGGTCGAGCTCGACGACATCCCGCACGTGGAAGAGACCCAGCGGGAGATGGCAACGCTCATCTCCGGCGGCGACCCGGCGCCCCAGGCGCGGCAGAAGCAGAACTGACTTAACCGCACCGGCGCGCCCCCCTTTCCGCGTCTTATCCGAGACGACCCACGCTCGGCGCTCGCGGGGAAAGCGGCAATCGGCGCGCCGGTGATCCGCGGCGTTCGCCGCGGGCGAATCAGGGTTGCGGCCGGATCCTCGTGCGGATGATCCCGGCCGCGTTCCTTGGTCGCTCCAAATCACCTCAGAGCGGTATCGTTGCAGTCCGTACGCCTCCGGATGCGGCCGGCGGCTCATATTGACGCCTACCGGGACCGCCCGGGACCTCTTACGTCCCAGGTGGCCATCCCGCCAACCCCATCCCTCTCTATGCGAGTAGGTGAGTCAGGTCACCGGAGCGCACGACGTCACCAGGCCGCGGCCGGGCTCGGAGGCCCACGCCGCCGCGCGGTTGCGCGCCCTGACCGGTTTCGCGAAGTCGATGGCCGCGGCGCACTCCGTCGAGGACGTCATCCGCATCGCAGCCCGCGAAGCCCAGCGCGATCTGCGCGCGGCGGTCGCCTCGATCTCCATGTGGGAGCGGCAGACCGGCCGGCTGCGGGTGCTGGCCAATCACGGCAAGCTCGCGACCGGCGAGTCCGCATTCCCGAAGGACGAGTCCTATCCGGTCTCCGACTTCCCCGAAATCCTGCTGAGCGAGGACGATCTCGGCCCGTGGATCCAGGTCGCCGACGATGAGTACGGCGACCCCAAGCGGGTCTCGATGCTGCGCCGGCGCGGCCGGCACTGCGCGCTGATCGCGCCAATCGTCTACAACGGCCGCGCTTGGGGCGAGCTTTTCGCCGCCCGCACCATCGACCAGCCGATTTACGACCGCGAGGACGTCGACTTCGCCGCGGCCCTCACCGCGCAGATCGCCGCGGGCCTGGCCAAGGCCGACCACGTGCGGCAGATCGAGCGACTCGCCTACACCGACCAGCTCACCGGCCTGGCCAACCGCCGTTCCTTCGACGCCAGGCTCGACGCGGCGATCGACCGGCACGCCAGTGACGGCACCGTGGTCTCCCTCATCGTGTGCGACGTCAACGGCCTCAAGCGGATGAACGACGGCCACGGCCACGACCACGGCGACGCGCTGCTCGTACAACTCGCCGGCGTCATGTCAGCCGCGGCAGCGCTGCTGCCTGGCTCGCTCGCCGCGCGGCTCGGCGGTGACGAGTTCTGCGTTCTGATCGAGGGCTATGGCGCGGACGATGCGGTACGCGTCGCCGAGGAACTGTGCACGCTGGCGTTGACCGTGCGTGGCGGCGAGGGCGTGGCGTGCGGTGTCGCATCCACCGGCGATCGGATCGGTGATGTCATCACGCGCGACCGCCTCTTCCGCTTGGCGGACGCGGCGCAGTACCGCGCCAAGCGCTCTCGTTCCCTGCACCCGGTGGTCGCGGGCCGCGGACAGCCGCCGGACGCAGCCGTCTTCGCGCTGCCGTCGCCGCGAGCTGTCCCTCCGTCGCCGGGTGCTCCGGTACCGGATCGCCGTGTACACCGCGGCCGCACCGGTATCGCGGTCGAGTCACTGCTTACCGAAGCGTTCTCTGCGTTGGACGAGGAGGCACGCCGTACGACCTCTGCGGTACCGATCGTCGACCGCGTCGAGGTGGTCGCTGACGTCGTCGCGCGCGGGCTCGACGCAGCATCCTGGTACATCTACAGCAAGCCAGGCCATGCTGAACCGCTCAACGTCGTGCGCTACTCGGTGTACCGCACTCCGGCAGAGCCGGGCCTGGGAGACGAAGGCATGGTCTCCGCGGCGCAGCAGCCGGTAGGCCCGGAGCACTTCATGGGCATCGAGGATCTGCTGCTCAGCGGAGGCGAATTCCTGGAGCTGACGGACGGCGCCTTCGACAGCGAGCCGGGCAATGGTTACGGCTACGCGCCGGAACCGCCGCCGGCTGCGGCCAAGCTCGCCGCCGCCGGGTACACCGGAGCCGTCACCATCGGCTCGGCGGCGCCGGACCGCTCGCAATGGATGGTCGCGGTGCTGCTGGACTCGATCTCCAAGCAGCCCGCTCCGGCTGTGCCGTTGCTGCGCGCGCTGCTCGCCGCGGCTTTGCTGCGTTAAGACGCCGCGCTGCTGCGCCAGAGCAAGGTCAAACGAAGAGCAGCGTCAAACGAAGAGCAGCGTCAAACGAAGAACCGCGTCGCACGAAGAACAACAGCCCGGGTCCCGCTCCGCGGAAGTACACCGACATACTTCCGCGAACCGGGACCCGGAGAGTTAAGCGGCCACGAGGGCCCTGACCCCGCGCTAGTGGTTCATGCGGGTCGGAACGCGCCGCGGCGCGCCGTAGGCCGCGAGCTTGAGGTCTTGCTGGAGGTCGAAGTACGCCGGCTTCGGCTGCAGGTTCACGTCGTAGATCGTGGCGTAACCCTCGCCCGTGAAGAAGCCGGGCACCCAGGAGTCCTTGTCGCCGAAGCCCCACACCGTGAACGAAATGCATTCGGGCACGGCGAGCGCGGCCTTGAGCATCTGCGAGAACTCATACGGCTGCGCGAAGGTGGACAGGTGGTCGGTCGGCACCTGCGTGTCCGGGCCGTCGACGAAGGTGCGCACATCGGCCTCCGTGATGGCGACCTTCAGGCCGAGCGCGGCAAAGCGCTTGAGGTTGTCAGTCATCTTCGTCGGGAAGCCGTACTGCGTGTCCAGGTGTCCCTGGTCGCCCACTCCGTGGATCGGCACACCCTGGGCCAGCATCTGCTTCAGCCACGCGTAGGCCGCGTCGCTCTTGGCGTTCGTGCCGTCCTCACCCGCGATGTTGTAGTCGTTGTAGAACAGCAGCGCGTGCGGGTCGGCCTCGTGGGCCCAGCGGAAAGCCTGCGGGATGATGTCCGGCCCGAGGTTCTTGATCCAGAAGTCGTTCGGGTTGAGCGTGGACGGGTTGGAATCGGTGAAGAACTCGTTCGCCACGTCCCACTGCCAGATCCGGCCGCGGTAGCGCCCCACCTCGGTGAAGATGCGCTGCTTGAGCAGCGAGGCAAGTTCGGTGCTGCTGATCGTGCCGTTCGCGACGCCCGTGGTCAGCCAGTCCGGTAGCTGGTTGTGCCACAGCAGGACGTGCCCGCGCACCAACTGCCCGTGTTGCTCGGCGAACTTCACCAGCCGGTCCGCGCCCGACCAGTCGTAGACCCCCTGCTGCGGCTCGACAACCTGCCATTTCATCTCGTTGCCCGGGGTGACCACGGAGAACTGCTCGGCCAGCACGGCCGCATAATCCGGGGTGTCCAGGTCGAACGGGATGACCGCGGTGCCGAAGCGCAGACCTATCCGCTCAGCCAGTTCGCGCAGCGACTGCGCTCCTTCGTTCGCGGACGCTCCATCCGAGTCGTCGCCACTGGACCGGGCGGGCCCGGCGGTGGCGGCGCTGGCGGCTGGGGTGGCGAGACCGGGAACCGCGAGCGCCCCGGCCGCACCCATCGCGAGGAAACTCCGTCGTCTCATTGCGATTGCCTCCTCTAAAGGCCAAAGAGCCGCTTCGCCCGATCCGAAAGTTTCGGAGTGGCGGACGTAAGGGCTAGGCAAAAGTATGCGCGGCGGAATCCCGTGTCAACGGTCGAAACGCTTCGACAGCGCGTCGATCGCGAGTGGTCCGACCGATCCAGGTGGCAAGCTTGGCGATTGCCGCTCCCGAAAGTTTCGAGATCTGGATGATAGACGGAACCGCGGATCGGGACCGGTGTAATCGAGAGCTGGCAAATCGAGACCGGGCAGATAGAGACCCGGCAGATTGAGACCGGGCAAATCGAGACCGGGCAGATTGAGACCGAACAGGCCCTAGTCGCCTTGCGCGGCGTCGAACGGGAGCGTGAGTGTGCGCAGCAGGTCGGCTAGCTCATCGAGCCGGTCGTCGGGTAAGGCGGCGAGCAGTTCCCGTTCGTTCTTCAGCAGGCCGGCCAGCGCCGAGTCCGCCATCTCGCGGCCGGCCGGAGTCAGCCGCACCAGCACGCCGCGCCGGTCGGCGGGATCGGGACCGCGTACGACCAGTTCGCGCGCCGCGAGCCGGTCGATCCGGTTCGTCATGGTGCCGGAAGTGACCAGGGTCTGAGTGAGCAACTGGCCGGGGGAGAGCTGATAGGGGGCGCCGGCCCGGCGCAGCGCGGACAGCACGTCGAACTCCCAGGGCTCGAGCCCGTGCTCGGCGAACGCGGTGCGCCGCGCCCGGTCCAGGTGCCGGGCGAGCCGGGTGATCCGGCTGAGCACTTCGAGCGGCTGGACGTCCAGGTCGGGGCGCTCCCGGCGCCAGGCCGCGACCAGCCGATCGACCTCGTCCCGCGCCGCTTCAGACATGCCGTGCCTCCACCCTTTACCCACCGATCCGCGATCAGTCTATCAAGACACTTGACGCCAAGCATCTTGACATCGAGATATATGAGCTGCCAAGATTCCGGAGTATCTTGATGTCGAGATAATGGAGGGCGTCATGCAATCCAGCACGCAGTCGACGAACGACCGGTCGACGAACAGCCAGTCGACCACCTGGGACCCCGCACGGTACCTGCGCTACGCCGACCAGCGCGGCCGTCCCTTCGAGGACCTGCTCGCGCGCATCCCAGCTGACCGGCCACGCCGCGTGGCCGACCTCGGCTGCGGGCCCGGCAACGTTACTGCGCAGCTCTGCCGTCGCTGGCCCGAAGCAGAGGTCATCGGCGTCGACAGTTCCGCCGAGATGATCGAGGCGGCGACGGCTGGCGCCGATGCCCAGCTCACCACAGCGGGGCGGCTCACCTTCGAGCGCGCCGACCTGCGGGGTTGGCGGCCAGCCGAGCTGGTCGACGTTCTGATCACCAACGCCACGCTCCAGTGGGTGCCCGGCCACCTTGACCTGTTGCGCAACCTCCTCGGTCACGTCAAGCCCGGTGGCTGGTTCGCCATGGGTGTTCCCGGCAATTTCGGCGCACCTTCGCACACACTGCTCGCCGACCTCCAGCGCGATAGCCGGTGGGCCGACCGGATCACCGGCGAACAGTTCCGCCCCGCCTCGCACGAGCCCATCGAGTACCTACGCGCTCTGACCGAAGCGGGAGCGACGGCCGAGGTGTGGGAGACGACGTACTACTACGTGTTGCCCGGCGTGAACGGTGTCCTCGACTTCGTCTCGTCTACCGCACTGCGCCCGGTGCTTACCGAGCTTGGCGGTCCGGGCACCGATGCGGCTCACGCATTCACCGGCGCATACGCAGACGCCCTGCGTACCGCCTATCCGCCCGAACTGCTCGGTGGGCGTACCGTGCAGGTGTTGCCGTACCGCAGACTGTTCGCCATGGCGCGCATACCGGCGTAACGCGCCGGACGCCTCCGATCAGCTAGCGACTTTGCCGTGACCGCTGGCGGCAGCGGCTAGCCGCGCCGGCGCGTCGTCAGCAGGCGCGGATGGTGTTCCAGCCCGGACAAACCATTCCAGGACAGGTTCACCAGATGCGCTACTACCTCGCCCTTGGTCGGGTGGCGCTCATCCAGCCACCACTGCCCGGTGAGCGCCACCATGCCGACCAGCATCTGCGAGTACATCGCGCCGAAAGCCGGGTCGTAGCCGCGGTGCGAGAACTCCACGCCCAGGATGTGCTCGACCCGCGTGGCGATATCGCTGATCAGCGAGGCGAAATTGCCAGTCGATGCCGCCACGGGCGAGTCGCGTACCAGGATTCGGAAGCCGTCGCTGTGCGACTCGACGTAGTCGAGCAGCGCGAAGGCCGCCTGCTCCAGCAGTTCGCGCGGGTGCCCGGCGGTCAGTGCGGAGGTCACCATGTCCAGCAAGGTGCGCATCTCGCGGTCCACCACGACCGCGTAGAGCCCTTCCTTGCCGCCGAAGTGCTCGTACACCACCGGCTTGGAGACCCCGGCCTTCGCCGCGATTTCCTCCACGCTGGTCGCGTCGAACCCGCGCTCGGCGAACAACGCCCGGCCGATCTCCAGCAGTTGCTCGCGCCGCTCCTTGCCGCTCATCCGGACCCGATGCGCGCCCTGGCTCTGCTGTGCTCCCTGTCCCTGATGCGCAGCGTGCCCCGGTGTCGTCACACGGTCATCATGCCGTACGGCGCGCCGCGACTCGGGCCGCGCTCGGCCAGCGGACATCGCGCGCCCAGCCGAACTTCTCGAACAGCCAGATGATCCGGGCGCTGGAGTCCACCTGCCCGCGCAGCACGCCGTGCCGGGCCGAGGTCGGGTCGGCGTGGTGCAGGTTGTGCCAGGACTCGCCCATCGACAGCACCGCCAGCCACCACACGTTGCCCGACATGTCGCGAGACTTGAACGGCCGCTCGCCGACCGCGTGGCAGATCGAGTTGATCGACCAGGTCACGTGGTGCAGCAGCCCGATGCGTACCAGGGTGCCCCAGAAGAACGCGGTCACCGCGCCCTGCCAGGACCACGACCAGAGGCCGCCGATCAGCGGCGGCGTGAGCACCGAGGCGATCACCAGCCACGGGAAGGCGCGCGAGACCTTCACGATCGCCCGGTCCTTGAGCAGATCGGGCGCGTACTGCTTCTGGTCGGTCTGCTCGACGTCGAACAGCCAGCCGATGTGCGCGAACGCGAGCCCCTTCATCAGTGCCGGGATCGTGGAGCCGTAGCGCCACGGCGAGTGCGGGTCGCCGTCCTTGTCGGAGTACCGGTGGTGCCGGCGGTGGTCGGCAACCCAGCGGATCACCGGGCCCTCCACGGCGAGCGAGCCGGCCACGGCGAGCGCGACCCGCAGCGCCCTGACCGCCTTGAACGAGCTGTGCGTGAAGTACCGGTGGAAGCCCACGGTCACCCCGTGGCCCGAGATCGCGTACATGATCGCCGCGATGACCACGTCACGCCAGCCCAATCCCCAGCCCCAGGCGAACGGGACGGCGGCGAGCACGGCCAGGAACGGGACGCCGATGAAAAAGGCGATGGCCACCCGTTCCTTGGTGGACTGGCGCAAGCCGCTGAGCGTGCCCGCGCTCGCCGCTTCCGGCGCGGCTCCGGCGCAGACGCTTGCGGGGCTGGTCACACGGGCCGTGGTGGAGGCAGTCATCGGCGTATCTGATCCCTTTCAGGCACAACTTCCCGCGGGCCGTTTCAAGACCCCTACGCTTCCGTAAGTTACGGACGCGTAGGTCTTCCGGCAAGTGGATGTGACTGACGAGGCGTCAGGTCCCGGCTGCGACGCGGCGGCGGTCAGATTGTCAGGAAAACCCCGGCTTCACCCCGGCCCCGCCCTTCATCGACTCACTCAAGCCCCTCATCGAGCGGCCACTCACCCCTCCGCCGCTATCGCCGCGTGCAGGGCCGGAGCGAGCTCGGCCGGCAGCACCGTCTCGGCGCGCACTGAATCACAACCGACCCACTGTGCCGCCTCACGCAGCGCCTTCGCCATTGGCGCCACGGCCTTCGCCGACGCGAGCGAGACCTGACGCCCGATCAACGTCCCGCCTTCACGGGCCGGGTCGGCCCGCCCGACCAGCTTGCCGCCGTGCAGGAGCGGCATCGCGTAGTAGCCGTGTACGCGCTTCGGCTTCGGCACATACGCCTCCAGGCGATGCGCAAAGCCGAAGATCCGCTCGGTCCGCCGCCGCTCCCAGATCAGCGAGTCGAATGGTGACAGCAGCGTCGTCCGATGCCGCCCGGTCGCACCGGACTCCAACGCGGCGATCGCCGCTGGATCGGCCCAGGCATCGCGCCCCCAGCCGTCCACCTCGACCGGCACCAGACCTGCCTCCTCGGCCAACGCCGGGAAGTTCACTTGCGGCTTGAGGCGGTAATAGTCGAGCAAGTCGATCTGCGTCGCGACCCCCATGGCCCGCGCCGCGAGCGCGATCATGCGCACCGTGCAGGCATGGTCGTCGAGATCGTCATGCAACAGATGCGCCGGTATGGCCCGCTCCGGCAGGTCGTAGACCCGACGCCAACCGCGCCGCTCTACGCACACCACTTCGCCGGTGGCCAGCAGCCGTTCCACTCCGACCTTCGCCTCTGACCAGTCCCACCAGCCCGGAGTTTTGCGAGCCCCGCCGAGTTCGGTCGTGGTCAGCGGGCCCTCGGCGGCCAGCCGTCCGGTGATCTCGGCCAGCGTGGCCGGGGAAATCACTTCATTTCCCCATACGCTGCCCCGGCTTCGATAGTGCCTGCGCCGCAGCGCCATCATCGGCCACTCCTCGACCGGCAGCACACAGGCCGCGTGCGACCAGTACTCGAAGGTGCGGGCTGCGCCCGGCTCATGCGACCAATACGCGGAGTGGATCGCCTCGCGTCCGATCGGTCCGAGCCTGGCGAAGGGAACCAGCTCCTGCGAGCGCGCCAGCACCGAGATCGTGTCGAGCTGCACCGCGCCGAGCAGCCGCAGCACGCCGGGCACCCCGGCACGCCGATCGACCGCGCCGAGCAGGCCCTGGGCGCGCAACGCAGCGCGGCGTGCCTCGTCGGCGGTAAGTATCGTTCCCATGCCGCGACCCTAGCTGGCAGCACCGACAACGCAGTGTTCGTCGTCACCCGAAATCGTGACCAGGCAATCACAAGGCGTATCCACTCGGCGCTTTCGACCCAGCCTAGGCCGCCGCCTGATCCGGCTACCCGACACCTGCTTGACACTGTGTGTTTGTTGACGTTCGGCCAGGTACACCGCGCAAACGACCCCCGGCGTCGAGCACTGTGCCGCGCGTCATATAATCGAAACGTACAGAGGTACAGATTTATCGGGTGGGAAGCTGGCGACACGCTTCTCATCTCCGCGACCGAAGCCCCATCGCCGTGGCCATGCGTCGAGGACCGCAGAGATTGCCACACTGCGCTCGATGGCGAGCGATGGACGAGCCAAGTAGGACGCGTCGAAGGAACCGTGAGCGAGCCCACCATGACCAATG
Source organism: Actinocrinis sp. (assembly GCF_035605935.1). Taxonomy (GTDB): domain Bacteria; phylum Actinomycetota; class Actinomycetes; order Streptomycetales; family Catenulisporaceae; genus Actinocrinis. Next base: position 20,465 of record NZ_DATNGK010000080.1, on the reverse strand, counting down.
CGCTGAATCCTGCCGCCACAGCCTCCAACATCCCGCCGCGAATTCTCGTCATCGGCGGTGGATACGTAGGGATGTTTACGGCCCGGCGAATCCTCAAGCACCTCAAGCGCGGCGAGGCGACCGTGACCGTGGTCGACCCCCGCCCCTACATGACCTACCAGCCCTTCCTGCCCGAAGCCGCCGCGGGCTCGATCGCCCCGCGCAACCTGGTCGCCCCGCTGCGCCGGGTCCTCAAGGGCCCGAACGCCGAGGTCATCACCGGTCGCGTGGTCTCGGTCGACCACTCCCGCAAGAGCGCGACCATCTCCCCGAACACCGGCGAGCCGTACGAGCTGTCCTTCGACGACCTGGTCGTCGCGGTCGGCTCGGTGCCGCGCACCCTGCCGATCCCCGGCCTCGCCGAGCACGGCATCGGCTTCAAGCAGGTCGAGGAGGCCGTCAGCCTGCGCAACCACGTGATCGGGCAGATCGACCTCGCCGACTCCATCAAGGACCCGGCGCTGCGGCGCAAGGCCCTGACGTTCGTCTTCGTCGGCGGCGGCTTCGCCGGCGTCGAGGCGATCGCCGAGATGGAGGACATGGCCCGTGACGTGTCCAAGTGGTACGCGAATGTCGAGCCCGAGGACATGCGCTGGCTGCTGGTCGAGGCCGCGGACCGGATCCTGCCCGAGGTGGGCCCAGAGCTGGGTGTCTGGACCGCCGAGGAGCTGCGCAAGCGCGGCATCCAGGTCAAGATGAAGACCTTCCTCAACTCCTGCGTGGCCAATCACGTGGTGCTCTCCGACGGCACCGAGATGGACGCCTCCACGATCGTGTGGACCGCGGGAGTCAAGCCGAACCCGGTCGTCGAGCAGCTCGGCATCCCGCTCGGCCCCAAGGGCCACGTGGACACGCAGGCGAACCTGCGCGTCGTTGGCTTCGACCAGGTCTGGGCCGCCGGCGACTGCGCCCAGGTGCCTGACCTATCCAAGGGCGCGGGCAACTGGTGCTCCCCCTCCGCGCAGCACGCCGTGCGTCAGGCCAAGCGACTTGCGGACAACATCGTCTCGGCACTGCGTGGTAAGGCAGTCGAGGACTACGTGCACAAGCACGTCGGCTCGGTAGCGGGTCTCGGTATCGGTAAGGGCGTCGCGAACGTGTACGGAATGAAGCTGCGCGGCTGGCCCGCCTGGCTCATGCACCGCGCGTACCACGTCAGCCGGGTGCCCACCTTCAACCGCAAGGTGCGGGTGTGCATGGACTGGCTGCTCGCCGGGTTCTTCCGCCGTGAGGCCGTCTCGCTGACCTCCTTCGAGAACCCGCGCGAGGAGTTCACGTTCGTGGCCGTCCCGGCGGCTCTGCCCAAGCAGGCCGCCCCCGCCGCGATCGAAAGCGTGAACGGTAAGGCGCGTGACGAGCGCGTGGAAACCGCGGGAGTCTGAGTCTGGGCAATGCGGCTGAGCATTCAGCTGCTGCGTGTTCGTGGCCGTGTGGTGCGTTATCTGACGCACCACACGGCCACGCCGCGTTTCGCGGCTAAACAACACCCGGATGTTCGGGCGCATTTCGCTGCAACTGAACGCGTCGAGCCGCATTATGGACTGGTGACTGTTGCAGAACCCGGGCCCGCGTTCGCGGTCGACCCGCAGCGTTGGCCGGACCTGGCCCAGGTGCCGCCCACTGGAGTGAAGGCCAGATTGGCGCGCAAGATCTTCGCGCAAGCCGTGGCGCACCTGCCGGTGCGCGTCGTGGGCCCGGGTGGCCGACGGCTCGGCGGTGGCGGCGACGAGCGCTCCGCGGTCATGACCGTGAACCGGCCACGCGAGTTCTTCGCCAGGCTCGGCGCGCACGGCCTGATCGGTTTCGGCGAGTCGTACCAGACCGGCGCCTGGGACGCCGATGACCTAGCCGCCGTCCTCGGCGCGTTCGCGCGCAGAGTCGCCGACCTGGTTCCGCGGCCGCTGCAAAAGCTGCGTGGCGTGTACGTCGCGCGCTTCCCGTCCGAGGAGGACGGCACTCCGGGCAACGCGCGGCGCAACATCGAGCGGCACTACGACTTATCCAATGATCTGTTCGAACTATTCCTCGATGAGTCGATGACCTACTCCAGCGCGCTGTACGGCGGCGTGCAGGCGGCGGTCGATTACGAGCCCGACGACGAGGCCAGCGCGCTGCACCAGGCCCAGCTGCGCAAGATCGACACGATTCTCGACGCCGCCGGAGTGCGTGAGGGTTCGAAGGTGCTGGAGATCGGCTCCGGCTGGGGTGCGCTGGCGATGCGCGCGGCCGGCGAGCGCGGTGCCTACGTGACAACACTGACGCTTTCCAAGGAGCAGAAGGCGCTGGCCGAGGCGAAGATCGCGGCGGCCGGTTTGAGCGACCAGATCGAGGTGCGCCTGGCCGACTACCGCGAGGTGGGCCCGCCGCAAGGTGCCTCCGGCTACGACGCGATCGTCTCGGTGGAGATGATCGAGGCGGTCGGCGAGCGCTACTGGCCGGACTACTTCGAGACGATGGACCGGCTGCTCGCTCCGGGCGGGCGCGTCGCGGTGCAGTCGATCACCATGGCCCACCACCGGATGCTGGCCACCCGCAAGACGTACACGTGGATCCACAAGTACATCTTCCCGGGCGGCCTGATCCCTTCAGTCACCGCGATCGAGCAGGCCCTGCGCGCCCGCACCAGGTTGCGCCTGGTGCGCCGGCTCGACTTCGGCGAGGACTACGCGCGCACCCTGTACACCTGGCGCGAGCGCTTCGAGGCGCACTGGCCGGCGGTGAGCGCCCTGGGCTTCGACGAGGTCTTCCATCGCACCTGGCGGTTCTACCTCGCCTACTGCGAGGCCGGATTCGCCTCGGGCTACCTCGGCGTCTCGCAGCTCACTTTCGCTCGCTGACCGCAGGTTGCGGTGTTACTTTCTCGACCGGTGGTGCCGGAACGCATTTGCCGGGGTCGCCGTCGAGCAGTGTGACGACAGAGGTCTGCAGACGATCAGTGACACCGCCGGTGAACACCCTTGCCTCGGCGTAGTAGACGACGATTTCCAGCACCGATCCGTCAGGCATCGCCGAGGGATCGATATCGATGATCTGATCGCCGGCGACGTGATCCCGGGAGTGCACTGCGACGACCTGACGCACGAGGGACAACGTGTGGACGCCCCGCTGTGAGCAGCCGATATCCGGATCGTTCTCGCCCACGCTGCGTACTATCGCGTGTATCCCTGCCTGCTTGAGCACGCTCTGCAGTCCGGCAGGATCGCTAAAGACTTCACGCAGCGTCACCGTCACCGCGGAACGCGAGGCCGCGTGCACAGACCACCCGGCCATGTCCACGTTCACCACATGCCCGTTCGCGTTGAGCGTCTGCCCACTGCTCGCATCCGACAGCGGCAGCACCACAGCCAGACTTAGCCCGAGCGCACCTGCCACTGCAGTGCCGCTCAGTGCCCTGCGTCGCCTGCGCAGTCCCCGGCCGCGGGTCGTGATCGCCTCGATCGGTCGCCGCATGCTGACCGCGCTGAGTGAACCTTCGACAGCTTCGAGTACTTCCTCGTCAGTGATCGTGTTGTAGTTCATCGGGATCGTGTCTCCTCCTCGACGCTCGATGCGAGCCGATCGCGCAGCGCGGCGATGGCACGCGAGAGGTGCGCCGTGACTGTGCCGGGCGCTATCGCTAGCGTCCGAGCCGTGGTCTCCGTGTCGAGATCGAGGAAAACGCGCAGCGCGATCACCTCGCGTTGCCGGAGGGGAAGGCTGCGCACCGCCGCGAGCACCTGTTCGTCCACGCTCGAAGCGGCTTGCGTCGTCGGCAATGGAGTGTCCGTTGAGCCCCTGCTCTCCCAGGACACTTCACGCCGTCGCCGACGCCACCAGGACACGTGTGTGTTCAGTGCGGTGCGCACCACCCACGCCGGCGGAGCCGGATGACGGCTCACCTTGCGCCACGACGCCCACGCTCGGGCATACGCCTCCGCTACCAGTTCCTCGGCCAGCAGCCGATCGCCGACCGAGGCGTAGACCGCGCGCAGGCAGCCGTCGCGCGAGGTTTGGTAGAACTCCGCGAATTCCTCGAGTCCGTCTTCCACACCCCTGTTACGCATCGGCGGCCCGATCCGCTTACCTACTCAACAAGGCAATTCGGCCGGCGCGTCAACGGCTGCCCGCGACCTCGCCCTCCAAGGCGGGTATTCGCTCTTGCAGCTTCTCCCGCGGCGCGGACTTGTGCGTGGACAACCAACTGCCGAGCAGCACCAGGGGGAAGCCGACGGCCACTCCTGCGGTGAAGCGCTCGCCGAGCACGATCATGCCGAGCAGCACGGCGACCGCCGGATTGATGAACGTGATCACTGTCGCGCGAACCGGACCGGCCTCGGCGATCAGCTGGAAGAACAGCAGGAACGCCGCCGCGGTGCAGATCAGGCCGAGGGTGAGGATCGACCCGATCACATTGGCGTGCGGCCAGGTGTGCGGGCGCGTGACGATCGCGGCCGGGACGTAGGCCAGCGCGACGCCGGTCAGCGACAGCGAGATGACCGCCAGCGTCGGCACGTTCTTAAGCTTCCGGTCCGCGATGATCGGCGCGATCGCATAACCGAGGGCCACGAGCAGCACCTCGCCCATGCGCAGCGCGGAGGTGGATCCGATATCCAGGCCGACGACCGCCGCCACGCCGCCCATCCCGACCAGCAGTCCGAGCAGCCGCCGCGGCTCGAGCGCCGAGTGGTCGCCCAGCCGCCAGATAACCAGGGTGCTGATAAACGGCACCGCCGCGATCAGCAGGCCGGCCAGGCTGCTGCTGATGTGCTGCTCGGCGTCGTTGAGCAGCAGCCAGGGACCGCCGATCTCCAGCACGGCGAAGGCCAGCAGAGGCCGCCACGCGCGCAGGGCCGGCCGGATCAGGCCGCGCCGCCATGCAATCGGCAGGAGGATCGCCGCGCCGATGCCGGTACGCGCGAGCACCAGGAACGGCGCGCTGACGCCCTCCAACGCGATCTTGATGAACAGGTACGGTATGCCCCAGATCACGGACATCAGCGCGAACAGCAGCCACCCACGCCTGGACATGTAACTCCCCTCGGTATCGTGTGCAGCTTACGACAAGCCCCCGACACTCGATAGCCCACGACCAACCGCAGGACCCTCGCCCACCGCCGCGCGCAGCCCGAGCCGGCGAACGAACGCTGTTCCTACGTCGCGCCGCCGACCTTCCGTAACATTCTCTGCAATGCGAACTCCCCGCCAAGCCGCCCGCATCCTCGTCATCGCCCCCGATGGCGCCGTCTTCCTCTTCCGGTATGACGACGACGAGATCGGACCGCACTGGACCACGCCCGGCGGTGGCCTGGACGCCGGGGAGACGCCCGAAGCGGGCGCGCGCCGGGAGTTGCGCGAGGAAACCGGCTGGACCGATCTCGAACCCGGGCCGCTGCTGTTCACGTGGACTCACGACTATCGGCGCGGAGACGTTCCGGTCCGCCAGTTCGAGCACGTATTCGTCACACGCACCGCGCGCCGCGAACCGACCGGCGACCTGACCGCCGCGCATGCCGAGGACGGCATTCTGCGGTGGCGCTGGTGGCCGCTGGCCGAGCTGCCCGCGTGTCCCGAAAAGCTCCTGCCGCCACAGCTGCCTGACCTGGTCGCCGCCGTCCTGCGCGCCGCGCCGCGGGTGCCCGACCCGATGGATCTCGGCTACGTGCCGCTCCGGTAACCCGCGCCTCCTGCCGCCATAGCTGCCGTTACCGCACGACCACGGTCACCTTGAAGTTCTCCTGGTCTGTTGCGCAGGGCTTCGCCTCGCCGCACGCCGTACGGCTGGCCGTGATCGACGCTGTGCCCGGCGTCACTGCTTTGAAGAAGGTACGCACCGGCACACAGCCCGACCCGGGGATCTTGGGACAGTTCGTCGGTCGCGGGAGCGGCGTCGTCGCGCCGTCTTGACGCACCACATTGGGCGCCGACGAGCCCGACACGGTCCAGTAGTTGCTGCTCAGGATCAGCTCTACCGTTTGGCCGACCGAAGCGTTGACGGTCTTGCCGTTCGAATCGTCCGTCACCACGACCATGGCGCCGGTGCCTTTCGGCTGGCCTCCATTCGCCGACGATGCACAACCAACCGCGAGCACCATGCATAACGCCGCTAGAACTGCGAACAGCAGCCCCGCGTTAACGCGAACTTTCGCTACTGACGACATCGCTCCTCCGGAACCCGCCGCTTGGTTGTCACTTGGACGGGTGCCACTGCCGCACGGTTCCCCTTCACATCACGTTGCCTGGCGTGCGACGCCCATCAGGGAGAACTCCAGCGGTATACCTGTTCCGGCCGCCCCGCGCCGCCGTATCGCGGTGCCCGCAGCGCCAGCCGTTGCGCCGCGAGGTAGTCCAGGTAGCGTCGCGCGGTCTGCACTGAGATGCCGACCTGCGGAGCGATTTGACCGGCCGAAAGCTGATCATGTGACCGGAGTAGCGCGACAACGGACGCGAGCGTTGCTTCGGTTAACCCCTTAGGAAGCGCAGTCTGCTTAGACGCATCATGCAACGCGGCCAATGCCCTATCCACGTCGTCCTGTGCGAGAAGGTCAGGCGCTTGCTCTGCGCGCCGCCGGAACTCCGCATATGCGCGCAGCTTCTCCTGGAACGTAGCGAAGGCGAATGGCTTGAGCAGATACTGCACGACGCCGAGCGAGACTGCTGCGCGTACCGTAGCCAGATCGCGAGCCGACGTGACCGCGATGACGTCGACCTGGTTGCCGTGCGCGCGCAACGTCCGGCACAGCTCGATGCCGGTCATGTCCGGCAGGTTCACGTCGAGCAGCAGCAGGTCGACCCGCCGAGTCGCTACCAGACGCAACGCCTCGGCACCAAGATGTGCGATCCCGGCCGCCGCAAAGCCGGGTACCCGCGCGACGAACTCGGCGTGTGCATCCGCCAGCACCGGATCGTCCTCGACGATCAGCGTGCTGATCACACCTTCCTTGTCCGCGCCATCCTTCGTCAGTGCGGCGCTCACTGCGCGCCTCCTGACCTTCCGTGCACTGCCGCCACGGCCGCCGCCTGCGCTCCAGTCGCCGACTCGGCCCCGCGGTCAGCCCGCTCCCTTTGCCCGATTACCGGCAGTCGCACCGCCACCGCCGCGCCACCCAGTTCCTCGTCGCAGGCCACGTCGATACTTCCGCTGTTGCGATTGACCGCTTGTCGCACCAACGCCAGGCCGATCCCGTGTCCCGCTTCGTTCTTCGTGGTCCAGCCGCGGGTGAACAGATCGCCGATTCGCTCGGGATCGATGCCCGCGCCGCTGTCCGCGACCCGAACCAGCAGCTCCTGCGCCTCGGCCCGGATCGTGACCGAGACCCGCCTCGGCGGCGAGCCGCGCAGCGCCGCCTCGACGGCGTTGTCGATCAGGTTGCCCGCGATCGTGAGCAGGTCGCGCGTCTCGAACGGCAGCTCCGGTGCCGCCGTGTCCTCGCCGACCGTCAGCTCTACCCCTCGCTCCGCCGCCTGGGCGATCTTGCCGAGCAGCAGCGCAGCGAGCGCCGCGTCGCCCACCGCGCCCAGCAACCGGTCGACGAGTTGCTGCGACGCGGCGAGCTCCGCCGTGGCGAAACGCACCGCGTCCTGCGGCTTGCCGAGCTCGATCAGCGTGACGACGGTATGCAAGCGGTTCGCGGCCTCATGCGCAGTCGACGAAAGCGCGTCCGCGAAGCCGCGCGCGGAATCCAGCTCGCCAGCCAGCGCCCGCAGCTCGGTATGGTCGCGCAGCGTCGTAACCGTGCCCAGAACCCGACCTTCGCGGCGCGCCACGGACTGATTCACCGCCAGCACCCGATCGCCGGCCAAGTGCGTCTCGTCGTGCGCCTCGAGCCCCGACTCCAACAAGCCGGTGAGCGCGGGATTCAAACCGAGACCGCCGACCGGACGCCCTGTCGGATCATCCGCCAAATCCAGCAGCCGAACCGCCTCGTCGTTCGCGAGCAGTACCCTGCGCTGCCGGTCGACGACCAGCAAGCCTTCGTGCATCGCGTGCAGTACCGCGTCGTGATGCTCGTAAAGGCGGGTGATCTCCTGCGGGCCCATCCCGAGAGTCTGCTTGCGCAGCCGCCGCGACAGCCCCCAGGAGCCGAGGCTGACCAGCGCGACCGCGCCCGCCCCGACCGCCAAGATCAGCGGCAGCTCCCGGTTCACCAGAGCCGAAAGCTGTTCGATCGTGATGCCGACCGAAACCAGGCCGACAATCCGGTGATCCGGCCCGTAAATCGGCGCGACCGAGCGCACCGAAGGACCGAGCGTGCCCGTATAGGTCTCGCTGAACGCATGGCCCGCCAACGCGGGAGCGATGTCGCCAAGGTAGTGCTTGCCGATCTCAGTCAAAGTCGGATGCGTATACCGGATCCCCGCCGGGCTCATGATCACCACGAAGTCGACGCCGGTCGCGCGCTGAATCGTCAACGACGCCGGTTCCAGTTGCGCCGTGGGATCAGGCCCGGCGACCTCATCCGCGACGCCCGGATCGCCCGCGATCGTCTCCGCCAGCGCAAGGGTCTCCTGCCGAGCCCGGGAAAACTGCCCGGAGCGTGCCTCGTGGATCGCCGCGTATGTACCCACAGCCGTGAGCAGCACGACCACCAGGAGCTGAAGCAGCAAGACCTGCTTCGCGATGCTCAACTTGGCGGCTCGCGCTCCCAACTTCAGCGGTGGAACCAGGCGCGGCATTGGCTCAGTGTTACACCCGCCTGCGCGCCCGACCAGGCCCTTCCCCAACCAGCCCATGCGCGTTATGCGCGTAACGCAGACCGCACGGTGTGCGCCGCGCCACATTCACCCGAGCGCCCTATCTATGCACCAAGCAAGGCGCCAAGCCGCAACACCGCGACGTTCCACGCAGCAACGCGTGATCACAGCGGCCACGACGCAGTGGTCGCCTGAGCATCCTGGAGCCCCGATGCACGAGGCACCCGCCCCGTTCAACGAGTACGCATCCCCGGCCGCCGAAGCAACAGCGGCCACACGCGCCAGCAGCGCACGGACAACCTCTCCCTGGTACCGCAAGCTCTACACCTGGGTTCTGATCGGCATCGTGGCCGGCGTCGCCGTCGGAGCGGCGTGGCCGAAGACCGCAGAGAGCCTGCAACCGCTCGGCACCGTCTTCATAAGCATGATCACCATGGTGGTCACGCCGATCATCTTCGTCACCATCGTCGGCGGCATCGCGGGCGTGGACGACCTGCGCAAGGTCGGCAGGATCGGCGTTAAGTCGCTGATCTACTTCGAGGGCATGACCACGATCGCGCTGCTCCTCGGCCTGGTCGTGATGAATGTGTTCCACCCGGGCAGTGCGATTCACGCGAACCCGGCCTCGCTCAAGCTCACCGGTACCGCCGCGCAGTACGCGGCCCAGGGCAAGGCGCAGGGCTTCTGGTCGATCTTGACCGAGATCGTGCCGAGCAGCGCGTTCGGCGCCTTCTCCACGGGCAACGACCTGCAGGTGGTGTTCTTCTCGGTGCTCTTCGGCGTCGCCATCAAGCTCGTCGGCGCCCCCGCGACCGGCATCGCCCACGGGGTCAACCGACTCGGCCTGGTCTTCTTCGCGATCCTGCGGGTCATCATGTACGCGGCCCCGGTCGGCGCGTTCGGCGCAATGGCCTTCACCGTCGGCAAGTACGGTCTGCACACGCTCACCAGCCTCGGCTCGCTCATCGGCCTGATGTACGGCACCAGCGCGGTGTTCGTGCTCGTCGCCCTCGGCACCGTGTGTGCGCTGTTCCGGCTCAACATTCTGGCGTTGCTGCGCTACATCAAGGACGAGCTGCTCATCGTGCTCGGCACCTCGTCGAGCGAGACGGTCCTGCCGCAGCTGATGCGCAAGATCGAGCGCGCGGGCGTCCCGGAGGACGTAGTCGGCCTGACCGTGCCGACCGGCTACTCGTTCAACCTGGATGGCACCTGCATCTATCTCACGCTCGCGGCGCTGTTCGTCGCCCAGGCCACCGGCGTGCACCTCTCCCTCGCCCAGCAGCTCGGCATCCTCGCGATCCTGCTGCTCACCAGCAAGGGCGCGGCAGGCGTCACCGGCTCCGGCTTCATCGTCCTCGCGGCCACGCTGGCCTCGGTGGGCACGATCCCCGTCGCCGGCATCATGCTCATCTTCGGCATCGACCGCTTCATGTCCACGTGCAGGGCCCTGACAAACGCCTGCGGCAACGCGGTCGGCTCGTTCGTCGTCGCGGCCTGGGAAGGTGTCCTGGACCGCCCCACGGCCCAGCGCGTCCTCGGCGGCAGCCGTTCCCCGGTAACCCCGACCCCTGACCGCACCCTCGAAGCGGTGTAACGCAGCCAGGACAAAACAAAGAAAACAAAGGACGGTCGGCCCAAAGCGCCGACCGTCCCGTTTTGCCGAACCCAGAAATCGCAGGCGAACCGCGGAAACTAGGCGGCCAGCTGCACCGGGCTACCCACCGGTGCGCCCGGGTAGCAGTCCCAGACCTTGTTCAGCTCGCCCTGGTAGTACAGGGAGTAGAGCCCGAACACGAACCCGAGCAGCAGCCCGACCACCGGGTTGCAGGTCCCCGGCAGCCCAGCGGCGATCTGCGCCTTGCGGATCCGCTCGCCGGTCTTGTAGATCGACACGAACATCGGAACGCCGCACAGCGCGGCTCCCGGGATGAACGCCAGCACCGACAGCGCAGGGTTCACCACGATCCGCTGGTCGTACTGCCGCAGCTCGTTGTTGATCTTGTACCACCACACGTAGGTGTAGATCCCGAGCGTGATCAGCGGCAGCCCGAGCCACACGCCGACCACGTTGCGCTTCTTGCCTACAGCACCCATCTTCAGCCCCCTTGCATGTCGCGAGAACTTGCACAGCGGGGGCGATCATTTCAGGTGGAGGCGCTATCAGGCCATTTGTATGCAGAATCGAAATCCAACCGACCCACGCGACAGGTCCGACTAGCCTCTCAGCCGACGCAACAGCCGACAAATGAGACTGGAAATGAGACCGCGGACGGTGGCGCGGCCCGCAGATCTCTACCGCTTGAGTCTTCGACCGCAGGTGAGAACCTGTGCCCGGAACGGGGGTCGAACCCGTATGACCTCACGGTCCGGGAGGTTTAAGCTCCCTGCGTCTGCCATTCCGCCATCCGGGCGCTGCATAGCGCACGGGCACAGCGTAGCGGCTCGGGGCGGTGGTCCGAGGTCTGTTCGCCGCACGCGAGGACTCGGCCGACCCGGTTCGTTGGTGCGCGGTGGGGCGCGGGAGGCGGCTGCGAGCGCCCGCCTGCTTCGCTATGTCAGGCGAAGGCGCGGTTGGCGCGGCGGACGTCGTGCTCGTGGATGATCGCTGTGGCGTAGCCGTGCGAGATGTTGTATTCGGCGCGCAGCCAGTTCACGCGCTCGTCGAAGCGGAGGAGCGCCGGCCCGGCGTCGACCTCATGGAACCAATCGGTAAGGGCGCGGCCCGTGACTTCGGGCAGTCGGGCGAGCAGGTTCCGGTGGGTCTGTTCCGAGTGGTGCAGCGACATTTGGCGTCTCCCGGGTCGTGCGACTGAATTGGAGGGTGGACGGGCCGATCGTCGGCGGTGCTCCGGCTGAGGACTGAGTTGCCTTGCTCGCTGGCTTCTTGTCTTTTTGTTAGGCCCGGCTCTAGTCGGACCTGCCGTGGCTTCTGTTGTCCTCTGCCTGAGCGCCTCGCCGTGACCGGCGGTGACTGCGGGGACCTCGGTTGAAACGGAGTACGGCTGCGCGGCGTTCACGGTGGCTGTCTGGCTGTGCGTCTATGGCGTAACCGCTCCGTGACTTCGACTTTGCCTGACGTAGGTGGGTCAGGCAAGCCCTGCGGACGTAGTTCTTTTCGTGCGATTGTCGACTGATGTTGGACGACTGCTCGCCTGGCGTCGGCTAGAGGGTGGCGCACGGTGGCGAACTGGAGGCTCGAGAGCCGAGCCCCTAGCCTGGATGGGTGATCGAAACCGGCCATCGCACCGATCCGCTGACTCAGGCGGTTGCATTCTTTGCTGCTACGTACCGCTCGCTGCCGCAGTCGAAACTCCTCGGGCTGCTTTCCGATGGACGTTCTCGGGCGCAGGCCGGACACCGGTTCGCCGCGCTGCTCGCGGCGATGGGGCAGGGGGTTGAGGAGCGGGCGTCCGCGAGCGCGCCGCGGTGGCGGGATCTGCCGTTCGACGGGCATTTCATCGTCGGCGACCAGATCGCGGTGACTGGGCACGATCTGGTCGCCGGGATGCGCGCGCTTGACGATCTGGACGCGCCGGTGTGGTCGGTCGACGGCGGACGGGTCGCGGCGGGCGAGGTGCTGGAGGCGGCGCTCCGGGCGGCGGAGGGATTGCGGGAGTTGATTTAGCGGATCGGAGCGAGCTCGGGCCGGAGATTAGATCAGCGTGCGGTCAGGAGAGGCGCTCGAGGATGAGGGCCATGCCCTGACCACCGCCGACGCACATCGTCTCCAGGCCGAACTGCTTGTCGTGCCACTGCAGCGAGTTGAGCAGCGTGGTGGTGATGCGCGCGCCGGTCATGCCGAAGGGGTGCCCGACCGCGATCGCGCCGCCGTTGACGTTCAGCCGGTCGATGTCGATGCCGAGATCGCGGTAGGACGGAATCACCTGCGCCGCGAATGCCTCGTTGATCTCCACCAGATCGATGTCATTGATCGTCATGCCCGCCTTGGCCAGCGCCTTGTTCGACGCTTCGACCGGGCCGAGCCCCATGATCTCGGGTGAGAGCGCGGTCAGGCCGGTCGAGACGACGCGAGCCAGCGGGGTGATGCCCAGTTCGTGGGCCTTCCTGTCGCTCATGATGACCACGGCCGCGGCGCCGTCGTTGAGAGGGCAGCAGTTGCCTGCGGTAACTGTGCCGTCGGGACGGAAGACCGGCTTGAGTGCCTCGACGCCCTCCAGCGTCACGCCGGCGCGCGGCCCGTCGTCCTTCGACACGATCGTGCCGTCCGGCAGCGTGACCGGGACGATCTCGCGCTGCCAGAAGCCGTCCGCGATCGCCTTCTCGGCGAGGTTCTGCGACCGCACCCCGAACTCGTCCTGGTCGCGGCGCGTGATCCCCTTGATCTGGGCCAGATTCTCGGCGGTCTGGCCCATCGCGATGTAGATGTCGGGCACCGCGCCGTCCTCGCGCGGGTCGGTCCAGGTCGGCGCGCCGGCCTCGGCGCGAGTCAGGGTGCGGGCTTTGGCCTCGCCGAATACCGGGTTTTCCGTGTCCGGCAGCGAGTCGGAGTTGCCAAGCGCGTAGCTGGATACCGACTCGACTCCCGCGGAGATGAACACGTCACCCTCACCGGATCGGATCGCGTGTAGCGCCATCCGCGTGGTCTGCAGCGAGGAGGAGCAGTAGCGGGTGATCGTCGTGCCGGGCAGGAAGTCGTAGCCCAGCAGCACTGACACGACCCGGCCCATGTTGAAACCGGAAGCCCCGCCGGGCAGACCGCAGCCGAGCATCAGGTCGTCGATGTCGTGCGGGTCCAGCTGCGGGACCTTGTCCAGCGCGGCGCGCACGGCGGTGGCCGCGAGGTCGTCCGGTCGCACATCCTTTAGCGAGCCTTTGAACGCGCGGCCGATCGGCGTGCGCGCGGTGGCGACGATCACTGCCTCGGGCATGGGTAGCTCCTTCGTGCGACGTGCGGAAGACGACTGCGGTGTCGTACCGGGGAAGACGCTACCGGATATGTTACTGGCGGGTAAGCGTGCTGGGGGAGGGGGCGTGCCCAGCCGTCGCGGGAGGAGTGGCTGACGCCGGGTCAGGCGAAGCCGAGCGAGTGATCTGCCACACGGCGGCGGCGAGCGCGGGAAGGACGGCCGCGGCGGCCGTGGCGTAACCCTCGGCGGAGGGGTGGAACCGGTCCGGACCGAACAGTTCGGCGCGCGCCGCGAACTCGGGCCCGAGCAACGCGCCGATCGGGACGGAGCGGCCGCCGGCCTCGTACACGGCGCGGGCCTGCAGCGCGGCGAGCCGGCGACTCCAGCGGCGCGCCAACCAGCGCAGCGGAACCTGGATCGGACGGATCGTGCCGAGGTCGGGGCAGGTGCCGACGACCACCTGACAACCGGCCGCGCGCAGCCGCAGCACCGCCTCGCCGAGGCACCTGGACGCCTCGGTCGGCGACATGCGGTGCGTTACGTCGTTCGCGCCGATCATGATCGCGGCGACCTGCGGCGCATGCTCCGGGCCGTCGACGAGCAGCGCGTCGACCTGCTCGGCAAGTCGATCCGAACAGGCGCCGACGCGGGCAACGTTGGCCAGTAGCAGCGGGCGACCCGAGTGCGCGGCGAGAGCCGCGGCGAGCAGCGCACCGGGAGTCTGATCCGCGCGCTCCACCCCGTAACCGGCCGCGGTGGAGTCGCCGAGCACGGCGAACCGCAGCGGTCGGGAGTCGAAGGGGGAGGGGATGGGATCGGCGGGTTCGGGGGCGGAGCCGGTGTCGACGACGCCGGCGCCGGGCGTCGTGGAGGTGATCGTAGGGGAGAGGACCGAAGACTCTGGCTCAACGCTGGTGGTGCGTGCGGCCAAATGGGCGCCGAACAGGCCGTCGGCGCGCGGCGGGATGGCCATGGCCTGCCCGATCGCCCGCCGGGCCAGCTTCGCCTCCGCCATGACCAGTCCGATCGAAGCCCCGGTCAGCACGGTGAGCCCGCCCCCACCCACCGCCGCCGCGGCCACTACCCGTTTCGCGCTCAACGCCGCCATCGCTGTGGCCTCCTACTTTTGGCCTCTCGCTTACTCTTCTTCCCCCGTCGCGAAGATCCAAGTAAGCCGCAGAATAGGAATGTACCGGCTACCACTGACCGGATGGCGGATTTTCGCTCGCGTGCACCTAACCTGGTGGCATCGATCCCGCTTTTGATCACCGCCCACAAGGCGCTCCCGTCGAAAGGCTCCCGATGCGTTACGTCGAGTCGGTCATCGACTTGGTCGGCAACACACCGCTGGTCAAGCTGAACTCGGTCACCCACGGCCTGGCCGCCACCGTCCTGGCCAAGGTCGAGTACGTGAACCCCGGCGGCTCGGTCAAGGACCGGATCGCGCTGCGCATGATTGAAGCGGCGGAGGCTTCTGGCGAGCTAAAGGCAGGCGGCACGATCGTCGAGCCGACCAGTGGCAACACCGGCGTCGGGCTGGCCATGGTGGCGCAGCGCAAGGGATACCGCTGCGTATTCGTCTGTCCGGACAAGGTCTCGCAGGACAAGATCAACGTGCTGCGAGCGTACGGAGCCGAAGTGGTCGTCTGCCCGACCGCCGTCGCACCGGAACACCCGCAGTCGTACTACAACGTCTCGGACCGACTGGTGCGCGAGATCCCAGACGCCTGGAAGCCGGACCAGTACTCCAATCCGAACAACCCGTTGTCGCACTACCACTCCACCGGCCCGGAGATCTGGGAACAGACCGAGGGTCGGATCAGCGCCTTCGTGGCGGGGGTCGGCACCGGCGGGACGATCAGCGGGACCGGCCGCTTCCTGAAGGAGATCTCCGGCGGGAACGTCAAGATCATCGGTGCGGATCCGGAGGGGTCGGTCTACTCGGGTGGCAGCGGTCGGCCTTACCTCGTCGAGGGTGTGGGTGAGGATTTCTGGCCAGAGTGCTACGACCGGACGGTAACCGACGAGGTTATCGCGGTCTCCGATAAGGACTCGTTCCAGATGACGCGGCGGCTTGCCCGTGAGGAGGGGCTGCTGGTCGGAGGGTCCTGTGGGATGGCTGTGGTCGCGGCGCTGCGGTACGCGCAGAGGTTGACGGCCGACGACGTGGTCGTGGTGATCCTGCCGGACTCCGGGCGCGGCTACCTCTCGAAAATCTTCAACGACGACTGGATGGCCGACTATGGCTTCCTGACGCCCGCGTCGCAGGAAGCGACGGTCGGTGACGTGCTTACGCGCAAGGGCGAAGCGCTGCCGGATCTAGTTCACATGCACCCGCATGAGACGGTCGGCCAGGCGGTCGAGACCCTGCGCGAGTACGGCGTCAGCCAGATGCCGCTGGTCAAGGAGGAACCGCCGGTCATGGCGGCGGAGATCGTCGGCTCGATCGTGGAGCGGGACCTGCTTGAGGCGCTGTTCAAGGGGCAGGCGCAGCTGACCGATCCGCTGGAGGACCACAAGTCGGCGCCGCTGCCGCAGGTCGGCTCCGGCGAGCCAATCAGTGCTCTAATGTCGGCGCTGGAGAAAGCGGACGCGGCAGTGGTGCTGATCGAGGGCAAACCGCGCACGGTGGTCTCGCGGCAGGACTTGCTGGCGTTCCTGGCTGGAAGTTGACGGACGCAGGAGCTGCCGGACGGGCTGGTTGACGGATGGCCGAGGCGCAGGCGCAGCGCGGCAACGATCAGGCGTCGGGGATCGCGCCGCGCCCGGTCCGGATGATCAGCACACTGCGATTCGTGGCTACCCACCAGGCTTCGAAGACGTTGAGCGCGATCAGCAGGCCGACGAGGGCGGCGAGGGTGACGATGGCGGGCGCGAACGGGCCGAGGCTCGCCAGCGCCGCCGCCAGCATCCCGCCGACCAGCCGGGCCACGCCGATGCCGCCGAACATCCGGGCTCTGGTGTAGCAGAAGCTGAGCACGTAAAGCGCGGTGCCGGTGGCCAGGAAGTACGCGTGTACGCCGGCCGGATGGTGCAGCGGACTGCGCACCGCCTGCGCGAGCCCGGCGGCGATCAGGATCAGTCCGGTGACCATCGCCAGGTGCCCGTGGCTGAAGACCGAGCGTACGAGCACTGATTGCATGCGCGCCTCGCGCAGCGCGTGTTCCAGCGCCGCTGCGGCGAAGTGAAAGTAGGTCCACCACAGACCGCAGCACAGCACGAACGCGAGCACCAGCGCGGTCAACGAGATCCAGCCCAGACCCTCCCGCGACTCCTGCACGCCGACCCCGACCAGCACCTCGCCGAGCGCGATGATGACGAACAGCCCGAAGCGCTCCGGCAGGTGCGAGGCGTCGAAACGCAGGTCGTCGAGGCGGCGGTGCTGGAGTGTCGGCGTGATCAACTCGATCAGCGCCGCGATCAGCCAGATCCAGCCGCGGGCGGGTAGCGCAGTGAACGAGCCGATGACGATCAGCGGCGCGCTGACCGTGGCGGAGACCAGGTATGGATTGAACCGGTCGTGGAAGAAGCCGCGCCGCAGGATCGCCCACGCGAGCAGCGCCCGCATGCCGAGATAGGCGAAGGCGAATACCGGGCCACGCTGGCCGTAAGCGTCGGGAACGCTGATCGACATGATGAACGCGCCGAGGCCGAGCGCGAACACCTTCAGGTGCCGCTTGGTCGAGGTCAGCTCGACGCCGTTGTAAAGGATTGATACGCCGACCCAGGCCCACCAGAACGGGACGAACAACACCAGCGCCCGGCCGACGGCGACGGCGGACGTGCCGTTCTGCGCGGCCGAGGCCACCTGCGTCACGGCGAAAACGAAGACCAGGTCGAAGAAAAGCTCGGCCCAGCTGACCCGCTGACCGTGCGGATTGACGATCGCGGGCGGGGTGATGGATGAGGTCATCGAAGCTGCCCGGCCGGTCGGCGCAAGCGGATCCGGCGAGGTCAGCGGCTGGATGCCGCCGTCGAAGGGCGCTGCGGCCCGCTGACCGGCCGGCGTCTTGCCCCGTGACTGCCGTACCTCGCTCACCTGCGCAGATTAACCGATGACGGACGGACTCGGCAGTGCGTTATCGGGCGGCCGTTCGGGCGGCGGGGAGAACGCGGACGAGCGCGGTAGCGCGGGTAAGGGTCCGTACGCGGTCTGGTGGCTATTCCCTCGCACTGTACTTGTCAGTAACCTGCGGCTGACATGCGCGCCAACCGGCGCACAGCAGGATTCAGGAGGGGGCAGGGGTGGATCATCGGCGATTCATCACGCTCACCGGCATACTCGCCGCCGCGGTGGCCATCGGCGGACCGGCCGCGGCCAGCGTGGGCCCGGCCGGTCAGAGCTCGATCAGCTCTGCGGCAGTCGGCGCCGCGGACAGCTCGTCCCACCGTGGCGGGGGCTGGGGCCGGCCCGACGAGAAGTTCGACTACTACCTGGCGCTCGGCGACTCGCTCGCGGCCGGGGTGCAGCCCAACGCACAGGGTCAGAGCCTGCCGACCAATCAGGGCTACGCGATGGATCTGGCGGCGAGCCTGCGTGACGACAACCGGCACCTGAGCTTCGTCGATCTCGGCTGCCCCGGCGAGACGACCTCGACGATGCTGAACGGCGGTTGCCCGTTCCCGCACAGCTACACCGACCAGGTGGACGCCGCGGCGTCTTTCCTCGCGCAGCACCGGCACGCGCGGGTCCTGGTCACCATCGACATCGGCGCGAACAACGTGGACGGTTGCGCGACGGCCTCCGGCATCGACACCTCGTGTGTCGCGGCCGGCCTTCAGACCGCGGCGACCGACCTGCCGAAGATCCTCGGCAAGCTGAAGGCGGCAGCCGGCCGGCGTGTGGACTTCGTGGCGATGAACTACTACGACCCCTTCCTCGCCAGCTGGCTCAGCGGCCCGGCCGGACAGGCCCTGGCGACCGCCTCGGTGCAGTTGAGCGGCCAGCTGAACGGGATCCTCGGCGCGGCGTACCACGCGTTCGGCGTCAAGGTCGCCGACGTCTCGGCACGCTTCAAGACCACGCAGTTCACGCCGCTCGTCCAGCTCACCCCGAGCCTCAAGGTACCTGTGAACGTCGCGCGGATCTGCCAGTGGACGTGGATGTGCGCGCCTGCGCCGGTCGGACCGAATATCCACGCGAACAAGCGTGGCTACGAGGAGATCGCAGACAGCTTCGAAGCGATCGTCGACCCTCGGTAGTCAGCTTCGCTGAGAATGGTCCGGTTCCCCGCGGAACCGGACCATTCGACACGCTTCAGCGGCGTGCCGTGCGTCCGCTGACCGATTTGGCGGCAAGAAGTGGCGTGCGGCGGTGTAGTCGGGCACACTATGCGCCGGGGTTGCCGGGTCAAAGCATTGATCAGCCGCGGGGTGTGCTGAGCGGCATTGAGCTGTTGGCCTCGAAAAGGCCCGAAATTCGGCAGTGCACCACGAATCAGATGGACCGCGAGGCCGCGCCGTGCGTGGTGATCGCCGCGGCCTGTGCAGAAAGTAAGGAATCAATGACTCAGTCGCCATACCAGGACCCTTCCGCGCTGGGTGAGGGTCCGCAAGACACACCGGGTTTCCAAGGGCTGCCGCAGGCGCCGCCTGTGCCTGCCGCCTACGGATACGGGGCGCAGCAGCCGATGGCCGCGCCGCAGGGCATGTACTACGACCCGAACGCGGAGCTGCTGCTTCCGGAGGGCGTACAGCTCGCCAGCGTCGGCCAGCGGATCGGCGCCTACTTCTTGTCGCTCCTTCTGGCCGTCGTCACCCTCGGGATCGGCTACGTCATCTGGGGCCTGATCGCCTGGAGCAAGGGACGCGGCCCAGCCCAGCAACTGCTCGGCATGCGCTGCTGGAAGCCTGCGGACGGCCGCGTGGCCGGCTGGGGCACGATGGCGCTGCGCAACATCGTCGGGGGCATCGCGCAGGGGATCCTGTCGGCCCTCTCGGCGATCGCGTCGTTCATCCTCTTCCTCAGTGGCAAGAAGCACCAGTCGATCCCTGACCTGGTAGGTAGCACGGTCGTCGTCTACGACCCGAACAAGGTCCTAGACAACTGGCAGCGGTAGGAATGTTCGGGGTTCGGACCATGATCAGCGAACCCCGAACAATCCCTAGTCGCCCCCGCCGCGGCCAGACGCATTCAATGATCTGAATTGCAAACGCAGCCGCACTGGCCGCACCGGAGATGAGCGGCGAGTGTGCCGCACGCGGCATTTCCGCCGGTCAACTCGTGGTTGTCGAAGAGGGACTGGCACGGTCGGGCCCAACATTCACGCGAACAAGCGTGGTTACGAGGAGATCGCAGACAGCTTCAAAGCGATCGTCGACCCGCGTTAATCGCTCAAACCCGACGCTGATCGTCAACTGTGTGGGGCTCGGTCACTATCAACGGTGGCCGAGCCCCACACAGTTCACGTTTCGGCTTACGTGCGCCCGCCGCCATCAGAACCGGAAACGCGGCCTCGCGGCAGTGCGCGCTCCCGCCGCACCCTGACGCGGCCAATAGCTGGCTGTGTTGGGTGCGCGCCACGGGAAGCCTGCGCCTAGGCCGATGCAGTGTTACTGGCGGTGCCCACGTTGCTGCGCGTGAAGTTCGCCGCCAGGGCTACATCCGTTCACGTCCCGTCGCTACGTTGCGCGAAGCGAAGCGTTCTGCTGAGCGGGCAAGTAGCAGGCTTCAACCGAAGGAACACACGTGTCCAGATTGCGCACCGCCGTCGTAGGCGCGGCGGCCTTGGGCTCGGTCATCGCGCTGAGCGGTTCAGCGTTCGGCCAGGCAAGCTCCGGTCACCCGGCCGCCAATCCCTCGTGGGGTAACACCACGACTCCGATCAAGCACCTGGTGGTCATCTACCAGGAGAACGTCTCCTTCGACCACTACTTCGGCACCTA
>NZ_DATNGK010000079.1:0-23434 GCF_035605935.1 Actinocrinis sp. | reverse complement strand
CGTGCACGAGCCCGAGCCGCGCCAGGGCACGCGCCTCGCCGTCGCGGTCACTGGTGCGCCGGTACCCCTTCAGCGCCTGCTCGAGGTAGGCGCGCGCCCTATTGTGTTCGCCGAGCCACCAATGGACGTTGCCGAGGTTCATCAGTGCTGCCGCGTGGCCTGGCTCTCCCTCCACGGCCGCGTGCACGGCGGCGCGGTGCAGCGAGAGCGCATCCTGATAGTGGCCGCCAACCTCGAAGGCGCGCCACAGTACCCGCGAGAGGTCCACGCAGTGCTGCGACCGGCCATGCCGCGCAGCGTATAAGCCTGCTGCGACGAGCGCACCTCGCCGCTGTTCCAGCCAGTGGGCCGCGGCTTCTGGGTCTTCGACGGCGGGGTGTGGGGCGCGCGGCGGTCCAGGGTCGGGACGGCTGTGCCGCTCGTGCGGATACAGAGTGTTCATCGCGGCGGCGGCCGTGCCCAGGTAATGGTCGAACAGTCGGCTGAGTGCATCGTGCCGCTCTTCGGGACTGCACGCCTCATCGGCGCGCTCGGCGGCGTATGCGCGCAACAGGTCGTGCATCGCGAAGCCCTCCTGCCCAACCGGTTCGATCAGATGGACGCGAACGAGCTCGGATAGCAGTGTGCTGGCTTGCCCGAGGTCAGCGTCGCTGAGCGCCGCGAGTGCGAACACGTCGAATTCCCGGCTCGGGTGCAAACCGAGTAATGCGAAAGCCCGCGCGCCCGCTTTCGTGAGGTGTTGATACGACCAGGAGAAGACGGACCGCATCGCGGTGCGTGGATCACCCGTCACGTCGAGCAGATCGAGCCGTCGCTGCTCGTCGCGTAACCCGGCGAGCAGCTCGCTTGGACCACGTACGGGGTCGGCCGAGGCCAGTTCCGCGGCGATCCGCAGCGCCAGTGGCAGCCGGCTACACCGCTCGGCCAGCTCGGTCAGTTCGGCTCGATCAGCGAGTTCGGCGAGGTTGGGCGCGGCGAGCTGCCTATTGGTTCGGGGGCTGATCAGGATACGCAGCAGGGTCACGGCTTCGTCGGCGGTCAGCGCGTCCAGCCCGATCCGCCGGGCGCCTTCTCGGGCGACCAGTCCGGCCAGGTGGTCCCGGCTCGTCACCACCACGAAGCATGACGGCGCACCGGGCAGCAGCAGCCGGGCCTGTTCCGCCGTGGCCGCGTTGTCGAGCACCACGAGCATCCGCCGCCCGGCCAGCAGGGTGCGATAGAGAGTGGCTCGCTCGGCACTCTCGGCAGGCAGTTGCGGACCGGCCACGCCCAGGCCGCGCAGTAGCCGGGCCAGCGCGTCGGCCGGTTCCACCGGCGGCTCTGGGCCGTAGCCGCGTAAATCGAGATACAGCTGACCATCCGGGAAGCGATTGGCGACTCGGTGTGCCCAATGGACCGTCAGCGCGGTCTTGCCGACGCCGGCGGTGCCCGACACCGCGGAGACGACCACCGCGCGGCCCGCTTCTTCGGGCCCTGTGAAGGCCAGTGCATCGAGCATCGCCAGTTCGCGTGCCCGGCCAGTGAATGCGTATACATCCATAGGCAGCTGATGCGGTACGGGAGCGCCGGGCGTTCTGCTCTCTCCCGGCACGCTGTCACCAGGCTTACCTGCGGATCGGCGGTCCAGGCGCCGCGCCTCCTCGACTCGGTCGCGGGCGGTGGCCAGCGCGCCCTGCTCGGCCGGGGTCGCGCCGAGCAGCCGCACCAGCGTGTCGAATCGGTCGGTCGGCGGCAGCACGCGGCCGGCCAGGTACTCGCCGATGATGCCGTGCGACCAGCCGGTCGCGTCCGCCAATTCGCGGTAGCTCGGCTCGGCCCGCCCGAGCCGCCGGGCGTGTCTGCGGCGCAGCTCGCGCAGTACCCGGGCGAGGTCGGCGACCGTGCGCACCTCGGCCGGATCGGTGCGCAGCCGTCCGCCGACAAGTGGATGAGGGTCTATGAGCGGGAGGGTAGCCGCGCGGCCGGGCCGGTGCGCGGGGCGCGCGTGGGTGCCAGCGCCCCGCGCACCTTACCCCCGTGCGACTGGGTTCGTCCTCATGCCGCTGTGCAGGGCAAACCGTTGAAGGTGAAGCCGCTCGGCGGCGCGGGCGGATTCGCGGAACCTATGAAACCGAAGTAAAGCTGTCCGCCCGGACCTAGCGTGCCGTTGTACGAGGCGGCCGTGATCGTGCCCGAACCACCGGTGCGGGTCAGCACGCCGCCGAAGACGCTGCTGACTGTCGCCGCAGGCGTGAGCGAGAAGCCGAATGTCCAACCGCTGATGGAAGCCGAGGTGGAGTTGACGATCGTGGCCGTGGCGGTGAAGCCGGTGCCGTACACCTGGAGCTGCACCGTGCAGGACGGTGTCTTGGTGAGGGCCAGAGTCGTGAGCGTCGCGGGATCAGAGCGCTGCGACAGGTTGCCGCGGGCGTCGAAGGCGATGGCCGCATAGGTGTAGGACGTGGCGGGCGACAAGCCGTAGACGTACTGGAAGTTCGCCGACGCGGACACTGTTCGGATGGTGGTCCAGGCGCCGTTTACCAGCTGCTGCAAGTAGTAGCCGGTGACCTGGACGTTGTCAGTGGACTGACCCCAGAAGATGTTCGCGTTCGTGGTGGTGATGCTGCTGAAGCTCGGCGTGCCCGGCTTCGACGGCGGTACTGAGTCAGGGCCCGACAGCGTCGTGAACGATATCGGTGCGGACGGCGGACTTTGCGAGTAGCCGATGTCGGGTACGGCGGCCGAGTACACGCGGAATGTGTATTTGAGTCCGGGCGTCAGGCCGGTCAGCGGCAGGTAGTCGCACAGGCCGGTCGCATAGGTCTGCCAGGATCCGTTCAGATATCGCTGGACGACGTCGCCAGTCGAATAGCAGGCGCTGCTCCAGTCCATCTCGGCCGTGGTGTCGGCCACGTGCAGGACTTCGAGACCGGTGGGAGCTGGCAGCGGTGTGTCGGCGCGCGCGGGGGCGGCCGTTAGGGTGCCGAGTGCCAGCGCGGCCGCCAAGGCGAATCCGCGCGTGGTCGTCAGAATGCGAAGACGCTTCATGGCGCCATGGTGAAGGCGACGCCCGCTGTCCGAGGGCAATCCTGGTCACCGTTGGACAGCGTTGGACGCGGTGAGCCGTGTCCGACTGCGTGCTCCGCGATAGTTCTGACACCTGCCCTAGACGCTCAGGAAAGGGTGTAAGAGTTCTTCGAGCCCCTCCGGATCCTCCTCGGCGATGTGGTGGTCGGTGTCGATGTACGCGATCCGCACCTCGTCAGCCCACTGCGGCCAGATCGTGCTCAGTTCGGGATACATCGCGTCGTCGCCTTCCTTGCTGGCTACAACGACGAGCGTGGGGCAGGTGACCTTGCGGCCCTCGCGCACGCTCTCCTCGTCGTGTGCGCGATCGACGCTCAATCCGGCCCGGTAGTCCTCCAGCATCGCGTGCACCGTGGCCGGATTGCGTATCGCCGCAAGGAAATCGCGGTAGTTCTCCTGACCCATTCGTGCTTCGAGACCGTCTCGCAAGTACCAGGCGTCCGGATCGGCGCTGATCACCCGCTCCGGCACGTCGGGCTGGTTGAAGAAGAACCAGTGCCACCACTCGGTGGCGAAGCGCGCGTCGCAGCGGCGAATCGCCTCGCCGATCGGCACGACCCCCAGGAAAGCGAGCTTGGTGATCCGTTCCGGGTGGTCCAGGGCGGCGCGCAGCGCGACGTACGCCCCGCGGTCGTGGCCGACCACGCTGAATCGCTCATGACCGAGTGCGGACATCAGCTGGACGATGTCGGCGGCCATCGCACGTTTTGAATACGGCGCGTGCGAGTCGTCGCTCGCCGGTTTCGATGAGCCGCCGTAGCCGCGCAGATCCGGGCAGACCACGGTGAAGTCCCGCGCGAGCAGTGGCGCGAGGGCGTGCCATGTGGTGTGCGTGCGGGGATGGCCGTGCAGCAGCGCGACGGCCGGGCCGCTACCGCCGTGGCGCACGCGCAGGCGAACGTCGTCGAGAGCCACCTCGTCGAGCGTGAAGTGATCAAACATCCCGCCGCACTACCCGCCCCGACCGGCCCTATCCGTGCCGTGTCGGCTAGGCCGTGTGTAAGAAGTTTCGCCGGGGCCGCGACGCCTGCCACGCACGCTCGCTGCGTTGGCGAAGCCCCGGTGCCGCCAGGCACCTATCGGACACTGCCAGATGCCCGATATGAGGACGCTCCGCCGCCTTGCGATCGCACGCGCCAGACGCCGCGGCCTTGTCCGACGCTACTTCTTACACACGGCCTAGGACGATTGGTCGAGGCGCAACTACTGCGCAGGAACGACGACACGGTGCGGACCGTTCGTACAGTCTGGACCGGCTGCTGCGACCCGTGGAAGGAACCAGGCACCCATGCCCGTGACACCGTCCGGCCGCCCACAGTCGGAAGTTCGACACCGGGCGCGCCTGACCTGCGTGCCCCGCACGATGCGCAGCGTCGCTCCGGCCCTCGCCGCGACCTTGCTGCTGGCCGCTTGTACGGCGGCACACGGCACAGTCACGAGGCCAGCCGCCGCTGCGCCACCGCCGCCGCTGGATTCGTACGTCGCGCTCGGCGACTCCTATACCTCGGCGCCGCAGGTCCCCCAGCAGGTCGGCGATCCGGCCGGCTGCCAGCGCTCCGATCACGACTATCCCGCCCTGGTCGCTCAGCATCTCGGGCTCAAGGCCGGCAAGGCCCACGACGTCAGCTGCAGCGGCGCCAGAATCGCCGACCTCAGCGCGACTCAGCCCACGAGCAACGGCGTCAATCCGGCGCAGTTCGCCGCGCTTGCCGCCGACACCTCGCTGGTCACCCTAGGTATCGGTGGCAACGACGTAGATTTCGCCGGGGTCCTCACCCGCTGCGTCGAACTCGACGCCCCAAGCACGCTGATCGCCCTGATTCGCGACACCACCGCGGATGCGGCACCCTGCCGCGCCTTCTACACCGCGGACGGCGCCGACCGGATCCAGCAGAAGATCCAGACCGCGTCCGCCGACCTGGCCACGGCGCTCGCCAGCATCCACCAACGCGCTCCACACGCGCGTGTGTACGTGGTCGGCTATCCCGATCTGCTGCCTGCGTCCGACGCCGCCACGTGCGCGCGCACGCTCGGCCTCTCCCCCGGCGACGTCAGCTACCTCAATGACGCAGAAATCCAGCTCAACGACATGCTCAAGCGGCAAACCGCAGCGGCCGCAGACGCCTACGTCGACACGTACACGCCGTCCCTCGGACACGACGCCTGCGCTGACCCGGCCTCCCGCTGGATCGAACCGCTGATCCCCAACGCCCCGGCAGAGCCCGTGCATCCGAACGCGCTCGGCGAGCAAGGCATGGCTGCCGCTGTCGAGCGCGCCATCGCGGCGAGATAGCGGGACGGTCAGGCAGCGGGCAGCTGAAGGTGCATGACCACGATCGCGGGGACGTCCGCGGCCACGGCGACGGCCTCCGGGATCTGGTCGAGCAGTTCCCAGCAGACCTCGGTAGGCATCGGCGGCCGCTCCGGCCGCGCGGCTGCGCGCTGACCATTGCGGGCGCCGGTGTGCGGCTCGGCGCAGTGCCTGAGCTGGAAGCCGTGGGGCAGCGCAGTGGTCAGGTACGCGCTGAGCGGTCGGTGGTGCTCGGCGAGGATCGTACGGCGCCCGTCCGATCCGGGTTCGCGCGGCAAGGTCGGGCGGATATAGGACAGCAGCTGGTGCGGGTCGGAGATGACAAGGTGCCCTCCGGGTCGCAGCACGCGTGCGAACTGCGCGAAGACCGGTCCGAGGTCGGGCACGTGACAGAGCGCGAGTGCGCAGACGATCAGGTCAACCGAGTTCTCGGGTAGCGGAAGCGCCTCAAGCGGGCCGTGGCGCAGGTCCACATCGGGCAGCTTCTTCGCGGCGACGGCAAGCATCTCAGCGTTGGCGTCCACACCGATCACCTGGTGTCCTAGCCGGGCGAGGTGCGCTGCGTGCCGCCCGGTGCCACAGGCCGCGTCGAGCGCGGTGCCGATGGGCAGGGTGGCCAGGATCTCGTGCACGAGCGGCTGCTCGAGATCGATCATCGTGTTCGGTTCGTCGTAGCTGGCAGCCCAGGTGTTGTAGACCTGCTCGGTGCTGATGCTGCCTGGTGTCGCATCGATGCCGCCGACCTCGAGCAGCACCGGGTCCGCGAGCAGTTCGCGAATCTCGGCGATGCGCGCCTCGACGAACGCCCGATCCCCGTCGCCGTCACGCATCCCGCGCAGCAGGGCGACGCCCTCAAGGCCGAGTAGGTATGCCAAAGGGCTTAGATAGGTCACAGATGGACGGTAGTGACCGGCCCCGCCGCGCGGCAAACGGTTTTCACGACTGCGGTGCGGCCCCGTTAGGCGGCTACCTGCGGGAAGCCGACCGGGCTGCGATGTCCGGCCTGATCGACGGCCCGGATGCCGAACTGCACGTTGTCCTTCGAGATGTCGAGCGTGACCGTGGTGACGTTGCCGACGTCGATGGCTGATGTCCAGTCCGCCGCAGTCGTCTCCCGCATGACGACCTCGTACCCGGCCAGGTCGGCATCCGGATTGGCAGCCCAGCTGAGCGTGGTGAAGTTGGTGCCGGACAGAGTGGCCGGCGGGGTCGTGTGGATCTGCACGCCCTTGGGCGTCGCCGGCGCGGTCGCCAGCGACCACAGCGCCGCCGCGTTCACTTTCGCCACCCGCGCCAGATAGTCGAAGTCGACGAACTCGATCAGGTCGCCGAACTGCACGCCGTCGACGATCTGAGTGTTCTGATGTTCGTGGTCGAAGTTCTCCCGCGGCTCGGTGAATCTGGCCGCCGGATAGCCCTGCTGCTGGAACGAGAGGTGGTCGCTGCCGCGCAGATACCGGTCGCGGCGCCAGATCACCCGGACGTTGGCTCCGGTCAGTTCGGCCGGAGCGGACTGCACCACGAACCGGGCCAGCTGGTGGGTCGCGCCATCGTTCTCGCCGCCGACCGACTTCATCAGCGCGATCTGGTCGGGTGTGGCCGCGGTCGGGATCCCTTCGACGAACAGCCGAAGGGTGTGCGGGTTCGGCGGGGTGCCGTCCCAGGCCTGGCTCGCCCCGACGATGTCGTTGCTGAACATGCCTTGCACGTCGGCTCCGGCCGCCTTCATCTGCTGGGCCATGAACGACGAGCCGTAGAGCCCTTGTTCCTCGCCCGCCACTGCGGCGAGCACGATGGTGCCGGGGAAACGGTGACCGGCGAACAGGCGGGCGAGTTCGAGCACGACGGCGACACCCGAGGCGTCGTCGTCGGCGCCCGGGGCGTCGCTGGTGAAGTCCATGACGTCGGTCACTCGGGAGTCCAGATGACCGGTGATCACGTAGAAGCGCTCGGGTGAGGCAGTGCCCTGCAGCGTGGCGATGCAGTTGGTAATCGTGGTGGGGGTGGGGATCCGCGATGCCGGCGGCTGGACGAAAGACTGGCGCTGCACGGTCATCGCGCCGTTCGAGGTCGCCGCGATCGCCTGCATCTGCCCGATCACCCAGTCCGTGGCGGCGCCGATGCCGCGGGCTTGGTCGGTCTGGCTGGACAAGGTGTGCCGGGTGCCGAACTCGGTCAGCCGCTGCACCGTGGCCCGCATCCGATCCGGGTCGATCCGGTGAATCAGGGCCCGCAGTGCTTTGTCCGGTTCCTGGCGGCGCAGTGGCGCAGCGCTCGAACTCGCGGCCTGCGCCGCCGTGCCGACGGCCAAGGGCGCCACCATCGCGGTGGCTGCTGAAGCGGATAAGAGCGCACGGCGGGTGGGTCCGGTGCGCGAAGCATCTCTACTTCTCTCCATCTTCGCATCACCCACCCGTTCGGCGGGCTTGTCAACCGGCCGGGAACGGGCGGACGGATGCGCCGGAAGATTTTTCGCGCGAGCCTGTAGTAGAGCGCTCGGCCCGTTCGTCATGAAGACGGAAACGGCGCAAGACGCCACCGAAGTACTCGCGAACGGAGCGGACCGATGAAGTATCTGATGCTGGTGTGCGTGGACCCTGACCTGACTCCCGGGGCCGCGGAGGGCGCGCCGGACGTCGAGGACTGGGTCAGCGAGATGGACGGCAAGGGCATCCGGCTGATGGGTGACCGCGTCCGGCCGGGCAGCGACGCGACCACCGTGCGCGTGCGCAACCGGGAGGTGCTGCTCACGGACGGCCCGTACGCCGAGACCAAGGACCTGATCGCCGGGTTCGACGTGCTCGAATGTGCCGACCTGGACGAGGCCGTCGAGGTCGCGTCCAGGCACCCGATGGCCTGGGGCGGCGTGATCGAGCTGCGGCCGTTCTGGGTTGAAGATTAGAGCCGGCTGAGTTCGAGACGGGCGGAGGACAGGTGATCACCGGCGAGTCGGCGAACGAGTTGATCGCCGGGATCTACGCCGACGGATGGAGCCGGATCGTGGCCACCATGATCCGGTTCACCGGCGGCGACTGGGACCTGGCCGAGGAGTGCGCTCAAGACGCTTTCGCGCAGGCGCTGCGCACCTGGCCGCAGGACGGCGTGCCGCGCCAGCCACTTGCGTGGCTCACCACCGCCGCCCGCAATCGCGCCGTCGACCGGATGCGCCGCGCATCGGCCGAGGCCGCGAAGATCAGACAGTGGGCCGCTTTGGAACCGCAACAGCCGGCGCCGTACACCAGCGACAGCGAGATCCCGGACGAACGGCTCGAGCTGATGTTCACCTGCTGCCATCCGGCGCTCAACCTCGACGCCCAGGTGGCGCTGACACTGCGTTCGCTCGCCGGAATGAGCACCGCCGAGATCGCCCGCGCGTTCCTCGTGCCGGAACGCACGATGGGCCAGCGCATCTTCCGGGCCAAGCAGAAGATCGCGCACGCGGTGATCCCGCTGCGTGTCCCGCCGGCGCACCTGCTGCCGGACCGGCTGCCCGGCGTTCTGCACGTGCTCTACCTGCTGTACAACGAGGGTTACGGCGACCAGCAGCACAAGACCCAGCTGAGCCGGGAGGCGATTCGGCTCGCCCGCGTGCTGGCGGCGTTGATGCCCGACGAGCCTGAGGCGCACGGCATGCTCGCGCTGATGCTGCTGCACGACGCGCGGCGCCCGTCCCGAGTCGATGCGGGCGGCGAACTGGTCACGCTAGGCGAGCAGGACCGTTCCGCATGGGACCCGGACCAGATCGCCGAGGGCAGCGCGATCCTCGAGCGCGCGCTGCGGCGGCGCCGGGCCGGGCCGTTCCAGATCCAGGCGGCGATCGCGGCGTGCCACGCGACCGCGCCCTCGGCGCAGCAGACCGACTGGCCGCAGATCGTCGCGCTTTACGAGCAACTGGCCCAGGTGGCCCCGAGCGCGATCGTGGAGCTCAATCGCGCCGTCGCGGTGTCGATGGCGCAAGGCCCCGAGGCGGCGCTGCCGCTGGTCGACGCGATCGCGGAATCCGGCCGGCTCGACGGCTACTACCTGCTGCACGCCACGCGCGCCGACCTGCTGCGCCGCTGCGGCCGCACGGACGAGGCGGACGCCTGCCTGCACACGGCGCTCACGCTCGCCCCGACCGAAGCCGAACGCCGCCTGCTCAGCCGCCGGCTCGCAGAGAGCTGACACGACGCGGATCGTCCACAAGCCGGGCGCCGCGCCGTGCGCAAAGTCTGGCGTGTGTGTCCCGGTTACGGCACTCTGTCTCTCATGACGGCGGGGGATGCAGCCATCCACGTACGCGGGCTGGTCAAGCGCTACGGCGACGCGATCGCCGTGGACGGGTTGGACCTGGAGGTGTGGCGCGGGGAGACCTTTGCGCTGCTCGGGCCGAACGGAGCGGGCAAGACCACCACGACGGAGATCCTGGAGGGTCACCGCAAGCGCGACAGCGGCCAGGTCGCCGTGCTGGGCCAGGACCCGCAGACGGCCGGCCGACGGTGGCGCAGCCGAATCGGCATCGTGATGCAGGAGTCCAGCGATGTCTACGAACTCACCGTCGGCGAGATCGTGCGGCACTTCGCCGGGTACTTCCCGCGGCCGCGCCCGGCCGGCGAGGTGATCGAGCTGGTCGGGCTGAGCGGCAAGGAGCGTTCGCGGGTCTCGACGCTCTCCGGTGGGCAGCGGCGCCGCCTTGACGTGGCGCTGGGCATCGTCGGCGATCCGCGGCTGTTGTTCCTCGACGAGCCGACCACCGGTTTCGACCCCGAGGCGCGCCGGCAGTTCTGGGAGCTGATCCGGGCGCTGCGCACCGCGGGCACCACAATCCTGCTGACGACGCACTACCTGGAGGAGGCGGAGCAGCTCGCGGACCGGGCCGCGGTGATCAACCGGGGCCGCATCGTCGCGGTGGACCGGCCGGACCTGCTCGGCGGGCGGAACCTGGCCGCGGCGAGCGTCGGCTGGAGCGATCCGCAGGACGGGCCGCAGCGCGCCGAGACCGACGCGCCCACCAAGCTGGTCGCCGAGCTTTCCGCGCGTTACGGCGGCGAGGTGCCGGACCTCACGGTGTCCCGGCCCACCCTCGAAGACGTCTACCTGCGGCTGACCGGGGAGGACTCGTGAGTCAATCGTCGGTGCTCACCCAACCCGCCGTTGACGGCGAGGGGCGATTGCCCTCCGCGGCGCGGCTGGCGGTCAACCGGGCGGGGATCGAGCTGCGCCAGTACTTCCGGCAGCGCGACGCGGTGGTGT
Source organism: Actinocrinis sp. (assembly GCF_035605935.1). GTDB lineage: Bacteria > Actinomycetota > Actinomycetes > Streptomycetales > Catenulisporaceae > Actinocrinis. The sequence goes on along the minus strand of NZ_DATNGK010000079.1, from coordinate 12,825 downwards.
TCACGTTCTCGTATCCGGTGCTCATGATGTTGATCTTCGGATCGATCTTCAAGGGCGACGTGCCCCACACCAACGTGCCGTTCACCCAGTACTTCACCGCCGGAATCGCGGCCACCGGCACGATGTCCGTGGGCTTTCAGGGCGTGGCGATCGGCATCGCCTCCGACCGCACCGACAAGACGATCAAGCGATTGCGCGGGCTGCCCATGCCGCGCATTTCCTACTTCCTGGGCAAGCTGCTCTCCGCGCTGACATCCGGGCTGGTGCAGCTCGCGATCCTGCTGGCGGTCAGCACGCTCTTCTTCCACCTGCACCTGCCGACCAGCGCCGGCCGGTGGCTCACCCTGATCTGGGTGTTCGTGCTGGGGTTGGCTACCTGCGCAACACTCGGCATCACGCTGGGCGGAATGGCCAAGGACGGCCGGTCGGCCTCCGCGGTGGTGTTGCCGCCTTTCCTCATCCTGCAATTCATCTCAGGCGTCTTCTTCACCTACAGCCAGCTCGGCCCGCTACTGCGCGGCATCGGTGCGGTCTTCCCGCTCAAGTGGATGTGCCAGGGCATTCGCTCGGTGTTCCTGCCGGACACTTTCCAAACCCAGGAACCAGCAGGCTCTTGGGAGCACGGGAAGATCGCGCTGGTCCTGCTCGCCTGGACCATCGGCGGCCTGGCGGTCTCGCTGCGCACGTTCCGGTGGCACGGCAAACACGAAGGCTGATGTTCGTTCGCACTGCCGCGCATCCCGATCTTCGGGATGCGCGGCAGGCTTGCTTCAGTGCTGGCAGCGCTGGGGGCCTACTCCAGTCCTCGTCAGCTCCAGGGAGCTGAGGCAAGCCAGCTGGTGTCCTGCGCCCACACCGAGGTGGTGTCCCAGGCGTTGGAGCCGCCGTCGCTCGCGACGTATCCGACAAAGGAATAGTGCCGGATGTACTTGGACGGATAGTTGAACGACTGGAAGGAATAGCCCGTGCCGCTGTTGCCGGATTGCGGGCAGAACGTGGCGTCGGCGGCGAACTGCGTGGTTCCGTCGTTCGGTTGAAGGTAGAGCTCGAATGCATAGTGCCTGATGTACTGGCCGGACTCATTGGCCGACTGGAAGGAGACGCAGCCGCTGTTCGCCAAGCCGGGCTCGACAATCCACGTGGCGTCGGCCTTGACGGTAGCGGAACTGCTCGAGTTCACCGCCCCGATCACGACTTTCGTGTCGCTCGCATCGTGCTGCAGGTAGTCGGAGGTGCAGCAGGAGGTGGTGGCCTGAAGCGACAGCCGCGCTCCGGGCGTGAACGGCGTGGCGCTCGTGGAATAACCGGCGGCTGCGATGTTGGCCTGGACCGCGGCGTCGGTCGCGTCCGAGGGATAGCCCTTCACCATGGCGCCCTCGTAGAACGTTCCGGCGCTCGCGTTCGTGTTGGTCTGGCAGCAGTCTCCGCCGCTGCCCAGGATGATGGCGCCCTGCTTGTGCATCGGGTTGTATCCGCTGGGCAGCGTGCCGCTGTAGAAGGTGGTCAGGCTTCCGGATTGGGCGTTAGCGCCCTTGAGCGCCATCGCGGTCGTGCCGTTGTTCTTGAGCATCGCCGTGACGAAGTGGCTGGTCTCCGAGACCTGGTTCGGGTTCCAGGCCGCGGCGCCGCCGGAGAATAGGCCGTTCTCCAGGTCCGCCTGCACCCACGGCCCGGTTCCGCTGCACCCGCCGAACCAGCACTCCGTGCTGAAGTTGATCGCGTCCATGGCGCCGTTGCCGTCGGCCTTGTGGTTCGTTTCCGTGTTGCCGTAGTCGAAGCAGCAGCCGTTGTTGGCGTGAGCGCCACTGGTCACCATGTACTCACCCTCCGGCGAGCTGCCGGTCGGCACGCCCGAGGTCGAGCCGTTGACCCAGTAGCTGTTGCCCGGCTTGATGTAGAGCGAGTAGGCCTTGTTCCCGCCCACCGTGACGGCTTCGGTAGTCGCCGTGGCCGCCGTGTCGGCGCCGCCGGTTCCGCCGATGCCCTGGTAAAGCAGGGTATTGCCGTTGCCGGTCTGATCGTAGATGCGGGTGATCGCGCACACGGTACCCGCACAGAACGAATCCTGCGCCGCGGCGTTGGCGGCGCCCCCGGCCGCCAGCACCCGGATGTCGGCGAACGTGCTGTCGGACGTGCGCTGCACCTGGTAGAGCGGACCACTGTAGGCGGCGAAGAGCGCGCGGGTGGTGCTGTGCGCGGCGACGCATGGCGTGCCGCCCGCGGCGTAGATGTCGCAGGGTGCCTGGGCGGCCGCGTGTGAGGCCCCAATCGAGGCGACCAGGCCGGCGAAAGCGAGCGCCACCGTGGCCAGGGCGGCGGCCAGCCCTCGGCGCGGTCGGCGGACAGAAGGCAGGGCAGGCAACATGAACTCCCTTGTTCTGATTGCTGGTCCCAAGCCGCGTCTCGACCGGCTTCGCGATGGGCCGATCTGGCGCGGGGGTGCAGGTGGGCAGGCAGGTGCGCGAGCTGAGATTTGTTAGCGCTAACAACAATGCGGGGTAGTTATGCCGTGAACGTTCAGCTATGCGTGCCTGCTTTGGCGCTGTTCCGGCATCACTATCAACGAACTACGAGTCGCGGTCAAGACCTCGGCTTGCCCGATTTGTTAGCGCGCACATTGGCCGTGAGCCACGCCGACCGGGCGGCTGTGGCGGCGTCACCCGGCTCAGGCTTCGCTGGCAAGGTCTCGCAGCCTGGTGCGCAATGCGGCGGCGTCCGGATGGTCGAGCCCGTCGAGGATGGCCAATGCCTCCGCCCAGGCTCGGCGTGCGGCGGCGAGATCGCCGGCCGCGATGCCGGTCTCGCCGAGCCGGGTCAGACTCGCCGCGGCGTGCTGGAAATGTCGCAGCTCCAGGCGAAGGTCGGCTGCCTGCCGGTAGCTGTCCGCCGCCTCGGCGAAGGCACCGAGGTGATGGTGAACCTCGCCGAGGCTGTCCAGGGCCGCTCCCTCCGCGGTGCGGTTGCCCATGGTGCGGCTCAGTTCGATGCTTTCTCGGCAGCACTCGCGCGCTTTGTCGTATTCGCCCAGCTGTGTGTGACACCAGCCGACGACATTCAGGGCGATGCTCTGACCGGACAGGTGACCGGTACGCCTACACAACTCGAGTGCGAGCTCGCCATGCTGCAGTGCGTCCTTGTGCTCGCCGCGCATCGCGTGCATATGTGCGATCGCGGTGTGGGTAAGCGCCTGCTGCGGTTCGTCGCCAAGCTCACGTTGCATTTCGAGGCTCCGGGTCAACTGCTCGAGCCCTTCCTGATGCTCGCCGAGCTGGACTAGCGCGCGGCCAAGGCTGCCAAAGGCGTGCGCCTGCGCTACCCGATCGCCGAGGCGATCGGCCGCGGCCATCGCCGTGCGCTGGGTCGCCACGATCTCGGCGAAGCGGCCGAGCCGGTCGAGGTACTCCGCGACGCTCCAGGGCAGCTGCCAGGCGTGAACGTCCAGACCGGCTCGGCCGGCCTGCTCAACAAGACCGATCAGCACCGCATGCTCGGCCTCGAACCAGGCGTGCGCGCGTTCGCCGTCGGGAATGTCCTCGGGCAGCGCTCCCGGCTGCAAGTCTCCCAGCGCCAGCGCGGTCCTGCCCGCGGAAATGTGCAGCGCGGCCTGGTGCGCCGTGTGAAGGTAATGATCGTGGGCGCGCAGCATCGCCGCGCGCCATTCGTCTTCGTCCTCGTATTCGGCGACCAGCTCTGCGGCGTAGGCGCGAAGGAGATCGTGGAAGGTGTAGCGCGGTCCTGGCAGCCGACTGAGGAGGTGTGCGTGTACGAGTTCGTCCAGCAGTCGGCGCGTGGCCGCAGGCCCGCGACCGGAGAGGCTCGCCGCGGCGGCTTCGGAGATGTCCGGTCCGGGATGTCCGCCGAGGAGCCGGAAGAGCATCGCCGCGTCGGCGCTCAACTTACGGTAGGACCAGGAGAAAACCGCGCGCACGTCTGTGGCCGCATCGCCGGCGCTGAACGCGTCCAGCCGATCGCGGCCGCTGGCCTCCTGCAGGTCCGCGGTCAGCTCGGCGAGCGGCCGGCCGGGCTCTGTCAGGGCTCTGGCCGCGGTTATGTTCAGGGCCAGCGGAAGCCGGGCGCACAGCTGCGCCAGTTGTTCGACCGCCGCCGCCTCGTCGGCGGTGCGCTCCGGCCCGAGGCGCCGGTCGAGCAGCTGCCTGGCCTCCTCGGCCGTGAGGCGATCGAGCGCGAGCGGTTGCGCTCCGTCGGACGCGACGAGACCGGCCAGCCGGACCCGACTGGTCACCAGGACTAAGCACCCTGATGAGCCGGGCAGCAGGGGGCGGACTTGTTCGGCATCGTGCGCGTTGTCGAGGATGATGAGCATTCGGCGGCCGGCCGTCGCGGAACGGTAGAGCGCCGCCCTTTCCTCCAGTCCGGCCGGGATCCGCTGCGATGCGAACCCGAGCGCGGTCAGGAATCGGTGCAGCGCTTCGGCGGGCGCGGCGGGACCGCTGCTGGGATCGAAGCCGCGCAGATTCGTGTAGAGCTGCCCGTCCGGGAAGCGGCCCGCGACCCGGTGCGCCCAGTGCACGGCAAGCGCGGTCTTGCCCACGCCCGCGGTCCCGTCGATGGTCAGCACCGTGCTCGCGTGCTCGCCCGAGCGCTCGGCCCGACTCACTGCTTCGAGTGCTTCGAGCTGATCGGTGCGTCCGACGAAGTGCCTGATCGTCGCAGGCAGCTGTTGAGGAACAGAGCGGTCCGCAGCCGTCGCAGCGCTTGCCTCTGGCCGTTTCGACGTTGTTGCGTCCGAGCGCGACACGACCGTGGACGTGCGGTGGAGCGCGAGAGTGGAGTCGGCTCGCAGAATCCGTTGATGCAGTCGGCGCAGCTCCGGTCCGGGTTCGATGCCGAGCTGATCGACCAGGATGCGGCGCGTCTCATCGAACACTGCCAGCGCCTCGGCCTGCCGATTGCCCAGGAACAGGGCGAGCATGAGCTGGCCGCGCAAGCCCTCATCCAGCGGATGTTCCCTGATCAGCTTCGCGAGCGGGCCCGGCAAGTCGGCGTGCCGGCCGAGGTGGTGCAAGGCGTCGAGCCGCAACCGTTCCGCCTGAAGCCTGCGCGCGCGCCAGTGCTCGGCCGCATCGGTGAATTCAGACCGATCCGGAAGGTCGGACAACGGTTCGCCGCGCCAGAGCGAGAGCGCCTCAGTCGACAAGTCGGCCGCCCGCTCCCAGTCGGCGGCGTCAGCTGCCTTACGCCCCGCGGATTCCAGCGCCGCGAACCTGCGGGTATCCAGCTCCTCCTCGGCGAGGTCGAGCAGGTATCCGTCGGCCGCGGTGCCGAGCCGTGAGGCCACTTCATCGCCAAGGACGTCACGCAGCCGTTTGACTTGGTTGTGCAGCGCCTGCCTGGCTAGTCGCGGTGGTTCGCCCGTCCACAGCGCGTCGATCAATCGATCGGTGGAGACCGGGGTGCCGGCGTGCAGAAGCAGCGTCGCGAGCAGCACCCGCCGGCGATCCCCCACCACCGGTATAGCGGCACCGTTGTGTTGCGCGGCCAACGGCCCGAGAACCCCGAACCAAAGCTTCCCCATCCGCTCCCCCTCGCGCGATAGCGGCACGTTATCACCGGGACAGAGCACTGTGACACGGTGATCACGTCGGCGGGGTTCACGACATACGGAGGGAATCATGAGGCTTTTCGCGCCGAGCCGGACAGTTGGCGCTGTCCACCGCTCTTGTCGCGGGGGCGTCGGCGGCGGTTCGTGCGTGTGGGAGGAAGTCGACATGTGGGAACCGAGCGGTCACGAAATCGCGCGGGCCTACAACTACAGCAAGCACAACTGCGGAAGCTGACACGGGAGACGCAATCATGAAGCTCGGCAAGCGTTCCAAGACACTGTCACTGTTCGGCAGCGTCGCCGCGGCAGGCGCACTCGCGATCGGTGCGGCGCCCGCCCATGCGGACTCGGGGTCGGCCTGGTACGCCGCGTCGCTCTGCGGCTCCGGCTACCGGCCGCTGGACTCGTTCAACGTCGGCGACAGCGGGAGGGCGACCTCCTCGATCTACCTGTCCTACAACGGCGGCTGGGACTGCGTCGTCACGCTGAAGGACATCCACGTCGGCACGCCGACCTGGACCGACGCGACGATCGGGACCGACGAGAACAACATGAATCCCGACCCGGGCAACTACAGCTACTACGCCGGGCCGGTGTACGCGTACGCGCCAGGCACCTGCATCTGGTGGGGAGGCGGCGACGGGGACACCGGCGTGTACGTCGAAGGCCCGGACCACTGCAACTGAGCGAAAGGCAGGCGAACGTGCGAACTCGAATCAAGAGTCTGATCGCGGTCGGCGCGACGGCGGCGGCATCGGTGGGCAGCCTCGCGCTGGGCGCAGCACCCGCGCAGGCTTCCAGCTCTGCCGCCTGGCATGCGGCGTCCATCTGCGGATCCGGCTACTGGCCGGACGACAACGGCGTGTTCAACCTTGACGGCGGGACCATATACGTGTCCTACAACGGCTCGACCGACTGCGCGGTGCTGCTCAAGAGCGTCTATGTCGGGACGCCTACGGACACGTGGGTGTACATCTCCGGCCCGGACGGAGGCTACGGGGGCAACGGTGGCGATGGCAGGGACAGCGGCAACTTCACCAGCTACGCCGGACCCGTCTACGCTTACGCGCCCGGCGCCTGCATCGAGGTAGCGGGCGGAACCGCCTTGCCGGACGACGAACGCTGGTTCTATCCCGTGCTGTGCGGATAGAAACCTGGCGACGGGGGGTGTGGCCCCGGACCATTTGGTCCGGGGCCACATCGTGTTGGCGAGCACGCGGCTCGCGGCAGACGACGATCGGGGCGCACGGCCGTGGCCTGGATTTTCGATATGCCGACGATATGCAGCTGCTCGTAGCATTGAGGGTGTGCGCGTGCTGGTCGTCGAGGATGAGCCCTACCTGGCAGAGGCCATCCGCGATGGCTTGCGCCTGGAGGCGATCGCCGCCGACCTCGCCGGCGATGGCGACAGCGCGCTGGAGTTACTGAGCGTCAACGCCTACGACATCGCCGTCCTCGACCGCGACATCCCGGGCCCCTCCGGCGACGAGATCGCGAAACGCATCGTCGCCTCCGGCAGCGGCATGCCGATCCTCATGCTCACCGCTGCCGACCGGCTGGACGACAAGGCTTCCGGGTTCGAACTCGGCGCCGACGACTACCTCACCAAGCCATTCGCACTGCGAGAGCTCGTGCTCAGGCTCAGAGCGCTCGACCGCAGGCGTGCCCACAGCAGGCCTCCGGTGCGAGAGATCGCGGGTTTGCGTCTTGATCCATTCAGGCGGGAGGTCTTTCGCGACGGCCGCTACGTCGCGCTGACCCGCAAGCAGTTCGCCGTGCTCGAAGTCCTCGTCGCCGCCGAGGGCGGCGTCATCAGCTCGGAAGAGCTCCTGGAACGGGCGTGGGATGAAAACGCCGACCCTTTCACCAATGCCGTACGCATCACGGTCTCGGCGCTGCGCAAACGCCTCGGCGAACCCTGGCTGATCGCCACGGTGCCGGGCGTCGGCTACCGGATCGACGCTGGCCTGGACACCGCCGTGAACACCATCGACCCAGGCAGCGCGCATGAATAGACGGCCATGAATAGACGGTCATGAATAGACGCCCGGGGCTAAGCGCCCGACTGAAACTCACCTTCAGCTACGCCGGAATCGTGGTGTTCGCCGGCGCCCTCCTGGTGGCCGTGGCGTGGGTGTTCGCCCTGCGCTGGATACCGGACATCGATGCGAGCGCCTTCCATCAGGTGGTCAATTGCGCAGTGTTCGTCACCGGGCCCAGGCGCTCCGACTTGCTGCGCGGCTTCGCCCCAGCCGCGGCCGCGGCACTTGCCTTCCTGCTCGCGTTCGGGCTCCTGGGCGGATGGTTCCTGGCCGGCCGGATGCTCGCGCCGCTTGCGCGGATCTCCTCGGCGGCGAAGTTGGCCGCCAACGGGTCGCTCGCGCACCGGATCCGGCTTCCGGGCCGGGCGGACGAATTCAGCGAACTGGCCGACGTCTTCGACATCATGCTCGCGCGGCTCGAAGCGCACGTGGCCGAACAGCAGAGATTCGCGGCCAACGCGTCCCACGAGCTGCGCACGCCGCTGGCGATCACGCAGGCGCTTCTCGAGGTCGCCGACAATGATCTGAACCGGGACACCGATGAGCTCGTCGGCCGCCTGCGCGCGGTCAACACTCGGGCGATCGACCTCACTGAGGCGTTGCTCCTGCTCAGCCGCGCAGAGAAGCGTTCCTTTGCCCCGGTGCCCGTTGACCTGTCGCTCATCGCGGAGGAGGCCACTGAGACGCTCCTGCCGCTCGCGGAGAGGCACGGCGTCACCATCGAGATCTCCGGCGACGCGGCCCACGCCGAGGGTTCACCCGCGCTGCTGCTGCAGTTGACTACGAACCTTGTGCACAACGCCATCGTGCACAACCTGCCGGCAGGGGGCGCGGTGTGGGTGACGACCAGCGCACGCCGTGGGAGCGTGGTGCTCACGGTCGAGAACACCGGCGAGATGCTGACGCCGCAGTTGGTTTCCACGCTCGTCGAGCCGTTTCTTCGCGGAACCGAACGCGTACGCGGTGACCACGCGGGAGTCGGCCTCGGCTTGGCCATCGTCAAGAGCATCACGCACGCCCACGACGGAACACTCACCCTCGCGCCGCGGGCCGCCGGGGGACTTTGCGTCACGGTGCTGCTGCCGGTCGCTAGCTGATCGCTAGGTGATGGGGAAGTCGAAATAGGTGTTCGGGTAAGGTTCGGCTTTGAGTGTGTAATGCCACCACTCGCAGTCGTATGAGCTGAAACCGCAACCCTCCATGATCGCGCGGAGGCACCGGCGGTTATTCGCCTCGGCTCGCCTTATTCCGCTTGCGCCATGGTGTGAGACGGGATCCATCAGGTCGTGGCCGCCGCCCATGGGGGCGAGTTCACCGCTGGCCAGATCGTAAAGCGTGAGGTCTATCGTGCTGCCCCGGCTGTGGCCCGACTTGGCGGCCACGTATCCCTTTTCGAACATCTGCGGCCTATCGATATTCGGATAGTGCCGCCGTTTCGTTCGGCCGTCCTCCGGTTCCGTCGACCAGCGCAAGAAGCGATCGACTGCGCGCTGCGGGCGGTAACCGTCCCAAAGCAGCAAGCCGAAACCCAGGCCCGCGGCTTTCTCTTGCGCCATTTCCAGCGCCGCGCACAACGCCGTGGTGCCGACGATGCGATTGGCCAGGTACCCGTCTACCGGCTTGCCGGTGAAGTTGTCCCAGGTGGCGTACTTGGCGTCCCAGCGTATTCCGGTCACCAGCTCGTCGACAAAGACGAATTCATCTTCCATCGCGCTCGCCCATCACTGCCAGCGCCACGACGCGGTCAATCACCTCGGCGAGCGGCAAACCAGCGGCTGCCATCATTCTCGGGTAACGGCTGTACGAGGTCAGGCCGGGCAAGGTATTCACCTCGTTAAGCACCACCGTGCCGTCGTCTTTCAGAAACATGTCGACCCGCGCGAGCCCGCTGCATCCTAGTGCGCGGTATATCGTCCTCGCCGTTTCCTGGACGAGTGATCGCGACTCTATCGAAATGTCGGCGGGTACGATCGGGGTGGAGTTTTCGGAGCCGCTTTCGGGTTCGCTTTCCTGATGGATTCTGAAGAAACCGTGCGACAGCGAGATTCGATCCACCTCGCCCACGACGAGATCCGTGCCGTTCCCTAGGATCGCGCATCCGACCTCGCTGCCGATGACCGCCTCTTCGATCAGCACCTTCGCGTCATACTGCCGGGCCTCCTCCACCGCGCTCAGCAGTTCCTCGTCATCAGATGCTTTGCTGACGCCGAACGATGAACCCGACCGGGCCGGCTTCACGAAGACCGGATAGGGCAGCTGCCCGAGCTCTATTTTCTCGTCCGCGGTGACGGTCCAGAACCTCGGCGTGGCGATTCCCGCGCTCCCGGCGATGACGTAGGCGAGGGATTTGTCCATGCACAGCGCGGAACTCTGGATGCCACAGCCGGCGTACGGTATCCCGGAGAGCTCCAGTAAGCCTTGAATCGCACCATCCTCGCCGAGCTTGCCATGCAGGACAGGCAGCACTACGTCCAGCTGGATCGTTTCGTATCGTCCCTGGTCCAGGACGAGCAGTCCGCGCGCGCTTCGATCCGGCGATAGCACGACGGGCCTGGAGGCGCCGGCTTCCAAGTCCATGTCAGGGTTCTCGCAGAGCTTCCAGGCGCCGCTCTTCGTGATCCCGATCCAGAACGGTTCGTACTTTTCGAGGTCGAGGTTCTTCGCGACCTCTTGCGCGGATTTGACCGAGACCGGGTGCTCCTCGCAAGCGCCCCCGAACACAATTGCGACCTTCAACCTATCCATGCTGTTCCCCGCTTTCAAACTTCAGGCAGTTGACGATACTGTTCTCAATGGTGTCCCGCAGCGCATGTTCCGTGTAATACGCGGTATGCGGAGTGACGATCACGTTCGGCAGCTCTTGCAGACGCACTAATAGCTTGCTCTCGATGGGTTTGTCTCTGCAGTCGGCGTAGAACACACCTTCTTCCCCCTCGACTACATCCAGCGCCGCGCCACCCAAACCGCCGCGTTCCAATGCCCAGACCAGGGCCTCAGTGTCGATGAGCGAGCCGCGTCCAGTATTGATGATGAACGCGCCTTGCTTCATCCGCGCGATCCGCGGGCGATTCATGAGGTGATATGTCTCGGGGGTGAGCGGGGTATGCAGGGTCACTACGTCGCTGCGCTGCACCAGTTCGTCGAGAGGGACGTAGTCAGCAGCGGCGCCGGGATAACTGTCATAAGCCAATGTTCGGCAGCCAAAACCCCGGAGCCTCTCCAGCACCGCTGCGCCGATACGCCCTGTTCCAATGACCCCGACAGTCAGATCGCGCAATTCTTTCCCGCGTGCCTCACTTAGCCGATAGTCATGCGCATCGGCGCGACGGATAGTGGATTTTGCGTTGCGCAGTGCCATCAGCATGAGCATCAGCGTGTAGTCGGCCACGCTGTCCGGTGAGTAGGCGACGTTTCCGACGGTGATGCCGACACGCTCCGCGTACTTCACGTCGACATGGTTGTATCCGATGCTGCGCGTGGAGATATATGCGATGCCCGCTTTGCTCAGCGCGAGAAGCGTAGAGTTCGCGATGCGGGCCTTGTGACTCACGCTGATGCAGCGGTTTCCATACGCCAGTTCGATATTGGCTTCGGACACTGCCGCGTCCGTGAGGGTAGCGGTCATGCCAAAGCCAGGCGCCAGCTCTCGGAACAGCACGGCCTCGTCCGGCTCACAGCCATAAACCGTGATTCCTGTTCTTGGGATCACTGCCGGAGACGAGGACACCGCCGACCGGGTGCGGGGGCGCTCCGCTGTCCGTACTGGTTCGCTGTTTGACACGCCTCCAGTCAATGCTGCGGGCTGTTACCAGCACGTATGTGGTTTTCGATACGCCGGCGATATGCGGTAGCAGTGTGTTGCTTCACCCCGCCAGGGGCTTTCGCGACTTGCACCGCGCGCATCCACGCAGCCACGGAGCCGCCACTGGCCAGAGCCCTCCCCCATCAACCGCCGCGGAGTCGCCAGTGCCGCAGTTGACGCGCCGCGAACGCCCCATACCGTGGCCCACAGTCCTGACGGCCTTCGATCGACGGGAGACGACGCGTTGTCCAGTACGGTGTCGGAAATAAGGGTTCCGTTTCACGGCGAAGGCTCGGGGTCTGGCGAACTGACCTGGGGACAGCGCGGAATCTGGAACACCATGCAGCACACCGGGCGCACCATGAACATCGGCGGGGTCATGCCGCTGCCGGAAGGCACCCCGGTCGAAGAGATCGCCGCGGTCCTACAGTTCGCGGTCAGCCGACACCAGGCACTACGCACCACGCTCCAGGTCGACCACGACCGCCCACCCGGCGCCCTGCCGCGCCAAACAGTCAACGCATCCGGCGAAACCATCCTGCACATCGTCGATATCGACGAAACCGACGACCCGGCAGCCGCCGCGGAAGAGTTGCGCTGCCGCTACGAGACCACTGCCTTCGACCACGCCAACGAATGGCCCGTGCGGATGGGTGTGGTACGAAGCGCCGGCGCACTCACCCACCTGGTCGTGCAATACAGCCACCTCGCCGTCGACGGCCTCGGCATCGACGCGATCGCCCGCGACCTGGCTCACCGCGACCCGCAAACCAACCGCCCCACCGCGCCGGTCAGCGGGACGCAGCCGCTTCAGATCGCCCAGGCACAGGCAAGCCCGGCTGGACGCCGCCAGAGCGACAAGGCTCTGCGTTACTGGGAGAGCCAGCTGGCCACCGTGCCCGCGCAGCGTTTCACCCCGTCCGACGACCCGCGCGAGCCCCGCTTCTGGGAGATCTTCTGCTACTCCCCCGCGATGCACTTGGCCATGCGTGCGATCAGCGCGCGCACCGCGGCGCACACCTCGCACGTACTGCTCGCCGCCTACGCCGTCGCCATCGCCCGAGTCACCCGCCGCACCCCCAGCGTCGCTCAGCTGGTGGTCAGCAACCGATTCCGCCCCGGCTTCGCTGACGCGGTCACCCAGCTCTCGCAGACTGGCATCTGTGTGATCGACGTCGCAGACTGCGTATTCGACGACGTCGTCGCCCGCGCCTGGAAGGCGTCCGCGGGCGCTTCGCTGCACGGCTACTACGACGGCGACGCCCACCAGCGACTGCTGGACGACATCGCCCGCCGGCGCGGCGAAGAGATCGACCTCTCCTGCTTCGTCAACGATCGCCGCATCGTCGCACCCGACGAACCTGCGCCCACCGAGGACGAATTACGCGCCGCCCTCCCCCGTACCAGGCTGCGCTGGG
>NZ_DATNGK010000078.1:0-2248 GCF_035605935.1 Actinocrinis sp. | reverse complement strand
CGATCGAGGAACACGCCGCGATCTACCAGGCGATCCGGGGCGGCGACCCGGAGGCCGCCGCCCAGGCGGCCGGAATGCATTTGGACAACACGCTCGAGGATTACCGGCGCGAGATCCAGCGCCGCGTCTTCGGCTGACGCGTGCACCGCAGTGGCGGCCAGCCGAAGACTCCCGTCAATGCCGGGGCGCATGTAAGTGCTCTGCTAGCAGGTGGAGTTGGTCTGGGTCAGCAGGCCGAGCCGCCAGGGCAGCAGGTTGTAGCTCTGATTCGCTGACGGATGCTTCCCTTGGTAGAGGTACTGGATCTTGCACGGGTTGAGGGTCATGGTCTGGTCCTAGCCGCTGCGGATCGCCTCGCCGCTGGAGAAGTCCTGGCTCCAAGCCGGGGTGCCGGCCGGGAATGTGACATTCGTGTCGGCGGTGAACGGGTTGCTGTCGGTGCCGATCGCCTCCACGATCATCAGGTACGTGTTCGAACCGTCGACCTTGTAGACGTTGTCGGCCTCGAACATGTCGTACGGCGTCCTCCTGCTTATTGGGCATATCAGAGTTGCGGCCCGTGGCTGGAAACGCACCGGACAGCTGTGCGATCGGCGCTCGGCTCGCCCCCCGGCGAGCCGAGCGCGGTCTCTGTGGACGGCTGCGGCCTCGGGCTAGCCGAGGGTCCATTGCTGGTTGCTGCCGCCGTTGCAGGCCCAGAGTTCGACCAGGGCGCCGTTGGCGGTTGATGCTCCGGTCACGTCGAGGCAGAGGCCTGATTGTGCGCCGGTGATGGTGCCGTTGGCGTTGAAGTTCCACTGCTGGTTGACCTGGCCGTTGCAGGACCACACGATCGCCTTCGTGCCGTTCGTCGTGCCCTGGCCGTTCGCGTCCAGGCACAGTGTCGTGCCGCCGACGGTGACGCTCAGCTGACCGGACGAGGTACGCGTCCAGGTCTGGTTGGCCGCGCCGTTGCAGCTGTAGATCTGCTGCTGTGTGCCCTGCGTCGTGGTCGAGTTCGGGTCGTCCAGGCACTTGCCGGCACCCACCGCGTGCAACGGTCCGCTACCGCCGGTGGAACCGCTGCCGAAGGAGTAGCCCGCAGCCGCCAGGTTCGCCTGCACCGCGTTCTCGGTGGCGTCCGAGGGGTAGCCGGCGGTCACCGCACCTTCGAAGAACTCTCCGACCCCGCTGTTGCTGTTATCACCGCCGGTGCCCAGCAGGATGGAGGAGTCGGTCTTCATCGGGGAGTAGCCGTTGGGTAAAGGACCTGAGAATCCCGTGGTCAGCCCGCCACTGGTGGCGTTGGCGTATTTGAGGGTGAAGTTGCTGGTGCCGTTGTTCTTCTCCATCGCGGTGACGAACGGGAAGTTGACTCCGGTGTAGCTCGGCTGGTTCGGCCCCGTGTTGGAGCTGTACATGCCGTTCTCCAGGTCGGCCTCGACCCAGGGGCCAGAGCCGGTGCAGCCGCCGAACCAGCACGCGGTGCCCCACTCGATCGCGTTCATGGTCGCGTTGCCGGTGTCAGTGTGCGAGTTCTCCCCGCTGCCATAGTCGAAGCAGCACCACTGGTCCACGAAGTTGGCGGAGGTGACCATGTACACGCCCTCGGGCTTCGAGCCGGTGGGCACGTTCTTCGCGTTGTCGACGCGGTAACCCACGCCCTGGGTCACCTTGACCCCGTAGGCCTTCTGGCCGCCGATCGTCAGCGGCAACGCGGTCGCGTTCGCGCCGATGTCCGCGCCGTTGGCACCGGGGCCTTTCCAGTAGCCACCCCACGAGATCGGCAGGTCGTTGTGGTTGGTGGTCTGGTCGTAGATCTTGGTGATGGTGCAGGAGGTGCTGGCACAGAACGAGTCCTGCGCCGCGTCGTTGACGTAGCCGCCGGCCGCGAGCAACCCGATGTCGGAGACCGCGCTGTCGGAAGCGCGCTTCACTTGGTACAGCGGCCCGCTGTAGGAGGCATACAGCGCGCGGATGGTGGAGTGCGCCGCCTCACAGGGCGTACCGCCTGCGGCGTACAGGTCGCACGGCAGGGATGTCGCGGCTGCCGCCTGGGCCTGGGCGGTCGGGACCGCCGCGTTGGCACTGACGCTCGCCGAACCGATCGTCGCGAAGGCGAGCAGCCCGGCGACGGCGACGAACACGCCGAGGCGGACGAAGCGCGATCGTCTGAGGATCGCGGATTTGAGTTTCACTTCTCTCCTGTCTTTGCTTTTTGGAAGGGATGGTGGACAGATGGCATGAGGCTCGGCGCGCGTGGTCAGCC
>NZ_DATNGK010000077.1:0-39995 GCF_035605935.1 Actinocrinis sp. | reverse complement strand
ACCGGCGGCTGCAACATCCAGTTCGCGGTGAACCCGGACGACGGCCGGATCATCGTCATCGAGATGAATCCGCGGGTGTCGCGGTCCTCCGCGCTCGCCTCGAAGGCCACCGGCTTCCCGATCGCGAAGATCGCCGCGAAGCTGGCCGTCGGCTACACCCTCGACGAGATCCCGAACGACATCACCAAGCAGACCCCGGCCTCGTTCGAGCCGACGCTCGACTACGTCGTGGTCAAGGTGCCGCGCTTCGCCTTCGAGAAGTTCCCGCACGCCGACGCCCGGCTGACCACGACCATGAAGTCGGTCGGCGAGGCGATGGCGATCGGCCGCAACTTCCCCGAGGCGCTACAGAAGGCGCTGCGCTCGCTGGAGAAGAAGGACGCGCAGTTCGACTTCGGCGGCGAACCCGGCGACAAGGCCGCGCTGCTTGAGCTGGCCGCGGTGCCGACGGACGGCCGGATCAACGCGGTGATGGCCGCGCTCCGGGCCGGGGCGAGTGTGCCGGAGGTGTACGAGGCGACCGGCATCGACCCCTGGTTCGTGGACCAGCTTGCGCTCATCGAGGAAATGGCCCGGGAACTGGCCGCCGCACCGGAACTGACGCCGGGTCTGCTGCGGCGGATGAAGCGGTACGGGTTCTCCGACGCGCAGATCGCGCAGATCCGCTCGCTGGAAGAGCCGGTGGTGCGCGCGGTGCGGCACGCCCTGGGCGTGCGGCCGGTGTACAAGACCGTGGACACCTGCGCGGCCGAATTCGCGGCCAGCACCCCGTATCACTACTCCTCCTACGACGAGGAAACCGAGGTAGCGCCGCGCGCCAAGCCCGCGGTCATCATCCTCGGCTCCGGGCCGAACCGGATCGGGCAGGGCGTCGAGTTCGACTACTCCTGCGTGCACGCCTCCTTCGCGCTGCGCGAGGCCGGCTACGAGACGGTGATGGTCAACTGCAACCCGGAGACCGTCTCCACCGACTACGACACCTCCGATCGGCTCTACTTCGAGCCGCTGACGCTGGAAGACGTGCTCGAGGTCGTGCACGCCGAGCGCCAGGCCGGTCCGCTGGCCGGAGTGCTGGTGCAGCTCGGCGGGCAGACCCCCCTGGGTCTGGCGCAGCGGCTGAAGAACGCGGGCGTGCCGATCGTGGGCACCAGCCCCGAGGCGATCCACTTGGCGGAGGAGCGCGGCGCGTTCGGCCGGGTGCTGGAGCAAGCCGGCCTGCCCGCGCCGAAGCACGGCACCGCGTTCTCCTTCCCCGAGGCCAGCGCGATCGCGGACGAGATCGGTTACCCGGTGTTGGTGCGGCCTTCCTACGTCCTCGGCGGACGCGGTATGGAGATCGTCTACGACTCGGCCTCGCTCGCCGAATACCTTGAGCGGCACGCGGGCCTGGTCTCCGAGCACCCGGTGCTGGTTGACCGGTTCCTCGACGACGCGATCGAGATCGACGTCGACGCGCTCTACGACGGCACCGAGCTGTACCTCGGCGGGGTCATGGAGCACATCGAGGAAGCCGGGATCCATTCCGGCGACTCGGCCTGCGCGCTGCCGCCGATCACCCTGGGCAGCCACGACATCAAGCGGCTGCGCGCCTCGACCGAGGCGATCGCCAAGGGTGTCGGCGTCAGGGGCCTGATCAACATCCAGTTCGCGCTGGCCGGGGACATCCTCTACGTGCTGGAGGCCAACCCGCGCGCCTCGCGCACCGTTCCGTTCGTCTCGAAGGCCACCGCCGTCCCGCTGGCCAAGGCGGCGGCCCGGGTCAGCCTCGGCGCCACCATCGCCGAACTGCGGGCCGAGGGTCTGCTGCCGGTCGAGGGTGACGGCGGCGCGCTGCCGCTCGACGCGCCGATCGCGGTCAAGGAGGCGGTGATGCCGTGGTCGCGGTTCCGGATGCCGGACGGACGCGGCGTGGACGTGCTGCTCGGCCCGGAGATGAAGTCCACCGGCGAGGTCATGGGCATCGACGCCGACTTCGGCACCGCGTTCGCCAAGTCGCAAACCGGGGCGTATGGTTCGCTGCCGATCGGCGGCCGAGTGTTCGTCTCGGTGGCGAACCGGGACAAGCGCTCGATGGTGTTCCCGATCAAGGCACTGTCCGACCTGGGCTTCGAGATCCTGGCCACCGAGGGCACCGCGGAGGTGCTGCGGCGCAACGGTGTGACCGCGACCGTGGTGCGCAAGCACTCGCAGGGGACCGGACCGAACGGCGAGCCGACGATCGTGCAGCGGATCATGGACGGCGAGGTTGACCTGATCATCAATACGCCGCACGGCGTCGGACCGCGGCTGGACGGCTATGAGATCCGCACGGCCGCGGTCTCTATGGGCAAGCCCTGCATCACGACGATCCAGGCGCTCGGCGCGGCAGTGCTCGGCATCGAGGCGCTGCGGCGCGGGGACGTGGGCGTCGGATCGCTTCAGGAACACGCGGCCCGGCTTAACGCATCACGTGCCCGAAACGCCGGGACGCAGTCCGCCGCGACACAGACCGCTCCGGCTGCGGTGAGTTGATGCTCTACCGGCTCCTGTTCGCGGCCATCTTCCGGCGGATGGACCCGGAACGCGCTCACCACCTCGGTTTCGGCGCGATCCGGGCCGCCGCGGCGGTGCCCGGCGTGGCGCGGGCGTTGCGGTCGTACTGCGGCCCGCGCGATCCGGCACTGTTCGTGTCCGCCCTCGGGCTGGACTTCCCGGGTCCGTTCGGCCTGGCGGCCGGCTTCGACAAGAACGCCGTCGGCATCGATGGGCTCGCGGCGCTCGGCTTCGCCTTCGTCGAGGTCGGCACGGTCACCGCGCGCCCGCAGCCGGGCAATCCGGCACCGCGGCTGTTCCGGCTGCCCCAGGACCGGGCGCTGGTGAACCGGATGGGCTTCAACAACGACGGGGCCGAGGCGGTCGCGGCCCGGCTGACCCGCTGGCGGGAGCGGCAACGGAACAAGGGGCGGACCCGGGGCGTCGGATCGCCGATCGTCGGGGTCAACCTCGGTAAGAGCAAGGTGGTGCCGGAAGCCGAGGCGATCGCCGACTATGAAACCTCGGCCAGGCTGCTCGCTCCGCTGGCCGACTACCTCGTCGTCAACGTCTCCTCGCCCAACACCCCCGGCCTGCGCGACCTGCAGGCTGTCAGTGTCCTGCGACCGTTGCTGCTGGCCGTGCGCACGGCGGCGGACACCGCGGCAGGACGACACGTGCCGTTGCTGGTCAAGATCGCCCCTGACCTGGCCGACCAGGACGTCGACGCGGTCGCCGAACTCGCCGTGGAGATCGGCCTCGACGGAATCGTGGCGACCAACACCACGATCCGCCGCGACGGACTGGCCACGCCCCCGCGCGAGGTCGAGGCGCTCGGCGTGGGTGGCCTTTCCGGACCGGTGCTGCGCGAACGCGCGCTCGAGGTGCTACGGCGGCTGCGTGCCCGGGTCGGTCCCGAGATGACGATCATCGGCGTCGGCGGCATCACGACGGCCGAGGACGCCGCCGAGCGGTTGGCGGCCGGCGCGACGCTCCTTCAGGGCTACACCGGATTCATCTACCAAGGACCGTTCTGGGCCGCGCGCATCCATCGAGGCCTGACGCGCGCGGGGCTCGGCCACCGGGCACAGCGACCGAGCGACGTGCCTATGCCCGGAATCGAACGACGCCAGCCAAGCGGCCCAGGCCGCCGAGAGGAGAATGCGAGCCGATGACCGCGCCGTTCGGAGCCCGGCTGCGTGCCGCGCTCGACACCCGCGGGCCGCTGTGTGCCGGCATCGACCCGCACAGCGCCCTGCTTACTTCCTGGGGCCTGAGCGACGACGTGGCCGGCCTGGAGCGCTTCGCCGGCACAGTCGTCGACGCGCTGGCCGACCGCGTCGCGGTGCTCAAGCCGCAATCAGCCTTCTTCGAACGCTTCGGCTCGCGCGGCGTCGCGGTCCTGGAGCGCACCATCGCGGACGCGCGATCCGCCGGTGCGCTGGTCATCCTCGACGCCAAGCGCGGCGACATCGGCTCGACCGTGGAGGCGTACGCCCAGGCGTACCTCGATTCGGCCGCGCCGCTGTTCGCGGACGCGCTGACCGCCTCGCCCTATCTCGGCTACGCCTCGCTCGAGCCGCTGTACGCGACCGCCGAGAAGCACGGCGCGGGTGTGTTCGTGCTCGCCTTCACCTCGAATCCGGAGGGTGCCGCGGTTCAGCAGGCGGTTACCGCGGACGGCAAGACCGTTGGCGCGACGATCCTGGAAGGCGCGGCGGCACGTAACGCAGGGATCGAACCGCTCGGTTCGATCGGGGCGGTGGTGGGTGCGACGCTCGCACAGGTCCCGTTCGACCTAGCCGCGTTGAACGGTCCGATTCTCGCCCCGGGTCTCGGTGCTCAGGGTGCGACGCCTGAGGATCTGCGCGGCCTGTTCGGTGACGCGCTGGGCAACGTGGTGCCGTCGATGTCGCGCGAATTGCTGCGGCACGGGCCTGGCATCGCCGGTCTCCGCGAGGCCGCTGAGCGGTCGATTGCCGCATGTCGTACGGCGCTGCGCTATGCGGGAACTTAGAAATTACGGCCGCCGCGGCCACAAGTCGTAGGATCTATGCCTTCTGACTCGCGACACGGACCGTCACCGCCTCATAGACTGAGCGCATGCAGCACTACTCGGAGCGTCTGCTGCTTCACGTGAAGCGAGCCGAGCAAGCCACCCAGGCGGCGAAGGAGGCCGCGGTGCGGGAGGTGGGGATCACCGCCGCGCAGCAGGCCGTGCTGGCCGTGCTGAGCGATAACCCGGGCATCAATCCCGCCGAGCTGGCCCAGCGCTGCGGGGTGACCCAGCAGACGATGAACGGCCTGCTCTCCCGGATGGAACTGCGCGGCTTCGTGCGCCGCGCCCCGCACCCGCTGCATGCCAGCCTGGTCGAGATCAAGCTGACCGCGCCGGGCCGGGCGGTGTTCGAGGAGTCGGACGCGCTGGTGGACAGGCTGGAGCAGCGGCTAACCGACGGGCTGTCCGCGGCGGAGGTCGCCCTGATGCGTGACTTGCTCGGCCGTGTCACCGAGAACGCCGCCAGGGTGATGGCCCAAGCCAACTAAGGCGCCGCGGCGTGTGGCGCCGCGCCGGAGTCGGTGTGATCGTGCACACGACGGTCGCGCCCACCTGGCCGTGTTCGAAATGATCGGGCGGGGCAATATGGGCTTGGATGCTGCCGGACTGCCCAGCGCGAGGATGTCGACGGTGCCGAGGATTGCGCATTGAACGGTCGCAAGGTGGATGACGCCGAGGACGCACCCGTCGGCGGGGGCGCCGGCCTCGCCAACGCCGCACATCTCGACGCCGGCGTCGATCTCAACGAGGGCACTGCCCTGAGCGACACCGGCCGCGGCCCGCGCGGCCCCATCGGCGCCGATATAGAGCAGGCCGCCGAGAACACGGCGGCGCTCTCCGGCTCGGCCGTGCGCGGCGTGCTGCCGCTGTGGCGAAACCGCGACTACGCCGGCTGGTGGATCAGCTCCCTGGTCTCCTCGCTGGGCAGCGCGATGTCCCAACTGGCTTATCCGCTGCTGATGCTTTACGCCACCGGTTCGGTCGCCAGAGCCGGAGTGGTCGGCGCCTGTCTCAATATCGGCGGGCTGTCCACGACGCTGCTCGGCGGCGCTCTGGCCGACCGCTACCCGCGCCGCAGGCTCATCATCACCGCCGACCTCATCCAGGCGGTCGCCGTGGCCTCGGTCGTGGCCGCAGTGGCAGAGGGCTACGTCAACGTCGTGCACATCGGCGCCATCGCCCTGATCCAGGGCATGTGCAACGGCATCGGCGGCGCGGCGATGACCCCGGTGCTCAAGCGGATCGTGCCGCCCGCGCAGTTCCCCGCGCTCTCCGCCTCCAAGCAGGGCCGCGAGATGATCTCCCGGCTCGCCGGACCCCCGCTCGGCGGAGCGCTGTTCTCGCTGGCCAAGTGGATACCGTTCCTCGGCGACGCGATCTCCTTCCTGGTCAGCGCGGTAGGCGTGGCCATGATCCGCAAGCCGCTCGGCCCCGATCCCGGGGAGGCCGCGAGCAACACGCCCTGGCAGGGCATGCGCGAGGGCTTCGCTTACATCCGCACCAGCGTCTACCTGCGCTTCATCATCATCTGGTCGGCGCTCACCAGCGCGCTGCTCGGCGGCATCGTGCTGCTGGTCATCGCACTGCTCAAGGCGCGTGGCGGAAGCCCGACCACGGTCGGCGCGGTCACCGCGCTGGCCGCGATCGGCGGGCTCGGCGGCGCGCTCATCGCGCCCGTGCTGCTCAAGCGGGTTCCGTCGCGCATCGTCGTGCTCGCCGCGTCGTGGATCATCGGCCCCGCGGTGGTCGGCATCGCTGCCGCGCCCCGGCCCTGGGAGATCGGCGTGATCGCCGCCTTCCTGGTGTTCCTCATCGTGCCGCTGACCGTGCTGCTGGAGAGCTACCAGCTGCGAATCGTGCCCGACGCGCTCATGGGCCGGGTGTCCTCGGCGCTCAGTTTCGGCACCTCCGGCTTGCTGTGGACGGCGCCGGTGACCGCGGGCGTGCTCGCCGACAACTTCGGCGTGCCGACCGCGATGCTGGTGCTCTCCGGGGCCTTCGTCCTGCTCGCCGTATGGTCCACGCTCGCTCCGGCGGTGCATTTGCTGGACCAGCCCGACGAGGTCGCCCAGCCTGCGCAGCGTGCGCGAAAGGCCGAGCCGGAGCGATAGAAGGCGGGTCTAGGGTGCGGTCATGACCGAGCCGACCTTCACCACGCGCCCCGAACTCTGTGGAACTTTCGGCATGATCGCCTCCACGCACTACCTGGCGACCGCCGCCGGTATGTCCGTGCTCGAACGCGGCGGCAACGCCTTCGACGCCGCCGTCGCCGCGGCCTTCACCCTGCACGTCGTCGAGCCACACCTCAACGGACCCGGCGGCGAGGTCCCGATGATCCTGGCCCCCGCCGCGACCGGTACCGCCGCCGACTCGACACCACGCGTACTCGCGGGGCAGGGACCGCTGCCGGCAGCCGCGACCATCGAACACTTTGAAGCCCTCGGCATCGACCTGATCCCCGGCACCGGCCTGTTGCCCGCCACTGTGCCCGGAGCCGTAGGCGCCTGGCTGAGCCTGCTGCGCGACCACGGCACCATGCACCTGCGCGATGTGCTCGACTACACCCTCGGCTACGCCGCGAAGGGCCATCCGCTCGCTCCCGGCGTCGTGGGCACCATCAGCGCGGTCGCGGGTCACTTCCGCGAGCAGTGGCCCGCCTCGGCCGCGCAGTGGCTGCCGGACGGGCGCGTGCCGCGGCCGGGGGAACTGCTGCGTCTCCCGGCGCTGGCCGCGACCTACCAGCGCCTGCTGGCCGAGGCGGAAGCGGCCGGGGCCGGCCGCGAAGCCCAGATCGACGCCGCGCTGCGCGCCTGGTACTCCGGCTTCGTCGCCGACTCGGTCGAGCGGTTCTGCCGGATCCCCGTGCCGGACGAGACCGGCCGGGCTCACGCGGGCCTGCTGACGGCCGCCGACCTCGACGCTTGGCGCCCCGGCTACGAGCCCACCGTGAGCCTGCCCTGGCGCGGTCTGACGATCCACAAGGCAGGGCCTTGGACCCAAGGACCCGCGCTCCTGCAGCAGCTCGGAATGCTCGACGCGCTCGGCGAGCTGCCGCCGCCGGGCTCGGCAGCGCGGGTGCACCGGGTCGTCGAGGTGGCCAAGCTCGCCTTCGCCGATCGCGAAGCCTGGTTCGGCGACGGCCCGGATGTCCCGATCGAGCAGCTGTTGGCGCGGGAGTACCTGCGCGATCGGGCAGCGCTCGTCGGCGATCAAGCCTGCGCCCGGCTGCGCCCCGGTGCGCCCGGCGGCCGCCCGCCGCGCCTTCCAGCGTTCCTTGACTCCCCTCGATCAGTGGCCCGAACAGGCGAATCACCGGATGCGATGAGTGCGGTCGAGCGTCCAGGGAACCGACACGGAGTCGGTGAGACACAGGTCGCGCCGGACGGCACGACTCGGGGCGACACGTGCCACATCGACGTGGTCGACCGGTGGGGAAATATGATCTCCGCCACTCCGTCCGGCGGCTGGCTGCAATCCTCGCCGACCATCCCTGAGCTGGGCTTTTGCCTCGGAACTCGCGGCCAGATGTTCTGGCTCGAGCGTGGCTTGCCCAATTCCCTCACACCCGGCAAACGGCCGCGGATCACGCTCAGCCCCTCCCTCGCCTGCCGCGACGGCCGGCCGGTGCTGGCTTTCGGCACACCGGGCGGGGATCAGCAGGATCAATGGCAGTTGTTACTGCTTTTGGGCTGGGCAAATGATGGTCTAGGCCTCCAGGCCGCGATCGACGCGCCCGCATGGCACAGCAACGCAGTGCCCTCATCATTCGCGCCGCGCCAGCGCGATCCTCTCGGCTTGGTGATCGAGTCGCGATTCTCTGGTATTACCATTGATGAGCTGCAAAAACTCGGTCACGAAACGATTGAGGCAGGCCCTTGGTCGCTGGGTAGACTCTCGGCCGTATATCGCGATCCTGACACCGGTATCCTGCGTGCGGCGGCCAATCCGCGGGGCATGCAGGGCTACGCCGCGGGTCGCTGAGAGCGCTCCAAGTCGGATCGAGCGGCCCGCAAAATCCGGCGGTCCCGTTCACGCGCCGCCGCGAACTCCGGTACGCTCCGGTTTTATCGCAGACCAGCGGGGGTGTCACCTTGCCACTGAAGCTGTAAGCGACTAGGTTCCGGCAACGGACAACCGAGCCGCCCGGCCGTGCGAACGGCAGGACGGCTCACCCCACCGATCCGCATCGACGTCATGAGGTGAATTGGCGTGGCTCTTCCGCCCCTCACACCCGAACAGCGCGCGGCAGCTCTCGAGAAGGCAGCCGCAGCCCGGCGTGAGCGTGCCGAGGTCAAGAACCGGCTCAAGCACTCGGGGGCTTCCCTCTCCGAGGTCGTCCGCGAGGGCCAGAAGAACGACGTAATCGGCAAGATGAAGGTCTCGGCTCTGCTCGAGTCCCTGCCGGGCGTCGGGAAGGTTCGGGCCAAGCAGATCATGGAGCGGCTGTCGATCTCCGAGACCCGTCGGGTCCGGGGCCTCGGCGCCAACCAGATCGCCGCGCTCGAGCGGGAGTTCGGCGGCGCCAAGTAGTCGGACCCCGGACGCTGCGCGCGAGCGCAGCAGCCGGGCCGTTTACTTGGGCGCGTTTGGAAAAGTAGCGGCGGATCAAGGCCGCGGCGTCTGGCGCGTGCGATCGCAAGGCGGCGGGACATCCTCATATTGGCTATCTGTGGATGTTCCGCCAACGCAGCGAGCGTGCGTGGCAGGCGTCGCGGCCCCGGCGATACTTTGCGAACGCGCCCCACGGCGCCACCGCGCCGAGAGGACCCAAGAGGGCTTTCGGGCACTGCTCTGGTCCTTCTCGGCGCGGGTGTACCCGCCCCACGCGGCGCCGTGGGGTAACCTCGGTGCGCGTGAGCTCCACGCAAACCGGTGAAGGTGAACCTTCGACGCCGCCGGCCCCCCAGGACCTTGACACGCGCCCCGACGCGGGCCGTGACGCGGCCTTGCCACCGGATCGGCCATCCCCGCGACAGATGCCTGACCGGCACGACGCCGCATCCGCAGTTCCTCGCAGGCTGACCGTCCTGTCCGGCCCGTCCGGAGTGGGCAAGAGCACGGTGGTCGCCCACCTGCGCACCGCCCATCCCGAGATCTGGCACTCGGTCTCGGTCACCACCCGGCACGCGCGCCCCGGCGAGATCCACGGCGTGCACTACTTCTTCACCGACCAGCAGGGCTTCGACAAGCTGGTGGCGAACAGCGAACTGCTCGAATGGGCCCAGTTCGCCGGCAATCGCTACGGCACGCCCCGCCAGCCCGTGCTGGACCGGCTCGCCGCCGGCGCGCCGACCCTCCTGGAGATCGACCTGCAAGGCGCGCGCCAGGTGCGCGCCGCGATGCCCGAGGCGCTCCAGGTCTTCCTCGCCCCGCCGAGCTGGGACGAGCTGGTCCGCAGGCTGACCCGCCGCGGCACCGAGCCGCCCGAGGTGGTTGAGCGCAGGCTGGCCGCCGCGCGGGTGGAGCTGGCCGCGGAGTCCGAGTTCGACGTGACCCTCGTCAACACATCCGTGCAGGACGTGGCGCGGGAACTGGTAAACTTGATGGGCCTGTCCTAGGCGGATGCGCCGCGGCAGGAACCTTTTTTCCTCACGATCGGAAGGTCTCCTTCGTGTCCGTGACCGAGCCCGAGGGCATCATCAACCCGCCGATCGACGAACTGCTCGAGGCGACCGACTCCAAGTACAGCCTGGTGATCTACGCGGCCAAGCGCGCGCGCCAGATCAACGCCTACTACTCGCAGCTCGGCGAGGGGCTGCTGGAGTACGTCGGCCCGCTGGTCGACACGCACGTGCACGAGAAGCCGCTGTCGATCGCCCTGCGCGAGATCAACGCCGGGCTGCTGACGGCGGAGCCGGTCGAGCAGGCCTGAGCCTCCGGTGCCCAAGCCGCGCGTCGTCCTCGGCGTGGGCGGCGGAATCGCCGCGTACAAGGTGTGCGAGGTGCTGCGGCGCTTCACCGAGTCAGGCCACGACGTAACCGTCGTGCCGACCGCCGCCGCCCTGCGTTTTGTCGGCGCGCCCACTTGGGAGGCGCTGTCCGGGCATCCCGTCTCGGCCGAGGTCTGGGAGCGGGTATCCGAGGTGCCGCACGTGCGCCTCGGCCAGTCCGCCGACCTGGTGCTGGTTGCCCCGGCCACCGCCGACCTGCTCGCGAAGGCCGCCCACGGCATCGCCGATGACCTGCTCACCAACACGCTGCTGACCGCGCGCTGCCCGGTGCTGTTCGCCCCGGCGATGCACACCGAGATGTGGGAGCACCAGGCGACTCGCGAGAATGTCGCGACGCTGCGGCGGCGCGGCGCGATCGTGCTCGATCCCGCGGTCGGCCGGCTTACCGGCGCCGACTCCGGACCCGGCCGGCTGCCGGAACCCGCGGAGATCTACGAGATCGCGGCCGCGGTGTTGCGCCGCGGCGGCCCGCTACCTGAGGATCTGCGCGGGCTGCGCGTGGTGATCTCGGCCGGCGGCACCCGCGAACCGCTGGACCCGGTTCGATTCCTCGGCAACCGCTCCTCCGGCCTCCAGGGATACGCATTGGCCGCCGCGGCTGTGGCGCGCGGCGCGGAGGTCACCGTCATCGCCGCGAACGTCGCCCTCCCGGATCCGGCCGGGGCCAAGGTGATCCGGGTCGGCACCGCACTTGAGTTGCGCGACGCGATGCGCGCCGCGGCCGCCGACGCGCAGATCATCGTCGCCAACGCCGCGGTCGCCGACTTCCGGCCCAAGCAATACGCCGAGTCGAAGATCAAGAAATCTGACGAGCACTCGGCCCCGAGCGTCGAGCTGGTGCAAAACCCGCACGTGCTGCGCGAACTCGGCCGCGATCGCCTCGCCGAGGGCCAGACCGTCGTCGGCTTCGCCGCGGAGACCGGCGACGAACGCGCCTCCTTCCTGGACCTCGGCCGCCGCAAGGTCGCCGCGTACGGCGTGGACCTGCTCGTGGTCAACGAGGTCGGCGCGGACAAGGTCTTCGGCCAGCAGGTCACGCAGGGCGTCATCGTCGGCGCCGACGGCGTGGAGACCGAGGTGCCGCTCGGCTCGAAGCGCGCCCTGGCCGACGCCGTCTGGGACCGGGTCGCGCAACTGCGTAGGGACGACGTCACCGCGGACTGAGGCAGCCGCCGACTCCGTGCGTCAGCGTCCGCCGCGGAACATGGCACAGCCGTTCTGTGCAAGCCACGGGCGTTAACTGGGCAGTCACGGGCGTAAACACCGAACCGACACCCATAGCGAGTGGCCCCGGTACCCTATTTCGGGGGGTATCCAAGCGCCTGGTGTGCACAGTTAGACTGACGCGTGCACACGCGCGGGTCCCGAGGCCCCCGCCGATAAGTCAGCAGCCGCTGCAAGAAGGAGCCGACCTGTGGTCCGTCCGGACACCGCCCGCCGCTTGTTCACCTCCGAATCCGTGACGGAGGGGCATCCCGACAAGATCGCCGACCAGATCTCCGACTCCATCCTCGACGCGCTGCTCAAGGATGACGCCTCCTCGCGCGTGGCCGTGGGAACGATGATCACGACCGGCCAGGTGCACATCGCCGGCGAGGTCACCACCACCGGATACGCCGAC
Source organism: Actinocrinis sp. (assembly GCF_035605935.1). GTDB lineage: Bacteria > Actinomycetota > Actinomycetes > Streptomycetales > Catenulisporaceae > Actinocrinis. The sequence goes on along the minus strand of NZ_DATNGK010000077.1, from coordinate 27,853 downwards.
ATCCCCACCATCGTGCGCGAGACGATCCTCGGCATCGGCTACGACTCGTCGAAGAAGGGCTTCGACGGGGCGTCCTGCGGCGTGTCCGTGTCGATCGGCTCCCAGTCCCCGGACATCGCGCAGGGCGTGGACGCGGCCTACGAGTCGCGGGTCGACGGCGGCGTGGACGAGCTTGACCTGCAGGGCGCGGGCGACCAGGGCCTGATGTTCGGGTACGCCTGCTCGGACACCCCCGAACTGATGCCGCTGCCGATCGCCCTCGCGCACCGGCTGGCCCAGCGGCTCGCCGCGGTCCGCAAGGACGGCACCGTCGCCTACCTGCGCCCGGACGGCAAGACCCAGGTCACCATCGAGTACGACGGCGATCGGCCGGTGCGCCTCGACACGGTCGTGGTCTCCTCGCAGCACGCCTCGGACATCGACCTGGCCACGCTGCTGACCCCGGACGTCAAGGAGTACGTCGTCGATCAGGTGCTCGCCGAGTTCCAGCAGGGCGGCCTGGACATCGACACCGAGGGCTACCGGCTGCTGGTCAACCCGACCGGCCGGTTCGAGATCGGCGGCCCGATGGGCGACGCCGGCCTGACCGGACGCAAGATCATCGTCGACTCGTACGGCGGCATGGCGCGGCACGGCGGCGGCGCGTTCTCCGGTAAGGACCCGTCGAAGGTGGACCGGTCCGCGGCGTACGCGATGCGCTGGGTGGCCAAGAACATCGTCGCCGCGGGCCTGGCCACGCAGGCCGAGGTGCAGGTTGCCTACGCGATCGGCAAGGCCGCGCCGGTGGGCGTGTTCGTGGAGACCTTCGGCACCGAGAACGTCCCGGTGAACCGGATCCAGCAGGCCGTCGGCGAGGTGTTCGACCTGCGGCCGGCCGCGATCATCCGCGACCTGGACCTCAAGCGCCCGATCTACGCCCAGACCGCCGCCTACGGCCACTTCGGCCGCGAGCTGCCGGACTTCACCTGGGAGCAGGCCAACCGGGTCGAGGCGCTCAAGTCGATCATCGGCTGAGCCGATTTTCTGCAAGTTACAGCTGCTTGAGGAATCTGACGGGGCATCAAATCTGATGTCCCGTCAGGTGCGTTCGGTGGCCCTCCGATGTCGGCCCAGTCCGGTACAAAGGACGGATGAACCACGCGGGCGAGCAGATGGCGCTCGTCCGCGCCGAGGCCGCTCGCGGCAAGGCGCGGGCGGCTGACGCGAACCCGGCGGCCTCGATTCCGGCGCAGCGCCAGCCGGTCGCCAAGGTCATCGTGGACGTCGAACCCGCGCACCTCGACCGGCTCTGGGACTACAGCGTGCCGGCGAAGCTGGCCGATGCGGCCCAGCCCGGAGTCCGCGTCCGGATCCGCTTCGGCGGCCAGCTCGTCGACGGCTACCTGTGGGAACGAGCCGAGCAGACGGACTTCGCCGGCCGGCTTGCGCCGCTGCACAGCGTCGTCTCGCCGGAACCGGTGCTCACGCCAGAGATCGGGAAGCTAGCGCGCGCCGTGGCCGACGCGTACGCGGGCACCGTCTCCGATGTGTTGCGGCTGGCGATCCCACCCCGGCACGCGCGAACCGAAAAGGCCGCGCCGCGCCCGCCGGTCAGCGGCCCGCTAGCCGCCTACGACCCGCAGCCGTGGAAGTACTACACGAATGGCCCGGAACTGCTCGCCGCGCTGGCAGCCGGGCAGAGCCCGCGCGCGGTGTGGGCCGCGTTGCCCGGCATCGGCCCGCTGGCCACCGCACTGCCCGGCGGCGGGGCGATCGGCCCCGACTGGTCGCGGGCACTGGCCACGGCCGTGCACGCCACCTTGACCAGCGGTCGCAGTGCCCTGATCGTTGTTCCCGACGGCCGTGACGTGAGCCGCATGGACGCGGCGCTCGTCGACCTGCTCGGGGCCGGCCGGCATGTCGCGCTGACGGCCGACCTCGGCGCGGGGGAGCGCTACAGCCGCTGGCTCGCCGCCAAGCGCGGTGAGGTGCGCTGCGTCGTGGGCACCCGCGCCGCCATGTTCGTCCCGCTGCCCGAGCTGGGGCTGGTCGCGTTGTGGGACGACGGGGATTCCTCGCTGGCCGACCGCGCGGCTCCGTACCCGCACGTACGCGAGGTGCTGACGATTCGCGCACACCAATCCGGCGCGGCCGCGCTGATCGGCGGATATACGGTCACTGCGGAAGGTGCCCAACTCGTCGCGCGCCGCTGGGCCAGGCCGGTCGCCGCGCCGCGCGCCGTCGTCCGCGAACACGCCCCGATGATCCGCACCGTCGACCCCGACCGGGACACCGCTCGCGACGCGGGCGCCGCCATCGCGCGCATCCCGGCCCTCGCGTGGCGCGTCGCCCGAGACGGCCTTCAGCGCGGACCCGTGCTCGTGCAGGTGCCGCGCACTGGTTACTTGCCGGCGCTGGCCTGTGTGCGTTGCCGCGAGTCCGCGCACTGTGCGCACTGCCACGGCGCCCTCGCGCTCGCCGGCGCCGCCGACTCGGCCCGCTGCCGCTGGTGCGGCAAGATCGCGGAGCATTGGCGCTGCGACCGCTGCGGCGCGAACCGGTTCCGCGCGCGCGCCACCGGAGCGGCCCGCAGCGCCGAGGAACTGGGCCGAGCCTTTCCAGGCGTGACGGTGCGGCTGAGCCGGGGCGGCGCGATCCTGACCGAGATCGGACCGGAGCCCGCCCTGATCGTCGCGACACCGGGCGCCGAACCGGTCGCCGCAGGAGGCTTCGCCGCGGCCGTGCTGCTCGACGGCGACCTCCTGCTCGGAGTTCCGACGCTGCGTGCCGCCGAACAGGCCCTGCGGCGCTGGCTCGCGGCCGCCGCGCTGGTGCGCCCGGCGGCGGACGGCGGCGTGGTCGCGATCGCCGCCGAACCCTCCGCGGCTCCCGTGCAGGCTCTCGTGCGCTGGGACCCGGCCGCCTTCGCCCGGCGCGAACTCGCCGATCGCGCGGAACTCGGCTATCCGCCGGCTGCCCGGATAGCGGAACTGACCGCGCCGTACTCGGCCCTCGACGAGTTCATGACCGCACTCGCCCTGCCCGAGGACGCGGAAATCCTCGGCCCGACCCCGGTATCGAACGGCGGCGACCCCGGCGAACAGCAACATCGAGTGCTGATCCGCTGCGCCCGCACCGGCGGCCGGAAACTGGCCGAAGCGCTCACCGCGACGCAAGGCGTGCGCTCGGCGCGCAAGGCCCCAGCGCACGTCCGCATCCGGATCGACCCGGCCGACCTGGCCTGACGCGCGCCGCGGCGCACCGCCGACCGGCACGGCGGCTGCCGTGACTTCGTTACACTCGACCCAGCGGGGAGAGTGCGGCCAAGACGACACGAACGGACGGCGAACCAGTGGCGATCCAGCAGATCCGGCTGTTCGGCGACCCGGTATTACGCACCAAGGCCGACCCGGTGGTCGACTTCGACAAGGAACTGCGCCGGCTCGTCAAGGACCTGACGGACACCATGCTCGACGCCCCCGGCGCCGGCCTTGCCGCCCCGCAGATCGGCGTCTCGCTGCGGGTGTTCACCTACAACGTGGACGGCGAGGTCGGGCACCTGATCAACCCGCAGCTGGACCTGTCCGAGGAGATCCAGGACGGCGACGAGGGCTGCCTGTCCATCCCCGACCTCGCGTTCCCCTGCACCCGGGCGCTGAGCACAGTTGCCCACGGATTCAACGAGTACGGCGACCCGGTGGTCATCGAGGGCAGCGAGAAGCTGGCCCGCTGCTTCCAGCACGAAACCGACCATCTCGACGGAATCCTGTTCGTCGACCGGCTCGACCGGGAGACCCGGAAGGCCGCGCTGCGCGCGATCCGCCAAGCGGATTGGGCCAACGGTGGCCGCGGCGGTTCCGGGGCGAACAGCGAAGCGGCGGCGGCCGCGCAGATCAAGGTCTCGCCGCATCCGACCTTTGGCCAAGCGCGGTAGCGGCATCAGTAGCGGTACGGGCGGGGTCGGAGTCGGGTCCGAGATCGGGCTTGCGGAGGGAGTCGAACCATGAGGGTGCTGTTCGCCGGGACACCGGAACCGGCTGTCGCGTCGCTCAAGGCGCTGTTGGACTCCCGGCACGAGGTCATCGCGGTGCTCACCCGGCCCGACGCGCCGACCGGCCGCGGCCGCCGGTTCGAGCCCTCTCCGGTGCGCCGGGTTGCCGATGAGGCGGGAATCGAAGTGCTCACGCCCGCGCGCCCGCGTGACCCGGCGTTCCTCGCCCGGCTCGCGGAACTGGCGCCCGACGCGTGCCCGGTCGTCGCGTACGGCGGTCTCATCCCGCCGGCCGCGCTCGACGTTCCGCGGTTCGGGTGGATCAATCTGCACTTCTCACTGCTGCCGGCTTGGCGCGGCGCGGCGCCGGTGCAGCACGCGATCCTGGCCGGGGACGAGGTGACCGGCGCGTGCACCTTCCGCCTGGAGGAAGGCCTGGATACCGGGCCGGTCTTCGGCACGGTGACCGAGGAGATCGGCCGCGCCGATACCAGCGGCGACCTGCTGGACCGGCTCGCCGTCGACGGCGCGCGGCTGCTCGTCGCCACGCTGGATGGAATCGAGGAGGGCCGCCTGACCGCGGTCCCGCAGCCGTCTGACGGCGTGTCCCATGCGCCGAAACTGACGACCGACGACGCGCGAATCGACTGGAAGACCCCGGCGCTGCACATCGACCGGCAGGTGCGCGCGTGCACCCCGGCGCCGGGAGCCTGGACCACGCTGGGCGGCGAACGAGTCAAGATCTTCCCGGTCGCGCCGATCCCGGGTGTCACAGACGTCGAACCCGGCACGATCGTCGCCGACAAGCGCGGCCTGCAAGTCGGCACCGGCTCCGGGCACACTGTGCGGCTCGGCGACGTACAGGCACAGGGCAAGCGGCGGATGGCGGCCGCCGACTGGGCGCGCGGCCTGCGGTTGTCCGAGGGCGCCCGGTTCGAGTAGTCGCCCGGCGAAGCCTTAGGCAGCCGGGCTCGAGTGGCAAGCGCGGCCGAGGGCGATCGAGCGCGGCCGAAAGGACCTCTCCCACACGGGATAATGGTCTGATGCGCACCGACCCTGCCCGACTTGCCGCCTACGACACTCTTCGCGCGGTAGCCGAGCGCGAGGCTTACGCCAACCTCGTGCTGCCCAAGCTGCTCACCGAGCGGCGGCTCGATACGCGCGACGCGGCGCTCGCGACCGAGCTGGCTTATGGCGCGCTACGCGGACGCGGTACCTACGACGCGATCTTGGCCGCGTGTGTCGACCGGCCGCTCGGGCAGCTCGACCCGGAAGTGCTCGACGTGCTGCGGCTTGGTGCCCACCAACTGCTGGCGACGCGGATTCCGTCCCACGCCGCGGTCGACAGCTCCGTCGAGCTGGCCCGGGAAGTGTCGCACGAGGGCGCGGCGCGCATGGTCAACGCGGTGCTGCGCAAGGTGGCGCGGCAGGACCTGCGCGAGTGGGTCGAGCGGGTCGCACCCGACCCGGACCGCGATCCGGAGGGATACCTCGCGATCTACCGCTCGCATCCGGCATGGGTTGTCTCAGCGCTCTGGGATTCGCTGGCCACGCACCGCGGTAAGGATGCGGCCTATGCCGAGATCGACCGGCTGCTCGAAGCCGACAACGAGCGGCCCGGTGTGACGCTCGCGGCCCGCCCCGGTCTCGCGGAGCAGGCCGATCTGGTGAAGCAGGGCGCTGAGCCGGGCCGTTACGCGGCGACCGCCGCGTATCTGCCTGAGGGTGACCCGGCGCGGCTCGACGCGGTGGCGCGGGGCCGGGCCGGTGTGCAGGACGAGGGCAGCCAGCTCGTCGCGTTGGCCCTCATGGCCGCTCCGCTGACGGATCGCCCGACTGGCGCGGACGGTTCCGGCTCGAGTGGTTCCGGCTCGCACGGCGACGACGACTCGCTTGCCGATGACCGGCTTTGGCTTGACCTCTGCGCCGGCCCAGGCGGCAAGGCGGCGCTCCTCGCGGCCATCGGCGCGCAGCGCGGCGTCAAGCTCGTCGCGGCTGAGATCGCCCCGCACCGTGCCCGCCTCGTCAAGCGCGCGCTGCAGCCGATCCACGGGGTGCACAAGGTCGTGACCGCGGATGGAACGCAGCCGCCGTGGCGTCCCGAGATCTTCGACCGCGTGCTGCTCGACGCCCCCTGCACCGGGCTTGGTGCCTTGCGCCGCCGCCCCGAAAGCCGGTGGCGGCGCGAGCCCGCGGACGTTTCGAGGCTGGCAGAGCTGCAGAAGAAGTTGCTCGCCTCGGCGCTCGACTCGGCCAGGCCCGGCGGGCTCGTCGCCTACGTCACCTGCTCCCCGCACCTGGCCGAGACCCGCCTCGTCGTCTCGGACGTGCTCGCGCGCCGCGACGACGTCGAGCAGCTCGACGCCCGGCCGTACCTACCCGGCGTTCCGGAGCTCGGCGACGGCCCGGATGTGCAGCTGTGGCCCCACCTGCACGACACCGACGCGATGTACCTCGCGCTGCTGCGTCGCCGCTGACAACGACTACTCGGATTCTGTCGTGATGCGGCCAGGAAAGCGCCGCGGGGATTGCCTCGACGCCTTCGTTGCGGGCAGGCTTGAACCATGGACGGGGTCGACGGCGCAGCAGACAGTGAGGCAGAGCACGAAGACGGCCGTGCCGAAAGCGGCTCGGCCGGCCATTCCGGCGCGGGCGGCAAGCTGTTGGCGGTCAGTGACCTGCACGTCTCGTATGCGGAAAACCGCTCCATCGTGCAAGCGCTGCGGCCGCGATCGGAGAATGACTGGCTCCTTGTTGCGGGGGATGTTTCCGAACGACTCGCCGATATCGCCGTCGTGCTGCGGTTGCTGACCCAGCGATTCGCGAAGGTGGTGTGGGTTCCCGGAAATCACGACCTGTGGAGTTCCAAGACCGGCGATGATCAGATGCGCGGAGTCGCGCGCTATGACCTGCTGGTCGCGCTGTGCAGGGAGCTCGGCGTACTCACGCCCGAGGACCCGTATCCCGTCTGGCACGGAGCTGGCGGACCTGTCCGTATCGCGCCGCTGTTCCTGCTCTATGACTACACATTCCGGCCGCCCGGTACCAGCACGAAGGAAGAAGGGCTCGCTTACGCGTACCGCACCGGCGTCGTCTGCAACGACGAGTTCCGGCTGCACCCGGATCCTTACCCCTCACGCGAGGCCTGGTGTCAGGACCGGGTTGCGTTAACGCAGCAGCGGCTGGACGAGTGCGACCCGTCGATACCCCTCGTATTGGTCAACCACTATCCGTTGGTGCGCGAACCGACCAGAATCCTGCGTTATCCGGAGTTCGCGCAATGGTGCGGTACGTCCGCAACGGCTGACTGGCACACGCGCTACCCGGTCGCAGCTGTCGTATACGGGCATCTGCATATTCCGCGAACGACGTGGCACGACGGCGTGCGATTCGAAGAAGTGTCACTCGGATATCCCCGCGAATGGAGCGCGCGACCGGTCGCGCCCGTTTTACCGCGTGAGATCCTTCCGGGCGCGAAAGACGAGTTGAGCAACAGCCGCGGCGACGGTACCGAGATGGGCAGACCGGCCTTCGCGGCCGGCGGCTAACCGAAGAGGCCCGGACCCGCGGGCTCGCTCGCGGCGCGCTCAAGATTGGCGAGCTGCGCGATCGTGTCGGCCTCGGTGGGGTCGGCCTCGGTGTCTAAGAACGCGTCAATGATCTCGCGCACCAGCGTCTCCGTCGCCAGCCGATAGCTGAGCACGAGGACGTTCGCGTCATTCCATCGTCGTGCGCCCCGTGCCGTCTCGGCGTCTACGCACAGCGCGCCGCGTACGCCTGGAACCTTGTTCACCGCGATCGACGCACCGGTCCCGGTGTAGCAGAACAGCACAGCTCGCTCTGCTCGGCCTTCGGCTACCGACCGGCCGACCTCTTCCGCCACCTGCACCCAGTCGCCCGGCTGGTCAGCCAGCGGTCCCGCGGCGAGAACCTTGAGCCCGCGCGTCCGAAGGTGCTCGATCGCGGCGTCGGTGGACGCATTGCTCTCGTCGCTGCCGACGGCGACCAAGCCATGACCGGTTGCGGGCTCCTGCTCTGGTGCTTGCGACATGCCGGCTCAGCCTCCTGCGGTTGCCTCTTGTCACCGTACCGCGCCAAGCCGGTCACACTCCTGCTCAGGCCGGCTCTGGCTCTGAGGTTCTCAAAACCGTTCGACCAGCGCCGGATGCCGCGGATCATCCATCCGCACGACGATGTCCGCGATGTTCAGCGGGTCGGCCTCGCTCTCGTAGCGGTCATAGGCGGGCAGCGTCCACGCATCGTCCGGTGCGGTACGCCGGGCCAGTGCCGCGGGGGAGAGCCAGAAGTGCGCCGTGAAATCGAACGGCAGACCGCGGCCGAGCAGGAGCGCGCCGTCGAGTAGCAGCACGCCGCCGGGTGCGAGCGTCGTGTACTCGCGCCGGCTCGCACGGTCCCGCTCAGCGTCCCAAAGGGCGGGCAGCACCTTCCCGCTCCCGCCGGGCTCCAGCGGACCGAGCACCTCACGGATCAGGCCCTTGGCGTCGAGCCATTCGTCGTAGAAGACATCCGGATCCGTGCGGCCGAATTCCAGGCGAAGTGACGCCGGACGCAGGTAATCGCGCGCGGAGACTTGCAGCGCGGCTCTTCCTCTAAGCCGCAACGGATCGATCAACGCCCGTGCCAGACGCCACGGTTCCGCAGGCGGCGCCCCATCGAGCGCCACCCGAACCCACGCCTCGCGCGGAAACGCGGCGATCCGGTCGGCGAGCTGTTCGACGAGGAGAGCCGGAGAGATCGCGCGTATGTCCACCGCCCCATCATCGCGGGTCGACCGTCGGTGCGGCCGGATCGCGCGGTGGGCGACAATGGCGTCATGACGGTCCAGATTTCGCCCTCGATCCTCAACAGCGACTTCTCCCGGCTCGCCGACGAGGTCTCCTCGGTCTCGCGGTCCGCCGACTGGGTGCACGTGGACGTGATGGACAATCACTTCGTCCCGAACCTGACGCTCGGGCTGCCGGTGGTCGAGGCGCTGCTTAAGGCGTCGGAGCTGCCACTGGACTGCCACCTGATGATCGAGGACCCGGACCGCTGGGCCCCCGCGTATGCCGAGGCCGGCGCCGGCTCGGTGACCTTCCATGTCGAGGCGGCCGCTGCGCCGATCCGGCTTGCCCGCACGCTGCGCGCCGCCGGGGCGAGGGCCGGGATGGCGCTGCGGCCGGCTACCCCGATCGAGCCCTATGAGGATCTGCTCCCGGAGCTGGACATGGTGCTGATCATGTCGGTCGAGCCAGGATTCGGCGGCCAGCGGTTCCTTGAATCCGTATTGCCGAAGGTGCGCCGGGCCCGCCAGGCGATCAAACGGCACGGTGGCCAGATCTGGTTGCAGATGGACGGCGGCGTCTCGGTCGAGACGATCGAGCGGTGCGCTGAGGCTGGGGCGGACGTGTTCGTCGCTGGCTCTGCGGTTTACGCGGCGGATGACCGCGATAAGGCAGTCCGAGAGCTTAGAGCGCTGGCAGAGGAGGCGGCCGCTAACGCGTCCTGGAATGACACGCAGGACGGCTAAGCAGGCGAAGAGATAATCCGCTACCGCCACCCGACGTGCCGAATATGATCATCGGCATGGGAGTGGTCGAGGAGCTTTTCTCGTTGCGTGGGCGCGCAGCGTTGGTCACCGGCGGAAGCTCAGGCATCGGCTACGCGATCGCCGAGGCGATCGCGCTCGCGGGCGCGCGCACCGTGCTGCTCGCGCGGCGCGAACCTGAACTCAAGGCCGCGGCCGAGCGGATAGGGCAGCAGGGTGGCGAAGCGCACTGGGTCGTCGCCGATGTGGCCGACCGAACCCGTCTGGCCGAAGCCGCCGATGAGGCGGTGCGGCTTGTCGGCGAGATCGACATCCTGATCAACTGCGCCGGAGTCAATCCGCGGCCGCCGCTCGGCACTCAGACGCTCGCGGACTACGACGAGATCCTGGCGCCGAATCTCGCCGGTCCGTTCCAGCTCGGTCAGCGGTTCGGCCCGCGGATGGCCGAGCGCGGCTGGGGTCGCATCGTCAACGTCGGATCGCAGCAGTCGGTCTCCGCGTTTGGCGACAGCGGTGTCTACGGCGTCGCCAAAGCCGGCCTCGCCGGCCTCACCCGCTCGCAGGCCGAGGCGTGGTCGATGCACGGCGTGTGCGTGAACACGATCATTCCCGGCTTCGTGCTCACCCCGCTGACGGCCGTCGCGGCGTCAGATCCAGCGCGGGTCAAGGCGCTGGCCGCACGGTCGATGAGCGGGCGCAACGGTCTGCCCGAGGATTTCCGGGGCGTCGCGCTCTTCCTGTCCTCGAACGCTTCGGCCTACGTGACCGGACAGATGTTGTTCGTCGACGGCGGTTTCTCGGTGCACTGAACGAGTCGCGCTCAGCTGCGCTCTGCACCGACTTATCTGACGCCGGCACCCGCGATTTCTGGCCGCCCTTAGGTAGTCGTGCCGGATCTGAGGTACCTGAAACGGCAGTCCAGCGCTATCTAAGGTAGGCGTAGGCCGCAAGCCGGGGTTCGAATTCGGGAATCCGACTGATCCGCGGCGCCTACCTTGGGGCGGATCGTGGAGTTCGTCGGAGGAAGTACTCGCAACAGACGGGCGCTCCTCACGACGAGAACATCACGAGGAGTGATCGTCATGATGAGCGCCAGCTTCGGCCGGGAGATCGCGGACAGCCACTTCCAGCAGCTCTTCGCAGAGGCCGAACACGACCGTCTTGTCGGGTGCTTGAAGCGAGAGCGCAAGCAGCGGCACGCACGCGGCCGCGCCGCAGCGGCCCAGCGCCGTGCGGCGCAGCCGTGCGCGCAGGACCTCGGCTGACCGGCTGAGGGACAACGGCCATGGACACCACTGCCGGATCCACGGCCGCGACAGTGGCTAGTACTCCGATCACGAACAGTCCAGTCATCAATCGGCCGGTCATCAACAGGCCGGTGAGCAGTGCGGGGACCGCCGGACTGGGCCTTGCGTCCGGCCCTGTGGAAAGGCCGGTGCGTTCGCTCGGGGAACGTGAAATGCTCGAAGATGTGTCGAGCCGCAACGTCAGTCCGATCTTCGTAGGGCGCCGGGAGGAACTGGCCCGCCTGCGCTCCGCCTTCGCGCGGAGCGTGGCCGGGGAGCCTCAGACGGTGCTGATCGGCGGCGAGGCGGGGATCGGCAAGAGCCGGCTGGTGGAGGAGTTCACCGCGCGGCTCGACGCCACGATCGTGGTCGGCGCGTGCATCGAGCTCGGAAACGGTGAGGGCGTGCCGTTCGGCCCGTTCGCCGCGGCATTGCGGTCGCTCGACAGCAGGGGGTTGATCGACCGCGAAAGCTGGGAGGGGCGGGAGCTGGCCCGCATACTCCCGGAGCTGGGCGAGGCCCCGGCTCGCCGGCAGCAGGAAGATGAGTACGCTCGCATCCGGTTGTTCGAGGCGGTGCAGGCGGCGCTGCTCAAGGCGTGCGCCGATCGACCGCTGGTGCTGGTCGTGGACGACCTGCACTGGGCCGACCGGGCCAGCCGTGAGCTGTTCGGATACCTGGCCCGGGTCTCCCGCGGCGGATGTGTGCTGACCATCGGGACCTACCGGGCCGACGAACTCCACCGGGGGCACCCACTAAGGCCGTTCCTGGCCGGTCTCGACCGGGTGCGCGGGCTGGAACGGCTTGAACTCGAACGCTTCGACCGCGCCCAGACCGCACTGCAACTGCGCGGCATCCTCGGCCGCGAGCCGGAGCCGAGCGTGGTCGAAGAGGTGTACTGCCGGGCCGAGGGCAACGCCTTTTTCACCGAGGAGGTGGCCTGCGGGGTCGCGGCGGCAGGCGGCGCGGCGCCCGAGCTGTCCTGGAGCCTGCGGGACTTGCTGATGGCCCGAGTAGAGCGGCTGCCAGAGCTGACTCAGCGGCTGCTGCGGCTGCTGGCCAGTGCGGTACAGCCGGCGCACCCGCCGCTGATCGCCGCGGTCGCCGGGCTCAGCGAGGAGGAGCTGACCGAGGCATTGCGGCCGGCCTTCGCCGCCAATGTCCTGGTGGCCGGGGAACGGGAGACTTATCGCTTCCGGCACGCGCTGATGCGGGAAGTCGTGCACGGGGAACTGCTGCCCGGAGAGCACACGCGGATCTATCTCAGGCTCGCCGAGGCACTGGACGAAGCTCCGACGCTGGTCTCAGCCGATTGCTTTGACGTGGAGCTCGCGCACTACTGGTACCGCGCGCATGTTCCCGATAAGGCACTGACCGCCGCCCTGTTCGCGGCGGAGACCGCACGGACGCGCTATGCCTTCGCCGACGAGCTGGCCATGTTCGAGCGCGCACTGGAGCTGTGGGACCAGGTGCCGCACGAGCCGGACGCGAAGCCGGACGACATCTACCTGATGTACCGCGCCGCAATGGCCGCGGGCCGCGCGGGGGCAGCCGACCGAGGCCTGGCCTTCGCCGACGCGGGACTGGCGGCCATCGACGAGACGGCTCGTCCGTCGCTGACGGCGCATCTGCTCGACCAACGCGGAAAGCACCAGCGGACCCTGGGCCGCGGCTCCGGCATAGACGATCAGCTGCAGGCGATCGAGCTGCTGCGCGACGAGAAGTACGCGGTCAAGCGCGGCTACATGCTCACCGGCCTCGCCTCCACGCTCTGCATGCATGGCAGGTTGTCCGAGGCACTGGTCGCCATCGATGAGGCCATCGAGCTGTGCACTCGCTCCGACGACCCGTGTGACGCGCTGTCCGCTCGGTCCATCCGCGCGATGATCCTGAGCAACGGCGGCCGGATCGAGGAGGGCCTGGCGCTGCATCGTGCTTGCCGGGAGGAAGCAGCCCGGCTCGGCCCGACACCGACGCTGATGCCACGCATCGACATCTGCCTGTCCTCAGAGCTTTACGAAGTCGGTCGCTATGACGAGGCAGCACACGTGGCGCGCGGCGGCCTGGACTCGATGATCCCGTGCAATCCGGTGCAGTCCGGAATGCTGCGCAATAACCTGGCCGAGCCGCTGATCGCGCTGGGGGAGTGGGACGAGGCAGCGCAACTCATCGACGACGCGGTCGATCTCAACCTGCCCGGCGTGCACGACCTCGGACTGCTGCGCCTGCGCGCGGACCTGCACATACTGCGTGGCGAGTACGAGCTTGCCCAGGCCGACCTCGACACGGCTCGGCGCCGTGGCGGCTCGAAGACCGGCGAGCCGCAGTACGTGATTCCGCTGCGTCGGGCCGTGGCCGGGCTGGCGGCGGCCCGTGGCCGAATAGACCAGGTGCGTGCGGCGCTGGCCTCGGTGCTGGACGCCGGCGTGCGCGAAGGGGATGAGCGCTTCCTGTGGGAGATGCTCGCCCTGGTGGCCCGGGCGGAAGCGGACCGAGCCGTGGATACCGGCCGAAGGGATCCAGACTCGATCACCCCGCGCATCGCCCGCGTCGCGGCGCAGTTGCCGGTGCACGTACCGGTGCAGAACGTCTTCGCGCGGCTGGTGGCAGCGGAGGCGCGCCGGGAGCTGGTGGACGCGAGTCAGGACCCTGCTGACTGGCTGGAACTGGTCGTCGCTGCCGACGAGGCGATAGCTCCGGTGCATCTGCGCGCCTATCTGCGGTTCCGGCTGGCCGAGGCTTCGGCGGTGCGCGGTGAGCGCGCTGAAGCAGCCGAAGCGGCACGGCAGGCACGGTCGCTGATCGAGCCGTTGGGTGCCCGTCCGCTGCTGGGACAGATCGAGAGTCTCGTTCGAGCCGCGCGGCTGGCGCTGCGTCCGGTTCCGGACTCGACAGCGCGCGCGGCGAGCACCGCTGGCTCGAGACAGGCGAATAGTGCGGCAGCCAGGCTGGCAAACGCAGCGTCGCGTGGCGGCGGGGAAGCGTTCGGTGGGAGCGGTGCGGCCACGGCGGCATCAGCGCGCCTCGGTGCCGCTCCGGATGACTTAGCCACCAGCGACGCAGCCACAAACGCCGGGGCGGTGACTGACGGCGGTGCAAAGCGGCATATCGGCGCCGTGACCAACGCCGACACTCGGGGCCGAGGCGGTGCAGGGTCCGCTGCTGCCGGTAGTGCCGGAAACGCGGGCACCAGGCCTGGATCCGCTGCCCACGCTTCCGCGGCCGCTGGCGGCAGGCCTGGATCTGCGCCTGGCGCCGGAACTGGCGCCGAGGCCAGGGTTGATGCGGGTGCCGGTTCTGCTGAAGGCACCTCGTATCAGGGCTCAGGTGCGTATTCCGGCGCTGGTATCGGCGCCCGTGCTGGCACACGCCCTGGCGCGACAGCAGTGCCTCACCCTGGCGACGCCAACGATGCCAGTGCCGGTGGTCTCGGCACCGGTGGTCCCAGCGGCACTGGCAGTGAATCGGGTGACGGCTCGGGCTTCGATGCCGGAATCCGTTCCGCAACAGCGCGCGGCTCCGGCACGGCGGTCGGCACCGATTCTGGTGCTGCTGGTGCTGGTGCTGGTGCTGGTACTGGTATCGGTGCGAACGCGGGCGACCTCGGCCTGACGCGACGTGAGCTGGACGTGTTGCGGCTGGTCGCGGAGGGCTTGTCGAACGGTCAGATCGGTGCGCGGCTGTATATCAGCACCAAGACGGTGTCTGTGCACGTGTCGAACATCTTGGCCAAGCTCGGCGTCTCTTCGCGAACCGAGGCTGCGGCGGTGGCGCACCGATTGCGCGTCTTCGACAACGTAGCCTGATTCGCTGCCGCAGGGCCGCTGCGAACGCTGCCGCGCTGCCCGCATCGCCGGGGGCTTCGCTGCCTGGCGCGGCGCGGTGACACGCAGGTCCGTTCCGCTACGAACTTGCCGCGACCGTTGCGGACTCGGACTCGGGCTCGGACTCGGCTGCGGCCTGCTCAGCGAATCGCTCTTCGTGCGCGGCGCGGACCCGCCGCCACAAGCGTTCGCGATCCTCAGCGGTCAGTTCGGTGAGGTCCAGACCGAACAAGTCAGTGGCCGCCTCGAACCACTCCGCGGCGGACGTCAGCTCTCGCTTTGACGGCGCTTCCTGTCCATCGACACGGTGCAGGACGCAGCCGACGATGTAGTCGGTGCCTTGGGCATCGCGCCGATACACCTGCGCGGTCTTGACGAAAGGCGAGGTCGGCGCAGTGGACAGCTCGGCGTGATACGGAAGGAACTGCGTCCAGTGCGCCGGGGCGAGGGTGAAGTCCATGGCCGCGAAGGAACCGCTGGACAGTGCCAGGTCATGCACGAAGCGCCAGATTTCGCGGCTACCGGCCCCGCTCACAGCACTCACATTGCTATCGGTAGTTTCGCCCTCCACCGGCGAGTCACTTGTCCGCTCCAGTCGGAACATGAACGGGCCCTGCGGGTGTTCGCCCTCGACCAATCGCATCGGCTCGTAGTGCGCGTTACTCAGACCTGCATCGACCATCCATATCTCGCCGTCCAGATCGACAGTCACGGCCATGTGGTTGCCATACCGGTCCGCAGTGGGCACGACGATCCCGTTGTGAACCCCACCGCGATGGCGCGTCACCTGATAGCCGAGCGCCGTCAACAGTTCGGTTAGCGCGCCGTTGAGGTTGAAGCAGTAACCGCCGCGCCCTGCCAACACCCGACGAACCGAGTCGGCCGGGTCGATGCTCTGCGGTCGGCCGAGCTGAATGTCGATGTTCTCGTAGGCGATCCGCTCCACGTGGGCGCGATGCAACGCTGCCAAAGAGTCAACCGACGGTTCGCCTGGGTCGGCGACGCCTAGGCGGGCCAGGTAGGGATCGAGCCAAGCTGGTCGGATCGTCATAAGGCCACGCTAGAGGGCGCCGCAGACAAATGGCGTCCGGCACATACGACAGACAATGGCGACAGGCAAACTACCGATGGGGTGAGTGTGCGGGCGGTTCTTCTGATCCCGCCTGGGCGGACTGCTTGCCGGTCTGCCTGATCCACAGCGCCGCTCCGGCAGCCGTTGCCGCCGCCGCCACCGCGAGTGCAGCGACGATCCGGCCCCATACCGCGCCTGAGTTCACCGGCGCCTGCGCCGCGAGCAGCACCATCGCGACCGCCGCGGCCGCGCAAAGCGGAGCCATGCCATGTCGCAGCTGTCTGATACCCACTGGGCCCGCCGCGAGCGCATCGACGGCGAGCAGATATGCCAGCAGCAACGCGGCGTCGATCACCATCAACCAGACCGGCGGGTCGCTGAAACCCGCCAGGATCGTGCAACCCACGGCGAACACGGTGTTGCGATGGCGGCCCAACTGGCTGGTGAACCGGATCGACTCTGCGGTCGGCCGCCGCGACACCACCGGAGCAGCCCAGATCGCCGCCACCATCGCCGCCATCGCGAACAGCCAGCCGACCGGCCCTCGCATGGCGAGCTTCGTGGGATCGACGGCAGCGAGCACCAGTGCGGCCCCAAGCAGCAACACCGCGTCGTTTGGCAGCGAGTTGAGACGTTGGGGGAATGTGCGGGCGAAGAAGGCGTACACGGCCGGGGATAGGGTCCCGTCGGCAGTGTCGGCAGCGCTGGTGACGGTGGCAGCCGTGGCAGGAGTGGCGCTGCCGCTCGTTGCTGGCTCGCGATCGTTGTCTTGCCCTCTGCTGGGCCCGCCGCTTTCGCCGAGACTTTGCTCGCTCACCGGATCCTCCCTCGCACGCCGGTGCGCAGCAGCGGGGCCAGCGCGAGATCCAGCTCACCCGAGCCGTCCCAGGCGACCACCGGAATGCCCCGCTCGACCAGGCTGAAGCGCAGCGCCTCGCGGTCCATCCGCCACAACCGCAGCGCGAAATCGGCCGCCTCGTCGCCCGGCTCGACCCGCGGATCGCCGGTCGGGATCTCAACGACCACCACCGGATTGCCCCGCTCGGCCAGATCCCGCAGCACGTCGAGAATCCGGTCGTCGGCCAGAGGCGTGATCGCGTACACCAGAGCTCCGTTGGGCAGCGCGGGCGCGGGCACATGGTCGATGTCCGGTGCGTGGTAACCCAGATCACGGCGCACCTCGAGCACCGTCTCCACGATCCGGTACAGGTAGCCGCCGCCGGTGCCCGGCTGCAGCCAGCGCAGCCTTCCGCCGACCGACACCACGCCGACTCGGTCATGGCTGCGCAGGTAAGCGCGCGCGAGGCCGGCCGCGGCGCGCACCGAGTCGTCGAGCGTCGATCGCCCGGTCGCCGGGTCTCGCACATCGCCGAACGCGTCGAGCAGCACCACCGTGTCCGCCGCGCGCTCGGCCGCGAACTGGGTGATTTGTATCTCGCCGCGCCGGGTCGTGGACGGCCAGTGGATCCGCCGCTGCCGATCGCCCCACGCGTACGGCCGCACGCCGGCGAACTCAAAGCCGTCGCCGCTCTGCCGCGCGGTGTGCTCGCCGAGCCGATTAGGCAGCCGCGTCGGGATCGGCGTCAGAGTGCTGTCGCTCGGCATCGGATAGATGTCCACGTCGCCGAGTTCCGCGCGCACCGTGCGCCGCCCAAGCCCGCCGACGTCGTGCAGGTCGATGTCCGCCACGCCGAGCGACCAGCGGCCCCAGCGGCGCGCGATGAAGGAGAAGGTGACGACGGGACCGGACACGTTCACCCCGGCCAGCTCAACCCCGGGTCCCGGCGCGACGCCCGGATCGATCCAGCCAACCAGCCCATCGAAAGCCAGGTCGACCCGCGCCACGATCGGTTCGCCCTCGAAACAGCGCCGTACCGGCACCACCGCCCGCGCACTAACGCGCCCCGGCCGCGTCGATCGCGGTGCGCCCAGCGCGAGCAGCACCGCCGGTCCCGCCGCTAGCGCGAGCATCCAGGCGCGGCCGGTGATCAGTGCGATGGCGGCCGCCGTGAGCGCCACACTACTCAACCGCAGCGCCCGCTCGGTGAGCCGCCAGGTCTGCGTCGGGGCTCGGGGCGGCTCTGCCGGGGCGTCGAGGGACTGCGGGCCGCCGAGCGCACGGCGAACCGCGTCGCCGCCGGACGCGGGCCGATCTCGGCCGAGCATCGGCTCATCTCCCCGGCCCGGTGGCGTCCGGGCGTTACCCGCCGAGCCGCCCTCTTCGCTCACGGCTGCGGGACCGTGCGCGGTGTCGCGACCGAGTTGACAACGCCCTGCACCACATCGTCGGCGCTGATCCGGCGCACCCAAAGCTCCGGTCGCAGCGTGACGCGGTGCGAGAGGGCCGGAACCGCCACGGCCTTGACGTCCTCGGGCGTCACATAATCACGCCCGTCCAGCGCCGCCCGGCCCCGGGCCAGCTGCACCAGCGCCAAACCGCCGCGCGGCGAGGCGCCGACCTGGATCTGAGCGTGCTTCCGCGTCGCGTTGACCAGGCTGATGATGTAGCCGAGCAGGTCGTCGTCCACCTCGACCGACTCCAGGCTGTGCCGCATCGCCAGCACCTCGGCCGGGTTCGTCAGCGGGTTGAGCACTGCCTCGGGCGTGGCTCGATCCAGCCGCTTGCGCAGCATCGCCGCCTCGTCCAGCGGCGGCAGGTAGCCCATGCGCACGCGCAGCAGGAACCGGTCCAACTGCGCCTCGGGCAACTGATACGTGCCCTCGTATTCGATCGGGTTGTCCGTGGCGATCACCACGAAGGGCTTGGGCAGCGGACGGGTCGCACCGTCAACGGACACCTGCCCCTCGGCCATCGCCTCCAACAGCGCGGCCTGCGTCTTCGGCGGAGTCCGGTTGATCTCGTCGGCCAGCAGCAGATGCGTGAACACCGGTCCAGCCCGGAAAACCATCTCGCCGGAGCGCTGGTCGTAGAACGGCGCGCCGGTCACGTCCGACGGCAGCAGATCGGGGGTGAACTGTATTCGAGTGAACTCCAGGCCCAACGCGGTCGCGAAGGACCGGGCCAGCAGCGTCTTGCCGAGTCCGGGCAGGTCCTCGATCAGCACGTGCCCGCCGGCCAGCACGCCGAGCATGACCAGCTCCAGTGCGGGCCGCTTGCCGACGACCGCCCGCTCAACCTCGTCGAGTACCGCGTGCGCACGTTCCCCGGTCTGCTTCGGCGTGAAGGTGACAGGCGCGGGCGCGGGCGGGGAAGTGGCCGCCGCCGCGACTGCTGCACCCGTCGTGCCGCGTCCTGTACCTGTTGTGCCTGTTGCTGCGTGCATAGCCGTCTCGCCCCGCTCCGTCGGCGCCGAGGCGGCCGGCCCGGTGCCGGTGTTCGCCGCGGCGGTGCTCACTGCCTTCTCCAAGAGACTGCCTTCTCCAAGACGTAGCGCTTTTTTTCCAGGTCACCCTGCTCCCGCGGGAGGGTTCACAGCGTTTCGAGGCGGTGGACAAGCGCCCTAAGGACCGAGTCCGGAACCGGTGGGGGAGAGTTGCTCGACTGTGCGCGCCGGTCCAGCGTACGGCGTGGCGGCAGCGGTCCCGTGTAGCCAGGACGGCGCGGATCGATCCACGCGAACACGTCCGCGCCAACGATCGCGGCCGCGCGATCCGGCTCGCGGTAGAGCGAGACGCCGTGCCGGTCGGCCAGCCGCACCGCGTACAGCCGCTCGAGTTCCGGCCGCAGCACCCGCTCGAAACCCGCCGCCGACTCCCGGGCCGCCTCCACGGCCGCCGCCCAGCCCTGCAGGCTCGGCTCGCGCTGGTGGACCAGGCGCACCGCCCGGCGATACGAGCCGTCGATGGCTTCCGCGCCGGCAACGTACCGGGCGACGAGCAAGCCGACGATGACGATCGCGGCGGCGCCCGCTGCGGCGGCCCCCGGCCCTCCCGCCACCGCCAGCACGATCTCGGCGGCGACGGCGATCCCGGCCAGCAATGCCAACGCCTGCGCGGTGGGGCTCAGGCGCGCGGAGCGGTCGTCTTGACGTAGCACGCTCATGAGCTGATCACCCGCTCTACCGCGCCCTGCGCCGACGCCGCGGCGTCTTCGCTCCGTGCCCGGAGCCGCTCGGCCAGCGCACTGGTCACCGAATCAAGCGCACGCCGCGCCGCGTCCAGATGCTGTGCGGTCATCGGGTGCGAGGAGAAGCGGGCCTCGCGGAAGAGGTCCGTCAACGTCTCGGCGTCCTGCGTCCCGAGGCCCGGCAGGTCGCGGCCGGTCGCGCGGTGCAGCAAGTCTGACGGGCTGTCAGAGCGTTCGCGGGTGACCCCGGCCTGCGCCAGCGACCTCTCCATCGCGGCGTAGCAGGCGATGATCGCGGCCCGTGCGTCATCCCCGCCAAGCGCCGAGCGCCCGGCGAGCAAAGCATCGGCAAGCGCCTCATCCTCGGCGCTGGACTCCACGATCGGCGGCGCCGATCCCACCGGCCCGAGCTGCGGGATCTTGCGCAACAGCCGAAGCGCCACCAGCACGATCACGATGACCAACGCGGTGCCGATGATGGCCAGCAGCACCCACAGGAACGCGGTCAGATCGAAGGAGAAGCTGTGCCCGTTGTGGTGCGTGTCCCGCGTCGGCGGCGGCGAAACCAGCCGCGTTGAACCCAGGATATTGGTCGGCACCAGCTGAGTGGGGTTCTGGCCCTGGCCGGAGTCCGGGCGGCGCAACATCATCAGCGCGAGCGGCACGAGCACGGCGCTGGCGAACAGCACCGCGACGGTGGCCTGCCGCAACCGGTCCAGCGCCGAGGTCGGCACATCAGTCATGCGCACGTGACCGCGGTATTTCGATGCGATGATCAGCGCAGTAACGGCGAAGAGGAAGCCAAGCCCGACGGCGATCCCCGTCGCGATCCCCGCGTTACGCAGCGCCGCACCCGCGGCGGCCCGAATCGCGACCGCGGCGACGACCAGCCCCAAGGCCACTGCCACCGCAAGCAGCCCGCCGGACCCGACGCCACGCCGCCGATCAACGCTCCCGCTCTGTGTCACCCGTCCGGTCTCTCCATGCCGCCGCTGTTCGGACGCCAGCCTGGCATACCAGTGCGGCTCATGTCAGCACAGCGACGATTTTGCGTCGATTGCCGCATTTATCGCAGCAGAGAACGAGAACGTCCGGATCGTTGTCCGAACGACACAAGACTCACGGAATCCACAAGCGGGCGGCGGTCGCGGTCGCCTCGAGCAGCCCCGAGCTGAGCAGCCGCAGTTCCCCGCGCAGCTCCTTCGGGATCTCCCGGATACGGCTCGGCAGCTGCCGAGCGGCCGCGCGCAGCGAAAGGTCGGGCAGCTGCCTGGTCAGCTCGAGATGCCGCTCCATCAGCCGGACCAGCCCCTGCCTGCGCATGCGGGCCAGCGTCTGCGCCAGCCGCAGCGACATCAGCCAGACGGTCAGGTGCCACAGCGGGATGATGACGAGCCAGATCATGAAGTAGGTGTGCGTGACGTGCTGGACGGTCGGCGCGTAGTGCCGAAGATCGATCACATGGGTCACGACGCGCGGCTCCCAGCGGTCCTCCAGATACACCGGCAGCGCCCACATCGCCAGCGCGACCGAGCTGAGCCCCCACGGGATCGCGATGTATATCACCCAGCGCGCCCAGGTTCCGCGTGCCTGGAAACGCTTACTCATCCGCATGAACGGGCTCGGTACCAGCACCGAGGCGAGATTGCCGATCGCGATCGAGGCGATCGGCAGCACCGCGAGCTGGGGAAGGGCGGGACGCACCCAGGCCGAGCTGTGCCCGACCCACACCGTGAGCGCCACGACGAGCGCGACGAACATCAGCTCCCACACCGCGAGCAGCAGGTTGCGCGCCAGCAGGATCCGGCCCGGATCGGCTCCCGAACGCAGCAGATCGGCGGCCCAGCGTGGCTCCGCGGCCAGCTGGTTGGTCAGCGAGCCGTCCGCGACCGCGGTCAGGATCACCGGGACGACCACCGGGTTCATCGGATTCGTGAGGTTCGGCCTGGTACACACGACCAGGAAGGCGAAGGTGCCGAAGCCGAGCAGCCAGCTGGCCAGCATTCCGTACAACCAGTCGGGGCGGGTCCGCAGCACTCTGGCGAACTCGCCGAACACGGTGACCCGGTATCGCGTCAGCTGGGGCGGCGCCGGCTGAGGCTGCTGCATCGCGGGGGAAAGGGTGCTCTCCTCGGTCACGCCCCGCCCCTCTCGTGCGCCGCGGCCCTCGGCAAAGCCGTCATCAGCAACCCGTCATCCGGCTGCCGACCTACGTCTCCTGGTGCAACCGTGATCACTGTATTCGTCATTCCCCGCAGCGCCCCGGCTGACGCCCCGCCGAACGCTTCCCGCGTTATGTGCCGGCCACCGCGCTGAGCACCGATCCTCTGGGCAGAGTTCGTCCATCGACCGCGCTGCGGTCACCGCGCCGCAATCCCGGCCGGGCACCGTGGCTGATATGCGGGTCGCAGTCGTCACCGAATCCTTCCTGCCGCAGGTGAACGGGGTCACCAACACCGTGCGCAGGATCCTGGAACACCTCGCCGCCCGGGGCCACGAGGCGCTGGTCGTCGCGCCCAGGCCCGGCCCGGCCGCGTACGCGGGCTTTCCCGTGGTGGCCGTGCCAGGCGTCGGGCTGCCCGGATACCGCGAGTTCAAGCTCGGATTACCCACAAGGCGGGTGGAGAAGGTCCTGCGCGACTTCCGGCCGGACGTGGTGCACCTGGCCTCCCCGATCGCGCTCGGCGCGGCCGGGGCAAGGGCCGCCCGCCGAATCGGCGTGCCGTGCGTCGCGGTCTTCCAGACCGACGTGGCCGGTTTCGCGCGGCAGTACGGCTTCCGCGGCACCGACGCGGTGATCTGGAGCTGGATCCGGCACATCCACCGGCAGGCCGACGTGACCCTCGTACCGTCGAGGGCGAGCCTTGAACAACTGGACGCGCAAGGCGTGCCGCGGCTCGCGCTGTGGGCCCGCGGCGTGGACGCCGCGCGGTTCAGCCCGGCGCACCGGGACCAGACGCTGCGCGAATGGCTGCTCGGCGACCGCGAGATCCTGGTCGGCTACGTCGGCCGGCTCGCCGGGGACAAGCGGGTGCACCTGCTGGCGCATCTCGCGGACCTGCCGAAGGTGCGCATCGTCGCGGTCGGCGACGGCCCCGCCGCCCCCAGCCTTCGGGCCCTGATACCGAGCGCCGCGCTGCCCGGATTCCTCAGTGGCCAAGCGCTTTCCGCCGCATACGCGTCGCTCGACGTGTTCGTGCATACCGGCGCCGACGACACCTTCGGCCAGTGCGTACAGGAGGCGATGGCCTCAGGCGTGGCGGTCGTGGCACCGGCGGTCGGTGGGCCGCTGGATCTGGTACGCCCCGGCCACACCGGACTGCTATACGAACCCGATGACACCGACGACCTCAAGCGCCGCGTCGCCGAGCTTGTGGGGAATCCCGCGCTGCGCGCCCAGTACGGCGCGAAGGCCCGCGAGACGGTCCTCTCGCGGTCGTGGGCCTCGGTCTGCGACGAATTGCTCGGGCACTATGACACCGCACTGACACGCTATCGGCGGCTCGAAGAAGCGGTGAGTTGACCGGTAGGCATAGACAGAAGGTTGATACTTCGTAGTGTGCATGGCTCGACGCGGTTGGCGGTGGACCGCGCGGTTGGCGCGGTTACGCCACGGCAGGTTCCCGCCAGCTTCCAGACCTGTCGTTTCGCGTTGGCGACCGGCAGGGTAATGGATGCCTCGACCGGATTTGGGGACTGGTCGCTTGCCGTGGACCTACCTGTTCCATGTTCGATCGCCGGTTGTCGTTCGGTGGGCCGGCGGTCCCCTGAACGGTGGCGCCCTCCTCGCGTGGGGCGCCATCGCGATGCCGTTCCGAGCCGCTGCCCGACCCCGCAGCGGCTCGGAACGGCGTTAACAGTCGCCAGTGGCCGACCGATCCGGACTCGGACTATGCCGGCGAGGCGATGACCGAGAATTCCGCGCCCTGTGGGTCGCGCAGCGTACAGAGCCGCCCATACGGCGAATCCTTCGGCTCGGTGACCAACCGTGCGCCCGCGGCGATCGCCTGGTGCGCGGCCGCGTCCGTCTCCGCGACCAGGAAGTACGGCCTCCAGCGCGCGGCGCGCTGCGGGGAGTCCGCCGTGTGTCCCGCCTGCCAGATCCCGGCGGCTTGCTCGCCGTTCACCATCAGCACCCAATAGGAATCCGGCTCCATCGGCGTCTTCGGCACCTCGACGCCCAGCAGCGCCCCGTAAAAGTCGGCGCTGTGCGGGCCCTGCGGCGTCTCCAGTTCGAACCAGACCGGGGTGCCCGGCTGCATCCTGGCTTCGAAGCCGGGGAAGGGCGCGGCCTGCCATAGCCCGAACGGGGCGCTGGCCGGGTCGGCGGCCAGAAGCTGCCGGCCGACCTGCGGCACGTCGGCCGGACCGAAGTAGAGGATGCCGCCGAGCTTGGTGATCCGCTCGGCGGCCGTCTCGACGTCGTCGATCGCGAAGTAGAGGTTCCAGGCCACCGTCCTGCCCGGCATGCCGCGCATCTTCGGGCCGATCCCGGCCACCGCCTTGCCGTCGAGCGAGAGCACCGCGTAGCCCTCCCGGCGCGGATTCGGCTCGCCGGTCCAGCCGAACAGTTCGTGATAGAAGCGGAGCGCGGCGTCCTGGTCGTCGGCGTACATGTCGAGCCAGCACGGCGTGCCCTGCGGGTAAGGACGTTGGGTGTCGGCCATACCTGCCGACCTCCTTAGCTCGGGAACCTGTCTCCAGCCAGTAACCCTGTCTCGCCTAGAAACACTGCGGCGCCTAGAAACACCGCGTCGCTCAGAAACAATGCGTCGCGCAAAACACCGTCTCGCCCACTGTGCCACCGTGCGATGGCACCGGCATCCGCTGCGAAACCGGTGCCCGGTTCCCGATGCCGATTGCTCGCCGGCTGGCTGCCCGCTCAGCCAGACGCGGCAGCCGTTGTCGCCGTGCGCCGGTCGCGCAGTGTCGCATTCACCGCGATGATCTCCGCCCCGGCCTTCGCGGGAGAACCAGCGTTGTACGGCGGCTGCGGGTCGTACTCGATCGCGAGTTGGACCGCCTTGGCCACGTCATCGCCCGCGATCAGCCCGGCGAGGGTCAGGGCCATGTCGATGCCTGAGGAGACGCCAGCCGCTGTGATGATCTTGCCTTGCCGGACGACTCGTTCGGCCGTGTACCGTGCGCCGAGCTTCTCCAGCGTCTCGACGGCGCCCCAGTGGGTGGTCGCGTCCATCCCGTCGAGCAGCCCGGCGGCGGCGAGGACGAGCGAGCCGGTGCACACCGATGTCGTCCACCGCGTCGTCTCATGGATGGCGCGCACCCAGGTCAGCATGCCTTCATCGCGAGTCAGGGCACGGGTTCCCCAGCCGCCGGGCACGAGCAGGATGTCCGCCGAGCCGACCTCGTCGAGGGCCGCGTCGGCATGCAGGCCGACCATCCCGCTATCCGTGCGCACAACGCCGCGAGATCCGGCGACGAATGTGACTTCTGCGCCAGGCAGCATCCGCAGGACCTCGTACGGTCCGATGGCGTCGAGCGCGGTGAACTCGGGGAAGATCGGGATCACCACGTGCAATGGGTTCAGTCGCATGGCTTCTACCTCCTGCGTCCAGCCTGGTCGACGGCTCGAATGGCGGCAAGGACACAGTTATGACGAATTCCGCCATGATCAGGCCGAGCGGAAGCGCGCCCGGTACTCGCCTGGAGTGACCCGGACCGTTCGCCGAAAAGCGCGATGCATCGTCGCGATCGTGCCGAAGCCGGAGGCCCGCGCGATCCGGTCGAGCCCGTCCGCGGTCGTCTCCAGCAGCCGCCGCGCCGTCTCCACGCGCACGGCTTCGACGTGAGCGGCCGGGCTGCTGCCGGTCTCCGCGCGAAACACCCGCGCGAAGTGCCGTTCGCTCATGCCGACGCGCGAAGCCAGCGCGGGCACCGAAAGATCGGCGTCCGGATGCTCGGCGATGAACGACTGCAGCCGCCGTAGCGGCTCGCGGGCCGGACGCTGCGCCGCGAGCTGGGCCGAGAACTGGGTCTGCCCGCCCGGCCGTTGCACGAACACCACCAGCTGGCGGGCGATCGCGCGGGCGAGGGCGCCGCCGTGATCCGCTTCCACCAGGCCCAGCGCGAGATCGACGCCCGCGGTGACCCCGGCGGAGGTCCAGATCGGGCCGTCGTGCACGAAGATCGGCTCTGGGTCCACCGTCACCGCGGGGAACCGCTCGGCCAGTTCGGCGCACGCCTGCCAGTGTGTGGTGGCCCGCCGCCCGTCCAGTAGCCCGGCTTGCCCGAGCAGGAACGCGCCGGTGCAGACGGAGGTGGTGCGCCGCACCCTCGCGGCGGCCTGCGCGACCCACGCGACGTGCCGATCGTCCCGGGCCGCCACGCGTACTCCGCGGCCCCCGGCGACCACGAGCGTGTCCGCGCCGTCTGCGCCACTCACGCTGCCCACGTCGTCCGGGTCCGAGATTACGTCCCGCGCGGCCTCGGCGATCACCGGCAGCCCGCAGCTGGCAGTTACCCTCCCGGGCTCCAGCGCCACGGGTCGCAGTGAATACGAACCCGGACGCATCCGCTCCGCTTGCGAGAACACCTCGAGCGGCCCGGTCAGGTCCAGGATCTGGAAGTCCGGGAACACCAGGAACACGATCGTGCGGCGGCCCGGGACAGAAGGACGGCTCATGACGGGAGGATAGGGCGTGCCGGGGCCACCTCGCCGAAACCTTTCTCGGGCTAGTGCGCCTGTGCTGAAGAATTCGCGTGTGGAACACCGGTCGCGTCTTGACTTGAATCAGGGTTCGCAGTGAGATGGGCCGGTCCCGTCGCTCTTTGGCAATCCGGAGGTTCCCATGCGCATCTTCACTGCGCCGCGGCACTGGTCCCGCCGCACCCTGGTGTCGGCCACCGCCCTGACCGTGCTGCTCGGCGCGGGCGGTGTCGGCTCGGCCACTGCGGCGGCCGCGCATCCCGGGCTCGCCGAGTCCGCCCATCGGGCCGCAGCTTCTTCGAATACTGATTCAGTCGGTTCCGCGACGCTCACCCCGTTCACCGTGCTGAGCCCCGACTTCCGGGATGGCGGCCCGCTGCCGGTGTGGACCGAGTTCGGCGGCACCTACGCCGCCGAGGCCGGCTGCTTCGGCAAGAACCTGGCCCCCGAGCTGGACTGGCGCAACGTGCCAAGCGGCACCCAAAGCTTCGCGCTGCTGGTCAACGACATGGACGCGCCGCTGTCCGGCGGCTGGCACCACTGGGTCGTCTACAACATCCCGGGCACCGCGCACGAGCTGGAAGGCCACGGCGTGCTGCAGTACACCCAGGGCTCGACCAGTTGGGACGTCAACGGCATCCCGGTGGTCGGCTGGGGCGGACCGTGCCCGCCGGCCGATGGCCAGACCCACCACTACATCTTCACCCTGTACGCGCTTTCGACCGCCACGCTCTCCGGCGACTCGCTCACCTATGAGCAGGTGCTCAGCGCGATCACGCCATACGTGGTCGGCTCCACGGTGATCATCGGCACCTTCCGGCTTCCGCTGCGGTCCGGCTCCTGACGCGGCTTCCTGGCGCGGCGCGATAGCGCATCCGTTCGGGCCGTCGGCTCTCTTCAGTGGGGAGCCGCCGGTCCGAACCACGAAAATCACGAGCGGTGTGCACAAGCAGCGGATATCACGAGCTGTTTCTATAGCGAGCTTGATACCCCTCGCGGCCGGGGTGAGACTCGGAACGTGTCATCGATCAAAGGTTCGAACGTCGCATCGTTGACGCGGGTGAGCGGGCGGCGTCGCCGTGGCTGCCGCGAGCCGAACCGGTGAGCTTCAACAATCCGGTCATGCCGTGGCGGAGTTGGACAAGGTCCTGTCCTGGGCGAAGCACGGCGAGCTGACGGCGAGATCCGCCGGCCGGCCGCGCCGATCCGCCGCGCCGAGGCCGCGATCCCGTACGCGGAGCTGCACGCGCACTCCGGGTTCTCGTTCCTGGACGGGGCGAGCGAGCCGGAAGCGCTGGTGGCCGAGGCCGCGCGGCTTGGACTTGAAGCGCTCGCCCTGACCGACCACATGGAACTGGCCGGCTACTTCCTGATCGTCTACGAGATCGCGAAGTTCTGCCACGACAACAACATTCTGGCTCAGGGCCGCGGCTCGGCCGCGAACTCAGCGGTCTGCTAT
>NZ_DATNGK010000076.1:0-14167 GCF_035605935.1 Actinocrinis sp. | reverse complement strand
GCAGCCGCAGGAGGGCGTCACACCGGGCGGTCACTACATCCCGCCGGGAACCACCGCCCCGCCCGGAGAGCAGCCCCCGACCTGGCAGCAGCCGCCTCAGATCTGATCCGCCGGTCTGATTCACCGGTAATCGGGCGCAATAAGAGTTCTCATGCAGTAGCGATACACAGCAGCGATACAAGACTGGCCCGCGCTCTGATTCGAGAGCGCGGGCCAGTCTTGTATCCTCGCCGCGTTTTTCGCGCCGGTCTTAGGGCCCTCAGGCCAGGACCTCGTCAAGCTTCAGCGACGGCAGGCTGTGCGCCTCGGCTACCGGCGCGTAGGTGAGCTCGCCGGCGTGGGTGTTCAGGCCCAGCGCGAGTGCGTGATCGGCGCGGCAGGCTTCCCGCCAACCCCGGTTCGCCAGCTCAAGCGCGTACGGCAGCGTGACGTTGGTCAGCGCATACGTCGAGGTGTTCGCCACCGCGCCCGGCATGTTGGCGACGCAGTAGAACACCGACTCGTGCACCTTGAACGTCGGCTCGGCGTGCGTGGTCGGCCGCGAATCCTCAAAGCAGCCGCCCTGGTCGATCGCGATATCCACCAGCACAGAACCCGGCTTCATCCGCGAGACCAGCTCGTTGGTCACCAGCTTCGGCGCCTTGGCACCGGGGATCAGCACCGCGCCGATCACCAGGTCGGCCTCCAGCACCGCCCGCTCCAGCGAGAACGCGTTCGAAGCCAGGGTCTTGATCTGGTTGCCGAAGACCTTCTCGGCCTCGCGCAGCTTGGCGATGTCGCGATCGAGCAGCGTCACCTCGAAGCCCATTCCGGCGGCGATCGTCGTGGCGTGCCAACCGGACACGCCCGCCCCGATCACCACCGCCTTTGCCGGCGCCACGCCGGGCACGCCGCCCGGCAGCACACCGCGACCACCCGAGAAGCGCATCAAGTTGTACGCGCCGACCTGCGGGGCCAGCCGCCCGGCGACCTCGGACATCGGCGCGAGCAGCGGCAGTGAGCCGTTCGGCAGCTGCACCGTCTCGTAGGCGATCGCCGTGACGCCCGCGTTCAGCAGCGCGTCGGTGCACTCGCGCGATGCGGCCAGGTGCAGGTAGGTGAAGAGCGTTTGGTCGCGTCGGATGCGGTGGTACTCGCTCGCCACCGGTTCCTTGACCTTCAGGATCAGATCGCCGGTCGCCCACACCTCGTCGGCGCTCGGCAGGATCTCGGCCCCGGCGGCGGCGAAGTCCGCGTCCGGGATCGAGGAGCCGACTCCGGCCTGGGCCTCGACGAACACCTGGTGCCCTGCGCGGGTCAGCTCGTGGACACCCGCCGGGGTGATCGCGACCCGGTACTCGTGATTCTTGACTTCGCGGGGAATACCGACCTTCACGGCGTATCGTCCTTTGAGCGAAAACGACTATGTCGGAGAAACCGTGCCTAACCGGGACGAGCCGGTTGCCGGTTGTGGAAATCCTAATCCGCGCATGCTCCGCCACATGGTCAAAGACGCCTTACACGCTGCGTCGGGTTTGCGGCAAGCCCGGACGGAGTGTCGCCTCGCGGGCTCTTGCTCCATGGCAAAGCCCGCCCCCGGCCTTGGATTCGAAGGCTGGCGGCGGGCATCTACCGCAGAGACTAAAACGGGCGCGCGGGCCAGGGCGCGTCCGCGGGGCGCAGCGAGTCGAGGCCTCCCGGGCGCCCCCGCGCCGCCGCCAGGGCTAGCACTCCGACGACGGTAGCCGCCGTGCCGACCTTCCCGGCCAGCACAGCCTGCAGGAGGTCCTCGAACGGCACCCACTCCGTCTGCATGTCGGCTTCCTCGTCCTCGCGGTCGTGCAGGTCACCGTCCGCAGTCTCGATGCCGCGTGCCAGATAGACCCGGCTCGCCTCGTTCGATGAGCCCGCCGTGTTGTAGAAGTCCGCGAGCACGCGCCAATCCGCTGCTCGCAGGTCCGTCTCCTCCCACAGTTCTCGCTGCGCGGCCACCAGCGGCGTCTCACCGTCGCCACGCTTGTCGTGCAGGCCGGCGGGCAACTCCACCAGCCGATGCCGTACCGGGTGCCGATACTGCGTGATGATCAGCACGCGGTCCGTATCGTCGTCCAGCGCGAGAACCGCTACCGCGCCCGGATGCAGCGTGTACTCGCGCTTCTGTGCCTTACCCGATGGCATGCGCACCCGGTCCCGGCGATAGGTGGTAATCCCACCCGACGCCAGGTCTTCGGTGAGCTCAACCGGCCATTCCTCGGGGCTGTCCGCCAATGTGAAAGGCATGCTGGAGATCTTACGCGGCGTCATCTACGCGACCGCGCGCTGCCTAGGCGCGCTGCTTGCCGCTCCCATTGCTGCTGCCGCTGCTGTTTCCGTTACGCCGCGCGACCGCTGCCGCGACCAGGCCGGCGAACAGCGGGTGCGGCCTGGTCGGCCGGGAACGCAGCTCCGGATGCGCCTGCGTAGCCACGAAGTACGGGTGCGTCTCGCGCGGCAGTTCGATGAACTCGACCAGCCGGCCATCCGGAGAAGCCCCCGAAAACACCAGGCCGCCAGCCGCGATCTTCTCCCGGTAGGCGTTGTTGACCTCGTAGCGGTGCCGGTGTCGCTCGTCGATCTTCGCCTCGCCGTACAGCTCGCGCACGATCGAACCCTCGGCCAGGACCGCCGGGTACAGGCCAAGGCGCATCGTGCCGCCCATGTCGCCCTCACCAGAGACGATGTCGACCTGATCGGCCATGGTCGAGATGACCGGATCGGGGGTGTTCTCGTCGAACTCGCTGGAGCCGGCGCCGGCCAACCCGGCCAGATGACGCGCCGCCTCGATCACCATGCACTGAAGGCCGAGGCACAGCCCGAGGGTCGGCAGTTTGTGCTCGCGGGCGTACTTCACCGCGTTGATCTTGCCTTCGATGCCGCGCACTCCGAAGCCGCCGGGGACGCACACGGCGTCGACGTCCTTGAGTTGCTTTGCCGCGCCGGCGTCCGTCTCGCAGGTGTCTGAAGCCACCCACTTGATCTTCACTCGCGCGTCGTTCGCGAATCCGCCCGCGCGCAGCGCCTCGGTCACCGACAGGTACGCGTCCGGCAGGTCGATGTACTTGCCGACCAGCGCGACGGTCACCTCGTGCTTTGGCCGGTGCACCCGGCGCAGCAGTTCGTCCCAGGCGTGCCAGTCCACATCCCGGAACGGCAGGTCCAGTCGGCGCACCACGTAGGCGTCCAGGCCCTCGGCGTGCAGGACCTTCGGGATGTCGTAGATCGACGGCGCGTCGGCCGCGGTGGCCACCGCCTCCTCGTCGACGTCGCACATCAGCGAGATCTTGCGCTTGATCGACTCCGGGATCGGCCGGTCCGCGCGGCAGACGATCGCGTCCGGCTGGATACCGATGGAGCGCAGCGCGGCCACCGAGTGTTGTGTCGGCTTGGTCTTCAGCTCGCCCGACGGGCCGAGGTACGGGACCAGCGAGATGTGCAGGAAGAAGCAGTTGCCGCGGCCGATCTCGTGCCGCACCTGCCGAGCCGCCTCGAGGAACGGCAGCGACTCGATGTCGCCGACGGTGCCGCCGATCTCGGTGATCACGATGTCGACCGGCGCGCCGTCCACCTCGACCGCGTCCATGGCCAGGATGCGGGCCTTGATCTCATTGGTGATGTGCGGGATGACCTGCACCGTGTCGCCCAGGTACTCGCCGCGCCGCTCCTTGGCGATCACCGAGGAGTACACCTGCCCGGTGGTCACGTTCGCGAAGCCGTGCAGGTCGGTGTCGAGGAAGCGCTCGTAGTGGCCGATGTCCAGATCGGTCTCGGCGCCGTCGTCGGTGACGAACACCTCGCCGTGCTGGAAGGGGTTCATGGTGCCCGGATCGACGTTGAGATACGGGTCCAGCTTCTGCATGGTGACCCGCAGCCCGCGCGCCTTGAGCAGCGCACCGAGGCTGGACGCGGTCAACCCCTTGCCGAGCGAGGAGGCGACGCCCCCCGTGACGAAGAGATGCTTGGTCGGGCGTCCGGAAGGTTTCCTCTGGGCTGCGGAACGGCTGGACACTGCCAACGTGGGGCTCCCGTGGTCGTTACGAGCGAGTGGCCGGGTGGGGGTCGGCCGGTCATCCACGGGCTACCAGCTTAACAGGCGAATGTTGCGCTTCCGGTTACGTCGCGGCCAAATCCAGCCTTGCGGGTGGAGCCGGCCGCGGCTGTCCAACCAGTGGACAAATTTGTTCGCGGTTGGCGGCATCGGTCGTGACGTCGCTAGGCTGACCAGGACGATCGGGGAGACGGGAGGTGGCTGCGATGGCCGTGCGCGCGGTACGCGGAGCTGTGCAGGTGGACGCGGACGAGCGGCAGCTCGTGCTTAAGGGAACCACGGAGCTGGTGACCGCCATATTCGAGGCCAATGGCTTTACCGCTGACGACGTCATCTCGATGATCTTCACCTCTACCCCGGACTTGACCAGCGAGTTCCCCGCGCTCGCCGCCCGGGAGCTGGGTTTGGTGGATACCCCACTGCTGTGCGCGGCCGAGATCGCCGTGCCGGGAGCGCTGCCGCGGGTCGTACGGATCCTGGCGCACGTGGAGACGCTGCGCTCGAAGCAAGAGATCCAGCATGTCTACCTGGGCGGGGCTACCGCACTGCGCCGGGATATCGCACAGTAGCGAGCATGCGTACAGCTGCGGTCATCGGGACCGGTCTGATCGGCACGTCGGTAGCGCTCGCCCTAACGCGTCGCGGCGTCGCCGTGTATCTGGCCGACCGTGACGAGTCCACGTTGCGCACTGCGGCCTCACTCGGCGCAGGGGACGTATCGGAGCCGCCGGTACCCGTGGACCTGGCTGTCATTGCGGTACCGCCAGCTCACGTCGCGACGGTGCTCGGTGACGCCCAGCGACGTGGTCTCGCGGCCGCATACACCGACGTCGCCTCAGTGAAGGCCGGTCCGCAAGACGCTGCCGCAGCGCACGGCGTGGACCCAAAGACCTACATCGGCGGGCACCCGCTCGCGGGTCGCGAGATCACCGGTCCGCTCGGTGCGCGGGCCGACCTGTTCGACGGGCGGCCGTGGGTACTCACCCCGACCGCAGAGACCGGCCGTGATGCGCTCAACCGCGCGCTAGAACTGATCTCGCTGTGTGGCGCGGTTCCCGTCGTCATGGACGCCGCGGATCACGACCACGCGGTCGCGCTCATCTCGCACACCCCGCACGTAGTCTCGGCGATCATGGCTGCACGCCTCGAGCACGCATCCGAGGACGCTGCGCGGATCGCCGGGCCCGGAGTCCGCGATGTGACCAGGATCGCCGCCGGAGATCCGCAGCTGTGGCAGGAAATCCTTTCCGCCAACGCGAATGCGGTGGCCGACGTGCTGGAGGAGTACGCGGCAGACCTGAACGCAGCCGTCAGCGCGTTACGCGCACTGGCTGCGCCGGACACCGACAAACGCTCCTCCGCGCGTGAAGAGCTTGTCGCACTGCTGCAGCGCGGTAACGCCGGACAGTCCCGCATCCCCGGCAAGCACGGCGCGCCACGGGCCGTCTACGCCGCGGTCCCCGTCGTCATCAGCGACGCGCCCGGTGAGCTGGCCCGGCTTTTCGCCGCGGCGGGAGCGGCCGGGGTCAACATCGAGGACGTGCGGATCGAGCACTCGCCCGGACAGCCGGTCGGCCTGGTCACACTCCAGGTCGCGCCCGAGTCCGCCGAGCCGCTGACCGCGCGGCTGACCGAGCGCGGCTGGACCGTACGGAGTTGACCTGACGCCCCGTCAGCACCGATACCCTTTACTCGCGGGAACAGGCCGGGGGTCGGGTTCGAGGAGAAAAGCGTGGTGCCCAGGTGACTGACAAGGCCATCGTGGTCGCGGTGGATGGGCCGTCCGGCTCGGGTAAGTCGAGCGTGTCCAAGGGTGTGGCGCGCAGACTCGGCCTCCGCTACCTCGACACCGGCGCTCAGTACCGCGCGATGACGTGGTGGATGCTGCACAACGGCGTGGACGTTACCGATGGGCAGGCCGTGGCGGCCGCGTGCGTTAAGCCGGTCATCGTCTCCGGTACGGACCCGGACGAACCCTCGATCAGCGTGGATGGCGAGGAAGTCGGTAAGCAGATCCGCATGGCTGAGGTCACCGCTGCCGTTTCCGCAGTCGCCGGGGTGCAGCCGGTGCGTGACCGGCTTATCGCATTGCAGCGGCAGATCATCACCGCCGCGCTCGCCGAGTCCGGCGGCGTCGTCGCCGAGGGCCGCGACATAGCGGACGTGGTCTATCCGACTGCCGAAAGCAAGATCTTCCTGACCGCGTCCCCCGAAGCCAGGGCCGCGCGGCGCAGCGCCGAACTCGGCGCGGTAGCCAGCGGCGGCGCCGGGACCACGCTCGCCGACCTGACCCGGCGCGACGCCGAGGACGCCAAGACCACACGCCCGCATGAGGCTGCCCCCGGCGCGATCATCGTCGACGCGACGCATTTGACGCTCGATCAGGTGATTGAGCGCGTAGTCGAACTCGTCGAGGCAGCGCGCGGATGACCACCCCGACGAACGCGACCACGGCGTCTTGCGCGCCGCCCGCGGTCCGCGTCGTGCCCCCTGCGCACGCGGCGGTGCGCGCCCGCCGGATCGGCCCGTTCGTGCTGCGGCCGTTCTGGAAGATCAGGTTGCACGGCGCCGAGCACGTGCCCGCGACCGGCCCGGTCATCCTGGCCGGGAACCACAGCGGCTTCCTGGACGGCCCGTTGATCGTCGGGCTCGCGCCGCGGCCGGTGCACTTCATGGTCAAGCGCGAGATGTTCCGCGGCGCGGTCGGCTCGGCCCTGCACTGGCTCGGCCAGATCAGCGTGGACCGGCACGGCGCCGACCGTGCCGCGATCCAGGCCGCGCTCGGCGTCCTGGAACAAGGCGGCGTGCTCGGAGTGTTCCCCGAAGGCACGCGTTCGGCGGAGGACTTCGCGACCATGCACAATGGTCTGGCGTACTTCGCGCTGCGCTCGGGGGCGCCCGTGGTGCCGGTGGCTTGCCTCGGCGCGGGCTCACGCGGTACGACGATCGGCTCGCTGCCACGGCTGCGCACACGTCTGGACGTGGTTTACGGGCCGCCGATCGACCTCGGGCGCGGTACCGGACGTAAGGCCGTCGCGGCTGCCAGCGAGCAGTTGCGTGACGCACTGCGCGCGCACATCGAGCAGGCACGCCGGGAGACCGGCCGCGCCTGAGCTGCGTACGCCCAGAGCGGTACGACGGCTGCAACTCAGCAATGACGTAATTGTGGATAGGTAAGCGGTAAGGACGAACTGGCGATGACTGTGGAACACGACGCGTTCGACGACGACCTCGACGCGCCGTTCGACCCAAGCGAGTTCGTCGACGAATTCGGTAACGCGGAACCACTACCCGCGGAGCTCGGTGATGAGGACGGGGACGCCGGCGCCTCGGCGCCGCTGCCCGTGCTGGCGATCGTCGGACGCCCCAACGTCGGCAAGTCGACACTGGTCAACCGGATCCTCGGCCGGCGCGAGGCGGTCGTGCAGGACGTGCCGGGCGTCACCCGCGACCGGGTGTACTACGAGGCGAACTGGACCGGGCGCCGATTCACCGTGGTGGACACCGGCGGCTGGGAAGTCGACGTCGAGGGCATGGACGCCCGGGTCGCCGAACAGGCCGAGATCGCGGTCGAGCTGGCCGACGCGGTGATCCTCGTCGTGGACGCCACGGTCGGCATGACGAACACCGACGAGGCCTTCGTCAAGGTATTGCGGCGCTCGAAGAAGCCGGTGATCCTGGCCGCGAACAAGGTGGACAACCAGCAGCAGGAGGCCGAGGCGTACGCGCTGTGGTCGCTCGGGCTCGGCGAGCCGCACCCGGTTTCCGCGATTCACGGCCGCGGCTCGGGTGACCTGCTCGACGCCGCGATCGCAGCGCTGCCCGAACCGCCGCGCGAGGGTTTCGGCGCGGGCGGATTCGGCGGCCCGCGCCGCGTCGCGCTGGTTGGCAAGCCCAACGTCGGCAAGTCCTCGCTGCTCAACAAGCTGGCCGGCGAGGATCGCGTGGTCGTCGACTCGGTCGCAGGCACCACCCGTGACCCGGTGGACGAACTGATCGAGCTCGGCGGCAAGACCTGGCGCTTCGTGGACACCGCGGGCATTCGGCGCCGGGTGCACCAGACCTACGGCGCGGACTTCTACGCCTCGCTGCGCACCGCCGCCGCGATCGAGAAGGCGGAGGTCGCGGTCGTGCTGATCGACTGCAGCGACCCGCTCACCGAGCAGGACTCGCGGATCATCTCCAAGGTCGCCGAGACCGGCCGCGCGTTGGTGCTTGCGTTCAACAAGTGGGACCTGCTCGACGAGGAGCGCCGCTTCTACCTGGAGCGGGAGATCGAGCAGGATCTGGTGCAGGTCACCTGGGCGCCGCGAGTGAACATCTCGGCGCAGACCGGTCGGCATATGGAGAAGCTGGTCCCCGCGCTGGAGGCCGCGCTCGAGGGCTGGGCCACGCGCATCCCCACGGCGAAGCTCAACTCCTTCCTCGGTTCGATCGTCGCGGAGCACCCGCACCCGGTTCGCGGCGGAAAGCAGCCGCGCATCCTGTTCGGCACCCAGGTCGGGACGAGGCCGCCGCGTTTTGTGCTCTTCGCGTCGGGGTTCCTCGACGCCGGATACCGCCGTTTCATCGAGCGGCGGCTGCGCGAGGAGTTCGGCTTCGTCGGCTCGCCGATTGAGATCTCGGTGCGCGTGCGCGAGAAGCGCCCGCGCAACAAGAAGTAACTCCTGGAAGAAATAACCCCCGGGCCCATTCCGCGGTCGCTCTTATCCGCCGCTCGAACGCAAGCGCCCCGCCGCGAACCTCTCGGTCACGCGGCGGGGCGCTTCGTGTGATCAGATCAGCATCAGTACGCTGCGGTGAACCGGCGCCCGGTGTGCTCGCGCTTCTCCACCTCGTCGATCAGCACGATCGCGTAGTCCTCGGCCGAGATGTTGCTGTTGCCCTCGGCGTCCGCGACCAGGTAGTCGTCGCCGAGCCGGAAGGTGCCGGTGCGCTCGCCGGGCGCGATGACGCCGGCGGGGCTTACGTACGTCCAGGCCACGTCGGATACGCCGCGCAGCGTCTCCAGTCCCGCGGCGTGCGCCAGGGCCTCGGGCTTGTAGATGTCCGGGAAGAACGGCTGGTCGACCAGGCGCTCACCGGAGCCGATCAGCAGGCTGCCCGCGCCGCCGACGACCACGAGGTAAGGCGCGCTGTCGCCGAGCGAGCGCAGCGCGGTCAGCAGGCTGCCGATATTCGCGGCCACCTGGTCCGCCGGCTCGATGCCCGGGGTGCGCGGCGACACCGTACTGATCACGGCGTCGGCGCCGGTGATGATCTTCTCGACCGCGGCCGGGTCGTTCACGTCCGCCGCGTGCACGGTCAAGTTCGGGTGCTGCTCGGTGACCTTTGCCGGGTTTCGCACCGCGGCCGTCACCTCATGTCCGCGGCTCAGCGCCTCCTGCACTACGCGCTGGCCGATCATTCCGCTAGCGCCGAAGATCACAATTTTGGACATGGCTCTACCTCTTCCTCAGTTGTTGGTACGTCCTGCTTTTCATCCGGCCTGACGATCATTCAGCGACGAACGCACGGCTGCCGGTACTGAGCCTTCCGCTCAGGCCTCGTCCCGCTCCTGCGCCGAGACCTGCTCGAGTACGCGAAGGAACGTGTCTGAGTCCTGCGCTCCGGAGACGGCCCAGCGCCCGTCGAACACGAACGTCGGAACCGACGAGACGCCCACGGCCTGCGCCTCGGCGATCTCCTCAAGGACTTGCTTGCGGCCCTCATCGGAGGCGAGGAAAGCCGCGGTCTGTGCGCGGTCCATGCCCACGGCGGCGGCCGCGTCGGCGAGCTGCGCGTGATCGCCGACGTTGCCGCCCTCGGCGAAGCGCGCGGCGAGCAGCTTCTCCTTCAGCGACGCCTGTACCGCCGGTCCGTACTCGACGAGCGCGAAGCGGAGCAGTCGGTGCCCGTCGAGGGTGTTGACGTGCAGCGCGTTATCGAAGTCGAACGCGATGCCCTCACCGCGACCAAGCTGGGCGACGCGGGCGTCCATCTGCGCGGAGTCCGGGCCGTACCGCTGGTTGAGGTACTCGCGGTGTGATGAAGCGACTTGCGGTGCGCCCGGGTCCAACTGGTACGGCCGGAAGACCACCTCGACGGACTCGGCGCCGGGGAATGCCGCAAGGGCCCGCTCGAAGCGATGCTTGCCGATGTAGCACCACGGACAGGCGATATCGCTGTAAACCTCAACCTTCATGCCCCGCACAACCGGGGCTCGACCGGCGCTATTCCTGATCTGGCAGACGTTTCTTCGGCCAGCTGTGTGACCTCAGCCATATGATCGCTTCGTGCGAGAGAACCAAGTGGCCTTCGTCGGGAAATCCGAGCACGGCACTCTCGCCGCCGTAGCGGAGCTCATCGTCGCCGCAGCTGCCCGCGGCGAAGCGCTCGGTCTCAGCGCGCAGATCACGCGACCGGAGTACGCCGGCTACCTCGAAAAGCTCATGATCGATGCCGAGCGCGGCGACGCCGGACTGGCGATCGTGCGGAACACCCGCGACGCAACAGTCGTCGGCTCAGCGCAATGGACCCGCAGCCCGTACCCGACTCGCCGGGTACTCGCCGAACTCGACCGTGTCGTTGTCGCACCAGGAGCCCGTGGCGCCGGCGTCGGTGCCGCGCTCGTCGAGGCGATCGCCGCGGACGCGCAAGCTGCCGGCGTCGAAGTTCTCATGCTCGAGGCGCGCGGTAACAACCACGCAGCGATCGCCCTGTACGAACGCCACGGCTTCAGCCGCGCCGGCGCGTTGCGCAACGTCGTCGCGGTCGGTGCGGCGCGACACGACATGATCCTTATGAGCCGCGAACTGGGCCGTCCGAAGGACACCGACCTGCTCGGCGAACTGCCGGCCGGGCAAGGAGCGAGCCTTCCGAGCGGCACCACGCGGGGCATCGACGCCGCGGGGCATCCAGTCTGGCAGCGCAGTGACCGGCTGCTGCTATGCGTCCCCACGACAGAGCCCGATGTCACGGACGCGTACTTCGCGATCCACGGCGACCCGGCCACCAACGTGCACAATCCGGCCGGTGCGATGGTCGATCCGGGCACGGCCGCGCCGGTGCTGGACATCTGGCGCCGGCACTGGCACGAGGAAGGCTTCGGCTACTGGGTCGTGCGCAGTCCTCAGGACGGCCAGGTCCTCGGCTTCGGCGGCGTGCGCCCGGTCGTCCAAGACGAGGACTTCGTCAACCTCTACTACCGCTTCCGGCCCTCGGCCTGGGGCAAGGGCTACGCGACCGAACTCGGCCGCGCGGCACTCGCCCTCGCGGCCAAGGCGGCGCCGGGGACGCCCGTCGTCGCGCTGATCCGCCCACGCAACGAACCGTCGATCCACGTAGCTCAACGCCTCGGAATGCGGCTGGACGGTGAGGTGCAGCGCCAGCTCGGCATCTACCTGCGGTACTCGATCATTCCCGAGCCATAGCGAATACGGCGGCCGCATCGTCCTTTATTCGCTTGCGGCATGACCGGCCGACCGCGACGATGGTTCGCTCCACCCCGACTCGAGTGGAAGCAGTGTGCCGTTGACCGAGCCAGTCATCGTCGCCGAGCAGCTCACCAAGACCTTCACCCGCTATCACCGCGCCGGACGCCTGCGCCGCCGCCGCACCGACTTCACCGCCGTCGACGGCATCGATCTGCGCGTCGAGCCCGGCGAGCTGGTCGGCTACATCGGCCCGAACGGCGCGGGCAAGTCCACCACCATCAAGATGCTGACCGGAATCCTGATGCCGACCTCCGGCACCTTGCGCGTCGCAGGACTCGAACCGCAGCGCAACCGAGTGAGCCTGGCGCGGCGCATCGGCGTGGTGTTCGGGCAACGCACCACGCTCTGGTGGGACCTTCCGCTGCGTGACTCCTTCAGCTTGATCCAGCGCCTGTACCGAATCCCCACGCAGCGCTTCCACGAGAACCTCGACTACTACATCGACGCGCTCGACCTCGGCCCGCTCCTGGATCAGCCGGTACGGCAGCTCAGCCTCGGCCAGCGGATGCGTGGCGACATCACCGCGGCGCTGCTGCACGACCCGGCGATCGTCTACCTCGACGAACCGACCATCGGGCTCGATATCGTCTCCAAGCACGCCGTGCGGGACTTCCTGCACGACCTCAACGTGAACACCGGCACGACGATCCTGCTGACCACGCACGACGTAGGCGACATCGAGCGCCTCTGCTCCCGCGTCGTCGCAATCGACCACGGCCGGGTCACCTACGACGGCACTCTCGAGCGGCTGCGTGGGGGCCTAGACCTGGAGACCGCGGTCAAGGCGCTCTACACCGGCGAGCCCACGGCTGGCGTGACCGACGAGACCGTACCGAGTCAATAAGTCAAGCTGCCGAATCGGGAATTTGGCGGGGCGTGAATCGAGCGCGAGTGCGGCGCACGTTCTCGTCTCGAACACCACCGGCACATCGCTTCGGCGCTCCCGGGGCCGGGAACGATCCGATTGGACGGGAATGTGCTCGCCGCCGCGAGCACGGGCCTGCTCGATTTATCGGGGGCTGGCAAATGGATGGAGAATCGGACCAAACGGTCATGGCGGATGCGGAAGAAGTTTCCGCAAGAGCCGCGGCGGATCGTGCAGCGCGCTTCGGGCAGCCTTTCGTATTGCGTTACGGCTGGGCGATCTTTCTCGGATCCACCGTATTCATTCTGGTCTTTGGGATCGCGGTCGACGTCGCGATGGCGAATACGCTGCCGGATCGCGAGTGGCAGCGGTGGAGCAACATCGGCCAGGCCTTCGAGAGCGTCGCCGCAGTGTTCGCGGCCTTCGGCTTGGCGGCGCTCGTGATCACCTTCGTCATGCAGTTCAAGGAGCTCCAGCTCCAGCGGCAGGAGCTCGCGCTACAACGGCACGAGATGAGGCAGACGCAGGCCGAGCTGCACCGCAGCGCGGAAGCCGACCTGCGCCGGCTGCATGTCGAGTTGTTGCGCATGGCGATCGAGGACGAGGGGCTCGGCGCCGTGTGGCCGGACGCCGACGGCGCGAATCACCCGCACAGCGTCCGGCGGCAGTTCTGGTACGCGAATCTCGTCTACCAACATCAGCGTCTCGCGATGGAGTTCAGCGACTACGACGCGGACAGAATGCAGCCGGTGCTGCGGCGGCTCTTCCGCAGCCCGGTGATGAGGGCTTACTGGGTCGCGGGCGCCGAGGCGCGCGCCTGCGACCTGGTGCCGGGAACGCGTGAATGGTCCTCCGCGCAAGTGGTGGATGAGATCTGCCGAGGCTACGACGATGATTCGTCGACGAACGGATTACGACCAGGTGAGTGATCGGAAGGGCAGGTAGTGAGCGCCGTGCGGCCTCAGGGAATGCAGGCGTAACTGACGAGGTCGGGAAGTGCGTCACGGACGGTTTGGCGCGGTAAAGACACCAATCGCTCAAGAGGGCCGATACTGGCGCCCATGGGGAGCGCGCTGCGCAGGGACTCCGTCAGATCAGTGCCGATGCAGGCAATGCTGCCATCGGAGAGTTCAAACACGTCGGGGCAGCTCATATCGCTGGTGCTGCCGCGCTGTTGCGGGGTCGATCCGAGCCTTCGAAGCACGAAGACCTTCGACTGTCTTTCCGGTTCCGGCTCACGTTCCATCTGGTGATCTCTCCTCACGCAGTTCATACGCTCGGCGGGGTCATCACGACGAACGCTGATGCATGTGCATTGGCACGTTCGCGAAGCGTCGTGTGTTACTAAGTATCTGTGCGGATGATGAAGTATGCATTGGCCTGGCAAGCCCGCGCAAGGGTTCGGAACCGCTTCCCAACGCCCAGGCG
The DNA here is from genome assembly GCF_035605935.1 of Actinocrinis sp. Lineage (GTDB taxonomy): Bacteria > Actinomycetota > Actinomycetes > Streptomycetales > Catenulisporaceae > Actinocrinis. The sequence continues at coordinate 336 of NZ_DATNGK010000076.1, read as the reverse complement.
GAACGGCGGTCCTTGCCGCTTGTGATCGAATTGACGTATAAGTTGATCGAGTCTATCGATTGATTTGTGGTGTGAGCTCGCGCTTTCCGAATGAATCGATATCATACAGTTGAGTAATGAGCTAGATCCACGATATTGCACCTGCAATTGCATGTGCCGGTTTGCGAATGCACACAGCGTCATTCGTCAGGTAAGGCAACTTTCTCGCTTATTCGCAGATCAGCTGCCGGTGGAGCGGTAGCGGCGGACGGCGGCTCGCCAGACGAGGGCGGCCAGGGCACTGAGGAGGAGGGCGACGGCGGGCGGGGCGAACGAGAGGAACGCGGGCAGACCGAA